>JAFAWR010000054.1 GCA_019241635.1 Solirubrobacterales bacterium
GCCCAGCGGCTCGCTCACGAGCTGTTGGATGCCCAGCAGCAGCAGGGCGGCGCGTTCAAGCGCAAGGACGACATTTACCGCATGGCCCAGGCCAACAAGGCCTTCGCCCACTACCGGTGGTAGGGGCTTCGCTGGTGCCCGTCTTGGGCGCCCGTGCGGGTGAGTGATTCTCGGAAGGTGCTCGCGGGTTCCGCGAGGGCGCCCGAAGACGGACAGCAGCTTCGCCCTCATGTCCGGCCCGCTGGGCTCGCTGACAGCCGGGAAGCGGGTTCGCCTGCGAGCCGGCTAGTGCGGTGGCGATGGTGCGATCTGGGTGAGCTGGGGGGCGGTGGCGGAGGTGCTCGATGAGCTTCCGGACGACTCGGTGAGGCCGCCGTCCTGGAGGAGGGTGCATGCCACGAGCGCCTGGCGGCAGCCCGCGCGCTCCTGGGCCGGCGTTGGCACCGGAATCGTCTTGATCAGCGCGCCGTGCGCGGAGCGCCAGGTGACCGTTGGCGTTGGCTCGACTGGTTGCTGCGGCTCGAGGCCGGCCGCGATCGTGTAGACGTTGCCGATCGCCGGTCCGGTCACTGAGCGTGCCGGGTGGCCGTGAGCGGCGGGGAAGGTCAGCGTGACCGTTGCCACGCCATCAGGAACGATGCCGCTGTAGACGCCCTGGTCGTCGGTCGGGGTGACGCCGAGGCTGATCTGGGCAGCCGTGATCCCGCAGCTCGTGCTGCTCTCGCTGCGGCCGATCTCGATCAGGCAGATCCCGTCGCGCGGAGTGTGGGCGACTAACTGCTGGTCCCAGGCGATGTAGCCGGTTTGCAGCTCGGTGGTGGGCGTCCGCAGGCCCGGTGGGATCTTCGGCAGATAGCGCTCGAGCGCCTGTTCCTGGAGCGCGAAGCAGAGGTCCGACGGAACGCTGGTCGCCCGGTCGAACCCGGCCACGACCACGTACATCGACCGCCCATCGACCGAGAACGCCCGTCGGATGAAGCCCGAGTACACGTCGGGAATGCCGGCCAGCACCGCGTTGGCCAGGTGATCGCTCGGCTCGGCCGGGCGCCGCAGCACGCCGATCGTCGACAGCAGCTGCGGGTCGGGGGTGGCGTGCACGAAGGAGACGCCGCTGGGCTGCTGGACCTGGCAGGCGGGCGAGGCTTGCACGCCCCTGGTCGCCGCTGCCATGTAGGCGAACTCCTGGCGCAGCTGCTTCTGTGGGGTGTGCTGGATCAGCGCGGCAAGGCCGCCGTTCGGCGACGGGGATGCGGGCGGCGTGGGCTGGTTTACGCCGTGCCCGCGTCCGAGCAGGACGAGCGCGGCGCCCACCACGAGAACCACGATGACGCTGGCCAGCACGGGCGCCAGTTCGATCCGCGCCGGCAGCCACCGCCGGCGTCGCCGCGGGCGGCCGGCGCGGGGGACGCTCCCCGCCCCGGCCACGGTCTCGGCGGCCGACCGGAGCTGGCTCTCCAGCTCATCGAAGAACTGACTCATCCGGCCTCCTTCATCTGGTCCCTGAGGGCGCGCAGCCCCCGGCTGACCCGCTGCCGGGCCAGGAGCTCCGAGCACCGCATCGTCTCGGCGATCTCGGCGTACGGGCGCTCCTGGACCACCCGCGCCAGAACGGCGTCTCGCTGTCCCTGGGGCAACGACTGCAGGGCGGCCTCGGCGGCGCCGGAATCGGCCATCTCCTCGACCCGGGCGAGATCTTCGTCGTCGATGGTCAGCGGCGCGAGCGCGAGTCGCCGGCGCGCCTCATCCTCCACCCGACCGCGCCGCCGGCTGTCGGCCAGCTTGTGCGCGGCGATGCCGTACAGCCAGGCCAGGGCCGGCTGCTCGCCCGGCCGGTAGCGACGCGCGGCGACCAGCGCCGCCGCGAACACCTCGGCGGTCAGGTCGGCGGTCAGCTCGGCGTCGCGGGTGCGGCGCAGGAAGAACCCGAGGATGGCGGCCAGGTGGCGCCGGTAGAACGTGACGAAGGCGTCGGGTTCGCCTGCGACGAACCGAGCCAGGAGCTCGTCGTCACCGATCATCGTCGACATCATCACTCGTTTCTCGCGCGAGGTGCGTCGAGTGTGACGCCGGAGGTAAACGCGAGGGCTGCCCACCACACGGGACCGGGGGCTGCAGTGAGACAACCCTCGCGTTTGTCAAGGGTAACGGGGGATTCCTCCTTAGTCGCTGTCCAATCAGGCTCATGTCAGGATGCCGACCAAGATCGTGCCGGTACGCTAAGAGGTTGCTCACTCACCGAGCCGCCATGGCGGGGCGGGCACGCGTCAGAGGTGGTCAGGCGAGGGTCGGACGCGGGGTCGAACGTCGGTCCGGAGCGGGTCGGACGGGGGTCAACCGGGGGTCGGCCGGGAGGCGGCCGGCTTCGGCGATGGCGCGAACATGAGCAGCCCGAGACCGCCCGCGACGATCAGGACGACCGCGCCGAGCGTCTCCATGTACAGGCCGGCGCTCGGGCTGGAGGTGGCCTGCACGTAGCCGTTGGCGCTCGACCCGATCAGCCCACTCGAATGCGCGTCGGGCAGATCGCCGATCAGCGCGATCAGCAGTGTGGCGACGCCGAGGGCCACCAGGCCGACCAGCGCCACGCGGCTGCCGTAGCGGTGGACCGCGAACGCGAGCGCCACCGCGGCGAGGGCGAGCGGAATCGGCGCCCACGCATGATTGGCGCCGGTGCCGATGGTCTTGATGGCCGCCGAGCTGGTCGCGGAGTGCAGGTGATAGAGCGCGGTGAACTGCGCGACGAGCACGAGTAGCGCTCCGAGGAGCACGCCGACAGCGAGCGCTAGGCGGGCCGGACCGGCGCCTTCGGAGCGGGCTGAGGCGGGCGCTCCGGAGGCCTGCCAGCGCGGCACGAGCAGGCGCCCGGAAGCCCCGGATCCTCTGCTATATTCGCTGTTTGCCTCGGGTGGGGCGGTCATCTGCGCTCACTCCCGGGCACGCTGGATCCTTGTAATGGAGTCGTCCACCAGATAGACAACCGCCCTTTCCCGACACCCGCGTCGTGAATGGGCCCGATGGGCCCTTTTTCATGTCCGCAGGTTTGCTCGCGGAAATCGGTGCAATTTGGCTCTAGGCGACTGACAAACCGCAGCCCCGAATACCTGACAAACATGCCTCGTACGTTCCCTCTCGAAAAGATTCGCAACATCGGGATCATGGCCCACATCGACGCCGGTAAGACGACGACGACTGAGCGCATCCTGTATTACACCGGCCGGACCTACAAGATGGGGGAGGTTCACGAGGGCGCGGCCGTCATGGACTGGATGGCCCAGGAGCAG
>JAFAWR010000216.1 GCA_019241635.1 Solirubrobacterales bacterium
TCACGCGCCCATTCACGGAATGGCATCGGGATGAAATCGCGCCGGTTACTCGACGACATCGCGCGCCCGATGGTACGAGGCGGGACCATCCCGGTGCTAACCCGACTCGGTCGTGACCCGGCGCGCCCGTCGTCAGGAGAAGCCGTCTCGCCGAAGGGGGTCGAAAACAGCCCCAGCGACGCCTGCCACGGCGTCGCCCGTAGGCCCATCTCGTCCTAGGGGCCCGGGGCGTCGGCCGGGGCCACCTGCGGGGTCCGTCCGCGCAGACGGCCCCTGGCACGCGGTGTCGGTGGCGGCGGATGCGCCTGCGTACCACGCGGGCGTTAGGAAGTCGCTCACGTACACGCCGTGCAATCCGTAGGTCCCGGGGTGACGTACGCAAGGAGGTCAAGAGGCGTCTGAAGCGTCGGCTTCCCCTGTTGCGTACGGGTTATCCGGGAGGGACTGCGAACGGCGGGCTGATGGGGATGCCGCCGGCCGCGAAGACCGGCGAGCCGTAGGCGAGCTGGGATTCGTGTCCGGCGGGCGCGGCTCGTTCGTACCCCTTCAACGGCAGATCGTCCTGGCTTGGCGTGAACCGGGAAGTCGTCTGCTCACCGTGGATGCCCGCGATGCCTCCGACCTCGGTGCTTATGGTGGGGCGCTGGCGGCACTGGCACGGAGGAGCCGCGCTGCATCGCGGAGGGATCGCCCTGGACTGTGCCGGGGGCCAGCAAGCCTGGATGCCGAGACTGGGCGCTCGGCAGGCGATGTTCGAGTTCTGCGGGCTGGGTTAGCCCAGCTCGCTATATAGCTTGGCGAGCTGTTCGAATGCCGGCTTGGGTGTGTAGTCGTCGCTGAGAACGCCGAACTGATGGAACAGGTCATCCTTGGAGCTATCGGCGTCTCGGAGGGTGAACAGCTCCCAGTGGGTGACGTTCAACTCAGCTGAGACGGCGTCGATGCTCCGCACCAGAGTCTCGAGGCAAGCGGCCTGACGCTCCGCGCTACGGTGCGAGCCGGTCGGCCATCCGTTCTCGCACACGTGCACTGGAACATCGAGTCCAATCCCGATTGGCTCAAGCACTCGCTCCCGAAAAACCCTCAACACCAGGCCGACCGCCCCGCCCAGTCGCTCCAGCGTCATTGGGGGTCCGAACACGTCGGGGTACATGTCGATTCCGGCGTAATCGACCGCGGCAGCGAAGTCGCTGCCTCCGAGTTCGCGGACCTGCGGCCACAGAAAACATGACTCGGGTTGCGAGTCATGCGCGGCGGCGAAGCCGATCTCAACCGTGCTTCCCCGGTCGACCTTCACGGCGGCGGCGTCGATCACCCCTCGGACCAGTGCCTCGCCGACACGCGGGAAGTCGCCGTCGCCACCGCCGGTGAGGTTGGCCTCACCTGTGATCTGCAGTGTCGAGAGCCGGTTACCCCAGGTTGTCACCGTCTCGGCAACTAGTCCGAGCCAGGCATCGACGTCCCCAGTCGGATCTTTGTATGAGAGCACGACGTCGAGGTCCCAGTGGTGTGCGGCAAGGCGCCCGAGTTCCTCGAGGCATCTGGCGGTGGAATCCGGTCCGGTCCAGACCACATACATCCGCACGAGCCACGGCCTCCCCCCGCCGCGCAACTGCTCAAGCGCACCCGCGATCCGGTCCGGGTCATCGAGCGGTCCGGTTGCCAGGCCATCCGGGGTGCCCGCAATGCCGAGCGGGAACACACCGAACCGGAGTGGCTTCCGCCCCGGGCTCATGCCACCGCAGCCTGGCGAACATCCCACACCGGACGCGACCCCTGCTCGCGTCGGATCGACACCTCGCCGACACCACAGAGCACAGGCTTGTGCGTCACGGCCGCGGCCTAGCGTCACCCACGGCAACCATCTTCTGGATCGCTTGGCGAGTCACGCCGAGCTCTCTGCCCAGATCGGCCTGTGAGAAGCCCTCGGCCAGCAACGCATCGATCAGCCGACGGCGTTCCCGGGCCAACTCCCGCGCCGCCAGAGCGTGCTCGATCGCCGCTGCGCGAACCTGCTTGAGTTCCTCAAACATCTGGGCGTGAGCAGTCGATCGGGTTTGCTCAGGCACGAACACCAGTCTGACAACCCCCCGTTGTCGTGTCAACACGGGGTTGTCAGAGGAACCGATGGGACATCGCAAGACGACCGAACGATGACCATTCGGGGGCCCGGCCGCGACTGGGACGAGCGGTCGCGAGCGAGCCCCGGTTCCAGTCCCGCCGCGAGCACCTTGCGCATGACGAGGGTGCGTCCGGGGATGGGTCGAGGGTGAGCTGCGCCGTGGTAGGGAGTGCCAAGATGAGACCCACTGCCACCCGAGTGCGCGACAGGCGCGCGACAGTCGGATGCCGATCGGAGCGGTCCCACCGGTTCCCCAGCGGTCGAATCCGCTTTGTTTACGGGCTTTTGCCCCGAAGCACGCCTGCCGCCTAGATGTGGTACATCGGCGCGCCGGAAGCGCGGGACTCGGCCTCGGCCATCTCGGCCACGGTCGACTGCGCCAGCACGCCCCGGGCGGCCTGGGCCGCCTCGGCGAACACCCCGGTCGCGTCCGCACCCACCGGCCCGTCGAGCAGCTCGACCAGCTCCAGCACCGTGATGTCGCCCGGCGACCGCGCGAACGAGTAGCCGCCCTTGACCCCGCGCTGGGAGCGGAGCACACCGGCCCGGCGCAGGGTGGCGAACAGCTGCTCCAGGAACTGGGCCGGGATCTCACGCCGGCGCGCCAGCTCGGCGATCGGCACGGGCCCCCGGTCGCCGTGGTGGTGCAGCTCAACCAGCGCGCTCAGCGCATAAGGCGACTTCGTGGTGATCGAGATCATCCCCGCCGATCATCGCACGACCACGGGGGTGATTGCGCGAGGCTTTTCGAAGCGGTGAGGTCCGTCTGCTGACCGCGTGGTGGCGGGCGGATGCTCACCCGCGCCAGCTAGCGAGGGAGCCGGGAATGCCTTTCGGGCGCCCTCGCGTGAACCGCGATCACTACCCGACCCTCGATCACACCGCACGGGCGCCCGAAAGGCACCCAGGCGAGCGGCTTAAATCCAACCCCGCTCGGTGGCGATCAGAACCGCCTGCGCCCGGTCCATGGCGCCGAGCTTGCCGTACACGTTGTGGAGGTGCGTGCGGACGGTGCTGGTCGACAGGCCGAGCTCGGAAGCGATCTGCTTGTAGACCATCCCGCGGGCGAGCCGCCGCAGAACCTCGACCTCGCGCGTGGACATCGGGCACGGATCGATCTGCCGGCGCCGGCCACCGGAGCTCGGGAGCGGCAGGTCATACATGACGGTCCGCAGCTCGGGCGGCGCGATGCCAACCTGGCGCGCGACGGCCAGCAGCTCCGACGGGGAGACCGAGCCGCCCAGGGTGTAGTGAGCGAGCATGTCGGCCAGGCGCACGACGGCGGCCTCGCCGTCGACGTCCTCGGCATGGTGACGCTCGATCACGCTGGCAATCGACTTGGGCAGGCCCCAGCGACGGGCGAGCACGCCGCCGACCAGCGCGTGGTCGACGCCCAGCTCGCGGCGCTCGGATTGGATCCGCTCCTCAGGCGTGCGCGCCTCGGCGTGGATCTGGCGGGGATAGCCGGGATAGGCATGGACGAGGACCAGCTTGCCAATGTCGTGCAGCAGCGAGGTGACCATCAGCCGGTCGCGCGACTCGTAGCCGAGCTCGCGGGCGATCCGGTCGGCGGCCCGCTGGGTGGCCACGGCGTGCAGGCGGAAACGCTCGGGCACGCCCTGCCACACCGCGGTGCGCTCGAAGAAGTCGAACGTGCGCGCCTTGGAAGCGATCGAGTGAACCGTGCGCGGCGAGAGAACCTCGACGCCCTTGACCGCGCTCTCGACGCGGCCGCGCATCCGGCCGTCTACGCGGTTGGCCAGACGCAGCACGGTCACGGCGAGGGCCACATCGGCTTCGACGGCGGCGACGACGTCGGCGGTGGAAGGCTCCCCGCTTTCGAACAGGCGGAGCACCCGATTGCGGGACTCGGCCAGCATCGGGAATGCCTCCAGGGCCTCGAAGGCGGCGGTCAGCCTGCGGCCGTGGCCCTCGTTGTGATGGCGCTCGCGCGAGGCGTATGGATCAGTCGGTGTCTTTACTGCAGCTAGCGTGGCCACGGAAGGCGTGCTCGTCTTTCTTGGCGTTTCAGAGGACGGGGGCGGTTCCACAGAGATCAGGGCCGCCTCAGCCCGAATTATCGGCAGGCATACGATGTTCGTTTAGTCGGACGGCAAGTTGGTTCGGTTCGTCGGGGACCGGGCCACGTTCAGGCAGCATGTTCCAGGGCCTGGTCGATCCGGGCAAGTGTCTCGTCTTTACCGAGCAGAACGACGCTTTCGAAGATCCCCGGGGAGATCGTGGTTCCGGCGATCGCCACCCGCACGGGCTGGAACACCTTGACCGGCTTGGTGCCGCGGGCCTCGACTACCTCGCGCAGGGCGGCCTCCACGTTCTCGACCGTGAACGGCTCCGCGCCGGCCAGCGCGTCGCGGGCCGCCTTCAGGCACTCGACGCCGCCGTCGGAGGCGATGACCTTGGCAAACGCCTTCGGATCATCGGCCGGGCCGTCGAACAGAAAGCCGACCAGCGGCCAGAACTCGGCCAGCGTCTGGATCTTCTCCTCGGAGATCGCCACCGCATCACGCAGCCCCGCGCGCCCGGTGAACTCTTCCAGGCGCGCGGTCAGCTCGTCGGTGTCCAGCTCGCGGATCCAGCGCCCGTTCAGATGACGAAGCTTGCGCTCGTCGAACACCGCCGGGTTCTTCGACACACGCTCGAGCCGGAAGCGACGGGCCAGCTCGTCGAGCGCGAAGAACTCCTCGTCGGCCGCGAACCCGGCGCCGAGCAGCGCGATGTAGTTGTCGACGGCCTCCGGCAGGTATCCGGCCTCGCGCAGCTCCTGCACCGACGCGGCGCCGTGGCGTTTGGACAGCTTGCGTCCGTCCGGGCCGTGGAGCAGGGGCAGATGGGCGTATCGCGGCGGCTCGATCCCCAACGCTTCAAGGATCAGCAGCTGCTTGGGCGTGTTGGATATGTGGTCCTCGCCGCGAACCACGTCGGTGATCTCGGCGTCGAGGTCGTCGACCAGGTTCGCGAACGCGTACAGCACCGAGCCGTCGGCGCGGGCGATGACGAAGTCGTCCATGGTTGAGTTGGCGAACCGGATCTGACCGCGGATCACGTCGTCGAAGATCGTCTCGCCCTCGCTCGGGACGCGAAGGCGGATCGCCCCGGATGACTCGTCCTCGCCGCGGAAGCCCCGCTCCGAGCCATGGCGCTCCTTGTAGGCGCGCACGTCGTCGGCGGTCGCGTTGGAGTGGTAGGCGTGCCCCGACTCGACCAGGCCACCGAGCACCTCGCGATGGCGCTCGGCCCGCTCGGACTGGAACACCGGCCCCTCGTCCCAGTCCAGCCGAAGCCAGCGCAGCGCGTCGAGGATCTGCTCCACGTTCTCCGGGGTCGAGCGCTCGCGATCGGTATCTTCGATCCGCAGCACGAGGGTCCCGGCCTCGCCATCCGGGCCGTACGCCTGCCCACGGGCCAGCAGCCAGTTGTATAGCGCCGTCCGGGCGCCGCCGATGTGCAGCGTCCCGGTCGGGGAGGGAGCGAAGCGAACGCGCATGACCTACAGAATCTCATGCTAATCGGCGCACACGTGTCGAACGCCGGTGGACTGCCGCGCGCGGTCGAGCGCGGCGTCGCGCGCGGCTGCGAGGCGATCCAGATCTTCAACCAGTCCCCGCGCATGTGGCGGCCGACCGCGTACAGCGAGGACGACTTCGCCGAGTTTCGCCAGGCCATCGCCGAGAGCCCGATCAAGGCGGTGATCATCCACGCCGTCTACCTCCTGAATACCGCCACCGAAGACAAGGAGATGCGCGACAAGACGCGTGCTTCGCTGATCCAGTCCCTGCGCGTGGGCGCGGGCATCGGGGCGGTGGGGGTGGTGCTCCATGCCGGATCGGCCAAGCAGGGAGACGTGGGCAAGGCGATCACCCGGGCCGGCAAGGTCATCAAGCAGGCGCTCTCGGAGACCGAGCGTTGTGCGCTGCACCTCGAGGACACCGCGGGCGCGGGTGGCACGCTCGGCCGCTCGTTCGAGGAGCTCGCCGCGCTGATCGACGCCTCGGGTGGCGGCAAGCGCCTCGGCGTGTGCCTGGACTCCTGCCACCTGCTGGCCTCGGGCTACGAGGTCCGCACGCGAGAGGGGCTGGCCGAGACGATCGACGAGTTCGACCGCGTGGTCGGCTGCGCGCGCCTCGGCTCGCTGCACGTCAACGACTCGGCCGTGGCGCTTGGCTCCAACCGAGACCGCCACGCGATCATGGGCCAGGGCGAGCTCGGCGAGAAGGGGTGCGCGGTGTTCCTGTCCGAGCCGCGCTTCGAGACGCTGCCCTGCGTGCTCGAGACCGGGCGCGACGATGGCGCACCCGCCGCCGCGGACGTCGCGCTGGCCAAGAAGCTCCGCACACGCGGGCGCTCGGCGCGCTCGCGGGCCAAGAAGTCCCGCCACTAGTCCGCCACTATTCGCCGGACCACACGGCGCCGCGCATCACCTGCCCCAGGACCGTAGTAACCGCACACTCGGCACGCCGCGTTCGTCGAGTGTGCGGTTCGGAACGTCATACGGGTCATCTGCGCACACTCGGCGACCGGCGAGCGTCGAGTGTGTCGTTAGGCCCCCGCGAGCGCCGGCGAGGCCGCGACCAGCGTGGTCTAGGTGCAGTCGCTGCAGTAGCCCAACCCCTCCCATGCGAACGTGACCGTCGGGGTGCTCTCCGGATACGTGCCGCCCGGCAGCTGCGCCTGTCCCACCTGTGCGCTCTCGGCGACCTTCTGGCCGGTGGGGCAGCTCAGCGTGGGCTGGAACGTGACGCTCGCCGTCCCGGCTCCGACCGCGCTGTCGTGCGGGAACGTATAGGCGTAGTAGTTGTACGACGAGTCCACGCACCAGAGCTCGTCGTGTGCGACCACCAGCACCGGAGCGAATGAGTTGCTCAGGCTGGCCTTGAAGGTCACCGGAGGGGGCGGGCTCGGAGGGTTCGGGTACCAGCCGTTGACAATGAGCTGACTGGTTCCGCCGTAGTAGGTGCTCAGAGTCTGCGCCGCCTCGGTCCCCGTGATCGAGAGGATGTGCGGTTGCGGCGGCGGCTTGCAGCCGGGTGGCAGACACTGTGCGGAGGCAGCGCCCGGCATCGCGCCGGCCGCACAGGCGATCACGCCACAACTGCCGATCAAGCCGATCAGTTTGCTGCGCAGGGACATATTCCCTCCTTGCGTCGACGGTGCGGCCGGTCCGGTCCGCCGGCCACCCACCGTTGTGCGTTAAGGAGGCGGCTCGGGGCCGCCTGATACATGGTCAGCCGCGGGAAGCCGGCGGCCCGGCCAGCAGCCACCGCACCGACGCGGCGACCACGCCCTGATCCTGGGGCGGGTGCGCGAGCCGGTCGAGGAGGATCCCGTCCAGCATCGCCGCCATCGCCCGCCCGTCGCCGTCGGGGTCGTCCGAGCCGAGGCCTTCGGCGATCGCGGCGCACATATCCCAGAAGACCTGCGCGGCCGCGGTCATGCGCGCGGCGTGTGCGGGCTCGCGCGCGCCCTGGAGCTCGAGCTCCATGCGGGCGAGGTGGTGGGCGGCGGTGCCGTCCATCCATTGCGTGAGACCGCTCGTGATGGCCTCGACATCGAGCGCCTGGCCGGCGGCGAGCTGTTGGCGAACCGGCGTGGCGATCGCCCGCACCTGGCGCTCGGATTCCTCGCACAACCAGTCGATCAGCGCCGAGATGAGCCCTTCTCGGCTACCGAACCAGTAGGTCACCGAGCCGTGGGGAGCGCCGGCGGCCTGCTCGACGCTGCGGTGCGTGACCGCCCCGAGGCCGGCCTCGCTGAGCAGCCGGAGAGCCTCCTCGAGCAGGCGGCTGCGGCGCTCAGATCGCTCGAATGAGGCCATCGGGCGCACGAGTATCGCAGCGGGACTTGACAACGGACGGCATTTCTTCTACAAGTGTAGAAGACTTCTACGAGTGGAGAACAGCCATGACCCGATCTCGCCAGACGTTCATCCTGCTGCTCGCGTGCGTCGCCCAATTCATGCTCCTGGTCGACGACACGATCACCAACGTCGCGCTGCCGACGATCGGCCGGGACCTGCACTTCTCGGTGGCCAACCTGTCCTGGGTGGTCAACGCCTACCTGCTCACGTTCGGCGGGTTCCTCCTCGTCGGCGGCCGCCTGGCCGATCGCTTCGGCCCGCGCCGCTTGTTCGCGACCAGCCTGCTCGGTTTCGCCCTCGCCTCGGCGCTCTGCGGGGTCGCCCCGAGCGCAGGCATCCTCGTCGGCGCCCGGGCGCTGCAGGGCACATTCGGCGCACTGCTGTCCCCATCGGCCCTGGCGCTGTTGCTGGCCGCCTCGCCCGGCAGTGGCGAAAGGCGCCGCGCCCTGGCGATCTGGGCCGGATTGCTCGGCCTCGGTGCGGCGACCGGGCTGCTGGCCGGCGGGGCCCTCGTCCAGCTCGCCAACTGGCGCTGGATCTTCCTCATCAACCTGCCGGTGGCCGCCGCCGCGCTCGCCGCAGTCCCCCGCCTGCTCGCACCCGACGACCTGAGCGCGCGGCGCGACGCCCCGAACGTGGGCGGCGCGGCGCTGGCCACGATGGCTCTGCTCCTGCTCGTCTACACCGTGGTCGAGACCGACAGCCACGCGTGGACCTCCGCCCGGACCCTGGGTGGTCTCGCCGCCGTGATCGCGCTGGGGGTCGCGTTCGCGCTGAGCGAGCGGCGCGCCGCCTCGCCACTCGTGCCGGCTGAGCTGCTCCGCCGTCCGCTGGCCCTGCGCGCCGACCTGGTCATCTTCTTCGCCGCCGCCGGCCTGCTGGCCATGTTCTTCTTCCAGACCCTCTATCTCCAGCGCGTCCTCGGCTTCGGCCCGCTGCGAACCGGGCTCTCGTTCCTGCCCTTCAGCGCATCGATGGGGATCGGCTCAGGGCTGATGGGCCGGCTGCCCGACCGCGTCGACCCGCGACTGCCGATCACGATCGGATGTGGCCTGGCCGTCGTGGGTCTCTGGCTGATGGCGGGCCTGACCCCGGAAAGCTCCTACGCGGCCGACGTCCTGCCCACCCTCATCGCCACCGGCCTGGGACTCGGACTCGCCTTCGTCCCGGTGATTGGACTCGGGACCGGCGACGCCGAGGAGCGCGACGGCGGCCTCGCCTCCGGCCTGATGACCACCGCCCAGCAAATCGGCGGCGCGATCGGGATCGCCGCGCTCATCACGATCGCCACCGACCACACCACCCGCGCGCTTCACGCCGGGACGCCGGTCGCCAGTGCGCTGAGCGACGGGTTCCAGGCGGCTTTCCACGTCGAGGCGGGGATCATCGCGGTGGCGGCGCTGCTCGCGCTCGTGCTCCTGCGCCGTCGCGAAGCCGCGCCCGCCGGGCGGGTCGGCGAGGTGGCGATGAGCAGCCGCTAGACGTACGTCTCCAACCGAGCTCAGAACCCGTTTACCGCGCTGATGCGGATGTGCACCGGGACGCTGAAGCGCTCCGAGAACGACTCCGCCGCCATTCCCGCGCGCTCCCACTCCGGCGCGTACTTGGCCACCCATGCCGCGTTCTGTCCGGCGGGCGGACGGGATTCGTCCACCTGGGCCGTGCCCGACAGGATCACTATGTCCCCGCCGCTCGCGTCACCTCGGAAGTTCAGCGTGACCTTCGGGTTGGCGCTGATGTTGCGGATCCGCGCCCCAGGCTGGCTGTAGATGAAGACGTTCTCGCTGCCGTCCCAGAGGAACCCGACCGGGCGCGGCAACGGCGCACCGGACGGGGTGACAGTGGTCAGCCACACCACCGTCTCCTCACGCAGGTGCCGCGCGACGCGCGCGCCGAACTCGCTGCTCTCGTCGATCATGAGGCCTTTCCCCATCCTCCGAGCATCCTGATCTGCACGCCAGACGAATACCCGCCGGTGGGCGCCGGGTCACCCGAGCATGGTGCGCGGCGCCCGCCAGGGCGCCGCGCCCACATCACTTCCGCGCTAGGCCTGCCGCCGTCCCCGGCTGTGGCCATGGTGACCGTGATGGTGCCGTCCCGAGCCGGCGGTTCCGGGAACCCAAATGATTCCCTTGATCGCGGTGAAGCCGGTGACGAGCGGCGACAGCGCCCCGGTCCTCAGATCGATGGTGTCGAGCTCGGTGGTGTCCGATGAGCTGCCGACGGTGTCGAGAGCGGCGAATGCCTCGCCGGCCTGAAACGGTCCGCTCAGCGCGTACACGGAGTTCGTCTGGTTGTCCACGATGTACAGCGTGCCGCCGCTCCGCTCCGCCCAGCGGATGTCGTCGACGCCGGCGGCCGTACCGCCGTGCGTCAGCGCCAGACGCTCGAGGCCGGCCCGGTGCCCGCGGAAGGGATCGGCGAACACGAGCTGCTGATCGGCCTGGCTGTCGAGCACGAAGTCGCCGCCGAATCGGGGGCTCGACGCCGGGACGGCCGCGTTCGAGTCAGGGTCGGTGAGCGCCAGCGTGACCTGTTGTCCCGTGAGGGCATCGGTCGCGACGGCGTTATCCGCGAACGTCGGAGTCAGGCGCGCTTCGTGGGTTCGCCGGTCGAGCCGCACCAGGAAGGCAGCGGTCGCGTCGGCGGGGGTCGGGTTCGAGGCGCTGACGATGATCGCGCCGCGATCCACGACTACCGCGTCCGTGCCGCCACCCGTGAACACGCCGCCGGAAGAGGCGGAGTCGGGGGCCGGCGAGTAGCGGTAATGCGTCACCTCTGCGCCGGAGCGTCGGGAGAGCGAGATCGTGTACAGGCTGGAGTTGCCGTCCTCGTTGACCGTGGCGATGACCTCGTCGGTCCGCGGATCGGCTCCCAGCCCGTCGACCTTGCCTTTGAGCTGCCACTTCTGAACCGCGGTGCCCGATCGGTCGTACTCGACCAGCGTCGAGTCCGTCTGACCGCTCGGCCCGGGTTCGCCCTTGGTACCGACGCCGTTTTGCCAGCCGACGAACACGTGTCCGTCCAGGTACGTGAGGTCGTCCGGTCCGGTGGCGGGCGCCGGCGCGGTGGCGAACGTGTGAAGGGTGTAGCCGGCGGGTGCCGTCGGAGCCGCCGATGCTGTGGCGGGGAGCGCGGCGAGCGCGCCGGCCGCCGCGATCGATGTGATGGTTGCGAGTTTGTTCATGGCCATCACAAACCCGTGCGCAGACGGCAAGAAGTGAACAACCCGTGTACGGGAGCGAAGCGTTCACTTAGACCCTGTCTCTTCACGATTTGATAACCCCCCGCTCAACCGGGGCGAGTTGGCTTCTCTCGCCCGTGTTTCCGGCCCGGAGGAGTTGCCGCGAATGTGCAAACGCCTTGTTGCGCTAGTCATTTCCCTCATGACCGGCGTGTCGCTGACCGCGTCGGCGCTCGTGCTTCCGGACACGGCTTCCGCGTCCGGGACGACATGCCGGCTGAACGGTCCCGCGGGCCCGGTGAGCCATGTCGTCTACATACAGTTCGACAACGTCCACTTCAGGCGGGATAACCCGAACGTGCCGTCAGATCTGGAGCAGATGCCGCACCTTCTCAGCTTTCTGGAGAACGGGACGGTGCTGGCCAATCATCACGATCCGCTCATCTCCCACACGGCCGACGACCTGGTGACCTCGATCACCGGTGTGTACGGAGATCGGCACGGCATGCCAATCGCCAACGAATACCAGGTGTATGGGCCTGATGGGACCACGAGCACGGCGGGATCGTTCGCGTACTGGACCGACCCCATCGTCTATTACGGCACTCCGAACGGGGACTCGCTCCCGACGCTCGTGACGCCCGGCGGTGGCAACCCACCGGCTCCCTGGGTGCCCTACACGCGTGCGGGCTGCACGTTCGGCAGCGTGGCGATGGCTGACACCGAGCTTGAGAACACCAGCCCGGACGTGGCGCAGGTGTTCGGTGCGAACTCGCCGGAGGCACAGGAGGCGAACGACCCCAACCAGCAGGACAAGGCGACGGCCGACTTCGAGGGCCTCTCGATCCACTGCGCCCAGGGCGACCCCCTGTGCTCCGCAGCCGGCAGCGTTCCCGATGTGCTGCCTGACGAGCCGCGCGGCTACCACGGCTTCCGCGCGATGTTCGGGAGCAAGTACATCGCGCCGCTGCTGACCGGTCAGCCGACGGTGACCAACCTGGCCGGCCAGCCGATCACAGACTCGAACGGCAATCCAGGTTTCCCGGGTTACGACTCCCTGCAGCCAGTCAACTCGCTCGCCTACACCCTCGCTCTCCAGGAGCGCGGGGTTCCAGTCACCTTCACCTACGTGTCGAGCACGCACGAGGCGGCCGACGGCACCCAGTTCGGGCCTGGTCAGGCCGCGTATGTCGCGCAGCTGCACACGTACGACCAGGACTTCGAGACCTTCTTCAATCAGCTCGCCGCTCACGGCATCACGCCTAAGAACACGCTGTTCTTCGTCGGCTCGGACGAGAACGATCAGTTCGTCGGCTCGAACCCATCGCCGGCCGAGTGCAACGGCGTCACCGTCCCGTGCACCTACAGCCAGCTGGGCGAAATCGACACCAACGTCCAGGGGCTGCTCGCGGCGCAGGGAATCACCACACCATTCGACCTGCA
The DNA here is from genome assembly GCA_019241635.1 of Solirubrobacterales bacterium. Lineage (GTDB taxonomy): Bacteria > Actinomycetota > Thermoleophilia > Solirubrobacterales > Solirubrobacteraceae > Palsa-465. The sequence goes on from JAFAWR010000216.1 coordinate 12,625, forward strand.
CGAGGACTCAGCTCCGGCGTTCTACCTGCATGGACAGCCCGCCGCCACCGATCCTTCGGTGCGGACATTCGAGCGCGCCACCGCCGGGCTCCAGGCCGCCAACCCTTACACGGGCGGCTCGGACAAGCTCAGCGAGTATCTCGCCGATCCCACCGAGCTGGGGATCCTGCACATGGTGACCGCCGATCCCGCCCGCACCCCCACCTTCGCCATGTTCGCGAACCCGTTCCACTGGGTCGTGGGTAACGATTCCGGCTGCACCGGTTCCTGCATCGACCCGACCAATGCCTGGAACCACGGCGACGTCCAGCCCCAGATCACCCACACGTGGGGGGCGATGGTCGGCCCGGGCGTCGCGCGCGGCGAGACCGACTCGGCCTGGAGCGACCACACCGACATCCAGCCCACGCTGATGGCGCTGCTCGGTCTCAAGGACGACTACCTCCCCGACGGCCGAGTGCTCAGCGAGATCATGCCGCGCTCCGAGGCGCCGCGCGCGACGCGGTCCAGGGACTATCAAGAGCTCGCCGCGGCCTACAAGCAGATCAACGCCCCCGTGGCCCTGTTCGGTACCGACACCCTGCAGGCGTCGACCAGAGCGCTCGGGAGCGACTCACCCCGCGACCGTACCTATCGCTGGATCGAGGGCGCGCTCGCCGAGCTCGGGCATCGGCGCGACGCCCTCGCGGCCGACATGATCGCCCTGCTTGACCGTGCCGCGTTCGGCGATCAGCGCATCGACCCACGCCAAGCCAGGCGGCTCGAGCGCGACGGTCTGGAGCTGATCGCCGAAGCCCGGTGGCTGGCCGGCGAGTGAGCTGAGAGCGCCGGGCCGCCGGCTTGACCGGCTGCGTTCGACGCTGCAACGGCCGGTAGGCGATAGCGTGCCGGGCATGAGCGACCATCAAGCCGACGCCCTGGTGATCTTCGGGATCACCGGCGACCTGGCCCGGAAGATGACGTTCCGGTCGCTGTACCGCCTGGAGCAGCGCGGACTGCTCGAGGTGCCGGTGATCGGCGTGGCGGTCGACGAGATGAGCGACGAGCAGCTGCGCGAGCGGGCGCGCGACTCGATCAAGCAGACCGGCGAGCAGCTCGACGAGGAGGTGTTCGATCGCTTCGCCGCCCGCCTGCGTTACGTCCGAGGAGATTTCGGCGACGAGCAGACCTACTCAGGCCTGACGGACGCCCTGGGCGAGCAAAAGCATCCGACGTATTACCTCGAGATCCCCCCTTCGCTGTTCGCCACCGTCGTGGCGGGCCTGGCCAAGGCCGGACTGCTCTCCGACGGGCAGCGGGTGGTGGTCGAGAAGCCGTTTGGCCATGACCTGGAGTCGGCTCGTCAACTCGCCGCCGACCTGCACCGCCACCTCGACGAGTCGCAGCTGTACCGGATCGACCATTTCCTGGGGAAGATGGGTCTGGAGGAGATCCTCTACCTGCGGTTCGCCAACACCATGCTCGAGCCGGTGTGGAACCGCAACTACCTCGCCTGCGTGCAGATCACGATGGCCGAGAACTTCGGCGTCGAGGATCGCGGTCACTTCTACGACCCGGTCGGCGCCCTGCGAGACGTGGTGGTCAACCATCTCCTCCAGTTGCTCGCCACCGCCGCGATGGAACCGCCCTCGGGTCGCGATCCGGAAACGCTGCGCGACGCCAAGCGCGCGGTGTTCCGGGCCATGCCGGACGCCGATCCGGCGCATTACATCCGCGGCCAGTACGACGGCTACCGCGACACCGAGGGTGTCGCGAAGGACTCGACCACCGAGACGTTCGCCGCGGTGCGTTTCGAGATCGACAACTGGCGGTGGGCGGGCGTTCCCTTCTTCGTGCGGACCGGCAAGCACCTGGCGGTCAGGCAGACGGAGCTGCGGGTGCTCTTCAAGCGCCCTCCCCGCCTTCATTTCCTCCCGGAGGGCCACCGACGCCCCGAGCCGAACCAGATCGTTTTCAAGGTCGATCCGTCGACCGGGATCAGGATGATCCTCGACGCGCAGCGCGCCGACAAGACCGGCGCGAACGAGATCGAGTTCGACATGGAGTTCGCGCAGGAGGGCGGCGAGGGCGCGACGCCCTACGAGGTCCTGCTGCACGCGGCGCTGTGTGGCGATGCCACGCACTTCACCCGCCAGGACAACGTCGAGGAGAGCTGGCGGATCGTCCAGCCGCTGCTCGACTCCCCGCCCGCCCTACATCCGTATGCCCAGGGCTCGTGGGGGCCCGAGGCAGCCAAGAAGCTGGTGGCCGGCTACGGCGGCTGGCACGGCCCGTGGCTGCCCTCGGACGAGGAGTGACCTCCCTGACCCCGAGGGGTTCTAGACGAGCAGGTTGACCGGCTGCTCGAGCAGCTGACGTACCCGGGCGAGGAACTCCGCCGCCGGCGCGCCATACAGGATGCGGTGATCGCAGGTGAGGACCAGGCTCATGCGCGTGCCGGGGACGACCTCGCCGTCCCGGACGACGGGCACCTCGCGCAGCTCGCCCACCGCCAGGATCGCCGCCTGCGGCGGGTTGATGATCGCCGCGAAGCTGGCCACGCCGTACATCCCCAGGTTCGACACCGTGAAGGTCGCGCCCGAGAGCTCGGCTGGGGTGATCTGGCGCTGGCGGACCCGGTCGGCCAGCGTGCGCGCCTCGCGCGCGATCTGTAGCAGCGACTTGCCATCGGCGTCGAACACCGTGGGCACGATCAGGCTGTCCTCGGCGGCCACCGCGATCCCCACATTGACGCGCTCGTAGAGCTCGAACGCCCCGTCGCGGTAGGCGGCGTTGGCGCGGTCATGCTCGCGCAGGGCCAGGCCGCAGGCCTTGACGACCAAGTCGTTGTAGGACGGGACGACGTCGCCGGTCCGCACCGCCTTGCGCAGCTGGTCGCGCAGCGCCACCGCGTTCTCCATCGCGACGTCGACCTGCAGGGTGAAGTCCGGAATCGTGGCCTTGGACTCCGCCATCCGCTGGGCGATCTGGGTCTGGATGCGCGAGAGCTGCTGGACCGTGACCGCGCCTTTGTTGCCGCGCGCCGGCGCGGCGGGCGCGGCGGGCGCGGCGGAGGGCGCCGGTGAACGCGGGGCCTCCCCAGGGGCGGCAGGCGCGGCAGGCGCGGCGGGCGC
>JAFAWR010000176.1 GCA_019241635.1 Solirubrobacterales bacterium
CGTACGCCACGGCGTAACCCCGCCGGCCCTGGCCTGGGGTCGCGTGACCCTGGGCGCGCTCGTGCTGCTCGTGCTGGCCTGGCGCGCCGGGACCCTGCCCAGCCTGCGCGGGCGCTGGCGCTGGCTGCTCGCCTACGCGGTGGCCGAGATCTGCATCCCGTTCCCGATGCTGGCCTTCGGCGAGCAGCGCGTTCCCTCCTCGCTGGCCGCGATCATGGTCGCCACCGTGCCGCTGATCGGCGCGCTCCTGGCCATGCGCTTCGATCACTCCGAGCGCCCCACGCCGGTTCGCGCCCTCGGCCTGCTGATCGGCTTCTGCGGGGTGATCGCGCTGGTCGGCCTCGATGTCGCCGGCCACCGCGGCGAGCTGCTCGGCGTAGGCGCGATCATGCTCACCGCCACCGGCTACGCGATCGGCCCGATGCTGGTCAAGCACCGCCTGGCCGGCCTCGATCCCCGCGCCTCACAGGGCGCGAGCCTGGCCATCGCCTCGCTGGTGCTGTTGCCCGTGGCCGCCCTCGATCCGCCCGGCCGCGTCCCGACCGCCGGCGCCATCGGGGCAGTGATCGCGCTCGGGCTGCTCTGCACGGCCGGCGGGTTCGTCGTCTACGCGATCCTGATCGGCGAGGCCGGCTCGAGCCGCGCCACCGTGATCACCTACGTGAACCCGGTCGTGGCGGTGGCGCTCGGCGTGACCCTGCTCGGCGAGCAGCCGGGCGCCGGCGCCGTGGCGGGCCTCCTGTTGATCCTGGCCGGCGGCTGGCTGGCCACCGACGGCCGCCTGCCCCCTGGGATTGCCAAGGCCCTCGCCCTGAGGGTCCGGCGCGGAACGCCCGCGGCCGGCGACGCGCCGGCCGAACGCTCGGTCAGTCGAGCCACCTGACCTCCAGCCATCCCGCCCCTCACGCCACCCGGGTCAGTCGCGCCACCTGACCTCTAGCCACCCGTCGCAGGCCCGCCCGGCCAAACCCCACACTCGGCACATCCGACCCGTCGAGTGTGGCGTGCGGTACGTCCCGCGCACGTTTAGCCACACTCGGCGGCGGCACCAGGTCGAGTGTGGCCTGGGGCTGATCACGACGCCGCGGCTAACCGGTCGCGCCGGGCCCAGAGTCCCCAGTGGTTCCTCAGGTAAGCGCGGCCGCGGCCCTACGTGATCTTGATCAACACGACCGTGTTGATCACGAACAGGCAGGCGAACAGAATCGTCCAGCGGTTCAGGTTGCGCTCGACCGTCGAACCGCCACCGAACGGCCCCGCGCCGGTGCCGACGCCGAACGCGCCCGACAGGCCGGCGTCCTTGCCCGAATGCATCAGGATCAGGAACACCAGCACGACCGAGATGAACACCTGAACGACGCCGAGGATCGAACTCATGACCCCGGCGATGGTAGCGAGCGCTCCCGCTCGCGGTCGAGCCCGTTGAGGATCTCGATCGCTTCGGCGCGGAGACTCGAGTCGAGCTCGGCGTAGTCCTCGTCGGATAGCTTGCCGGTCCGGTGATCGAGCTCGGCGTCGCGCAGCTCGCGCAGCTTGGCCTCGCGCGCGGCCTCGAGCTCGGCGACCCCGGCCGATTCCTCCGCCTCCGAGCTGGCCCGGCGCAGCGGAGCCGAGACGAACAACACGAGCCCGGCCACCACCGCGAGCACGATCAGCAGCTCGAGCGGGCTGGTCATCCTAGTGGACCCGTCCGCAAGTCCCGCGGCATTCGAGCGGCCCCTGGCGGCGCTGCGCTTTGTCCTCAGACCCTCGTGTGGCGCTGCCACACGTCGGGTCCTGCGTCCTCACGCAGCATCCACCAGTGACCACTCTCGGTGCCGCACGACTTACGGACGCGCCCACTAGGCCGGCTCGCGAACCGGAACCGCCGGCGAGGCGGGCGGGCGGGCCGGCTTGGCCGCGCGCGTGCGCCGGCGTGCCAGCACCGGGATCGGCCACAGCGCGATGAAGCCGCCGCCGGCGATGATCAGCGCGCCGAGCCAGATCCACGTGACCATCGGGTCCACGAGCAGCAGGAACTCGGTCTGCCAGGGGTGGGTCACGAAGCGGCGCGCGATCTCGGCCACGGCCAGGTCGCGCTCTGACCACAGCCCGTTCATCGCCTGCTGGGCCTGACCCGGCGGCAGCTTGGCCGCCCGGGTCATCACCTGCGGGGCGTAGGCCGCGAACACGTTGTTGCCCTGGTTGATCAACGAGTCGAGCGGAGTGGTCTGGACGTTGATCACGGTCCAGATGTCTCGAAGAGGCCCGGCATCCAGCCCGACCGCGCTGTCCGAGTTTGCGCTGTCGAAGAACTTGCCGATCAGCCCATCCGACGGATCCTGCGAGGGGTAATAGTTGCGCGTCGTGGTCACGTTCGTGACGTGGTGGCCGCCCTTGGAGACGTTCAGCACGGCGCCGAAGGAGATCTTCTGGGACGTGATCGCCTCGACCGGTCGCACGTAGCGCACCGTGTAGCCGTCGACGCGCGCCGTCTGACCCGGCGAGAGCAGCACGTCGGTCGAGTGCTTGAACGAGGAGGACGCCGCCACGCCGATCAGCAGCACGGCTAGGCCGGCGTGCACGGTATAGCCGCCGTAGCGCCGGCGGTTGCGGCTGATCAGCCCGAGCAGGGCCAGCGGAACCGCGTCGTGGGTGGTCGCACGCCGCGCCGACACGCCGCGCCACACCTCCTGGGCCACGCCGGCCAGGACGAAGGCGCCCAGCGCGAACATGGCCAGCGCGAACGGCCGTGAGCTCGGGCCGCCGGGCACGACGAGCAGCACGATCAGCGTGACCAGGCCGACCACGATCGGCAGCGCGAACCCCCGGCGCAGGTTCGCCACCGTGACCCGCCGCCACGCGATGATCGGCCCGATCCCCGAGAGCAGCACCAGGATCAGGGCCAGCGGCACGACGAACGGCTGGAACGCCGGTGGCCCCACCGACACCTTCGTGCCGGTCAGCGCCTGCGAGATCAGCGGGAAGAAGGTGATCCAGAAGACCACCAGCACCATCGCCACCAGCACCAGGTTCTGGAACAGGAACACCGCCTCGCGTGACCACAGCGACTCGAGCTGGGCCTCCGAGCGCAGCTGCTCGCGCCGCCACACGATCAGGAAGATCGAGCCGATCACCATCGCCCCGATCAGGCTCACGAACGGAACCCCCAGGGTCGATGCGCCGAAGGCATGGATCGAGTTGAGGATCCCGCTGCGGACCAGGAACGTGCCGAGGATCGACAGCGTGCCGCTGCCCAGGACTAGCGAGGCGTTCCACACCTTCAGCATGCCCCGCTTCTCCTGGATCATGATCGAGTGGACGAACGCGGTGATGCACAGCCACGGCATCAGCGCCGCGTTCTCGACCGGATCCCAGGCCCAGTAGCCGCCCCAGCCGAGCTCGGTGTAGGACCAGCGCGCGCCGAGCAGGATCCCGATGCCGAGAAACAGCCAGGCGGCCAGCGCGAAGCGCCGGGTCACCGCGATCCACTCGGCACCGAGCCGGCCCGTGACCAGCGCGCCCACCGCGAAGGCGAACGGGATGGTCAGCAGCGTGTACCCCGAGTAGAGCATCGGGGGGTGGATCATCATGCTGGGATGTAGGAGCAGCGGATCCAGGCCGGCTCCTTCGGCCGGGGCCTGGGCGCTGGTCGCGAACGGGTTGGCGAAGAACACCGCCAGCGAGGTGAAGAAGGCCCCGAAGCCCAGCAGCACCGCGGTCGCGTAGGGCGCGATCTCGCGCACCCGCCGGCGGGTCAGGAACAAGATCAGGCTCGACCACACCGAGAGCAGGAACACCCACAAAAGCAGCGAGCCCTCCTGTGAGGACCACGCGGCGGCCAGCTTGTAGAAGGTCGGCGTGGTGGTCGAGGAGTGCTCGGCGACCACGTTGAACGTGAAGTCCGAGCGCAGGAAGGCGGCCTCGAGGATGGCGAAGGCCAGTGTGGCCAGCCCGGCCAGCGCGTAGACCGCGCGGCGACCCGAGTCGACCCACTCGCGCCGGCCGCTCCGCGCCCCGAACAGCGAGGCGCCGATGCCGTACAGGGCGACCACCAGGGCCAGGATCAGCAGGGCGCGGCCGACGATCGCCATGTCAGTCGATCCCGCCCGGCGTCACGACGCGGCTGCCGCCTGGTACTTCGACGGGCACTTGGTCGTGAGCGAATTCTGCTGGCCGATGTACGTCGTCCCGGCCCCCTCGCGGACCGCGACCATCACCGCTCGCCCGCCGGCGAACGGGTCGGGGACGATGCCCGTATAGCTGACCGGGACGGCCACGTCGAGCTTGGGGTCGCGGATCTTGAACAGCAGCGATGTCCCGTCGTGGCGGACCGAGCCGAGCAGCACGGTGCCGGCCAGCTCATAGGTCTGGCCGGGCCTGCCCTGGCTGAGCAGCTGGGAGGCCGTGAACTCCTTGGTGCCGGCGGTGAAGCTCACATAAACGAGCGCCGTTGCCAGCAACAGGGCGGCAGCGAGGGCGACGCTCAGCCGGATGACGCGCTTGCGGCTGGGATCCATCTGGCCTGATTCTCCCACACGCCGGCGGCCGATCCCCCTGTCGCTCACGCCGAAAGGGCCCCTGCCGATTAACGTCGTATTAGCTGGGCACGACCTGGCTCTTTAAGAGAAACCAATCCCGTCCTCGAGCGTTACTTAGGTAGAGAGATGTTGGTCAGAACCAAACAAAGCGAGCGCAGCGTCCGGTGGCGCCGGCAGGGTCGCGACGGTCACAGCGCCGAGCGCCCCAGCGCGGCACCCCATTCCCAGAGCAGCACCGCACCCCGCGAGCGGCGCCACGGTGGTCCCTCCGAGGACCGAGCGCTGTACGCGTGCGAGTGCGGCTATGCATTCGAGGCAATTGTCACGACCTCGGTCGGCTGCCCGCACTGCTCGCGCACCCAGGCCTGGTAGCCCGGCCTTCCGGACCTTCGTGGCCGCTGGTGCGTTCCGGCGGCCAGTAACGCGAGCTGACCGAGTAGGCGCCGCCCCAGGCGCCCACGCGGCCGGCCCGCGTCGCTGATCCGGTCCCACTGAGAGCCCCCGAGACCCCGCTGGTCTGGCGAAGCCGATGCTTCCAGAGGCCCCAGGCGGAGTCAAATACGTTCATGGCCGCCTGGTATAACCGACGCTTATGGCGCGGGAACCCGACCGGAGCCCCTGGAGGGCCGGCTGACCGATCTCGATTTCAGGCAGCTCCGCTACTTCGTGGCGGTGGCCGAGGAGGGCCAGATGACCCGGGCCGCCCACCGGCTCCAGCTCGCCCAGCCCGCGCTGTCCCAGGCGATGGCGCGGATCGAGGCCCAGGTCGGCGTCCGGCTGCTCGAGCGCAACCCGCGAGGAGTCACGCTCACGCCGGCCGGCGAGGCATTTCTCGCCAAGGCCCACGCCGCCCTCGCGGCGATGGAAGACATGCAGGCCGCCGCGCGATCGTGGGCGCGCCAGGAAGAGGGCCGGCTTCATGCGGGCTTCATGAGCATGACTCCGCCGATGATGGCCGGCGACCTGTTCCCCCGCTTCTCCGCCGCCCATCCCGAGGTGACGGTCGAGTGGCGCGAGCTCGGTTACCCAACCGTCCCCCCGCGGGGCTGGCTCGGGGACGCCGACGCCGGACTGATCTGGTTCGCCCCCACCGGGCCGGGTCTCGATAGCCAGCCGATCCGGACCAGCCCGCTGGTGGTGGCCATGACCGACGCTCACCGGCTGGCCGGCCGCTCCGAGCTGACCGTCGGCGAGGTGCTCGACGAGACGTTCCCGGGGATCGTCGATTGGTGCGATGCGGGCTGGCTGGGCTATTGGGGCCTCGACGCCTATCGCGGTGGTCCGGCGCGGCGGACTCCTGACGGCGCCGTCACCCCGGAGGAGGTGGCCTCGATCGTGGCTTCGGGACGCGCGATCACCACGGTCCCGGCGATCGTCGCGGTCCCCTTCGCCCATCTCGGGATCAGAGCGATCCCGCTGATCGACGCCGAGCCGGCCGTGCTCACGCTGGTCTGGCCGGCGGGGGCCGCCACGCCGCTGGTCGCGGATCTTGCCGAACTCGCCCGAGATCTCCACCGCGACGCGGATTCGCCGCCGCACGGCGGACACGCGCGAGTTATCCGCTAGTCAGCCGTTGATCAGTCAAGCGGACCGCGTCCCCGAGGCTGTCCGTACCTGGTCGCGGGTGGTGGGCCCGCGCCCGGCTGCCCCTGCCGTGTACGAGCAATCGAACATAGAAATTGACATCGTCGAGCGCGACGGCATCGTCGTCGTGGTCCTCGCCGGCGAGGTCGACCTGGCCGCGGCGCCCGAGTTCGAGGCATCGCTGAACCGGGTCGGAGCCGGCCACTCCAAGCCGATCGTGGTCGATCTGGACCGCGTCAGCTTCATGGACTCCGCCGGCGTGCACGTCCTGCTCCAGTTCTCGCTGGCCGACGGCAACCGCAACCGCCTCGGGCTGACCTGCGGCTCCCCGCAGGTGCGGCGGCTACTCGAAGTCACCGGCGTCGGGCGCTTTCTCACCTTCGTGGCCTCGCCGCAGCTCGGCGCCGCCTGACTCGGCGCGTCGGGCCGGCCGGCCCGGATCACAGCGCGTCGAGCGCCTCGCCCAGCGTCTGGCTGGGACGCATCGCCGCCGCGACCTTGTCCGGATCGGGGCGGTAGTAGCCGTCGATCTCGACCGATGAGCCCTGCACCGCGCTCAGCTCCTCGACGATCTTCTCCTCGTTCTCGGCCAGCCGCCGGGCCAGAGCGCCGAAGCGCTCGGCCAGCTCGCGATCCTCGTCCTGATCGGCCAGGGCCTGCGCCCAGTACAGGGCGAGGTAGAAATGGCTCCCGCGGTTGTCCAGCTCGCCCACCTTACGCTTGGGCGAGCGGTCCTCCTCGAGGTGTCGCCCGATCGCCCGGTCCAGGGTCTCGGCCAGGATCCTGGCCCGCGGCTTGTCGTCGTGCTCCGCCAGCAGCTCGAGCGACGGTCCGAGGGCCAGGAATTCTCCCAACGAGTCCCAGCGCAGGTGGTTCTCCTCGAGAAACTGCTGCACGTGCCTCGGGGCCGAGCCGCCCGCCCCGGTCTCGAACAGCCCGCCGCCGGCCATCAGCGGGACGACCGAGAGCATCTTGGCGCTCGTCCCGAGCTCGAGGATCGGGAACAGGTCGGTCAGGTAGTCGCGCAGCACGTTCCCGGTGACCGAGATCGTGTCCTGATTCTCCCGGGCGCGCTCGAGTGTCCGGCGCGCCGCTTCGCCGACGTCGAGGATCTCGATCTCCGCGCCGTCGGTGTCCAGCTCCTCGAGCGCCGAGTGGACCTTGCGCAGAACCTCGGCGTCGTGGGCACGGGTCTCGTCGAGCCAGAAGATCGCCGGCGTGTGGGTTTCCCGCGCGCGCGAGACAGCCAGGCGGATCCAGTCCTGGATCGGGGCGTCCTTGGTCTGGCACATCCGCCAGATGTCGCCGGTGTCGACCTCGTGTTCGAGCAGCGTCTCCCCTTGCTCGTCGACCACGCGGACCCTCCCGGCTCGGTCGATCTCAAAGGTCTTGTCGTGCGAGCCGTACTCCTCGGCCGACTGGGCCATCAGCCCGATGTTCGGCGTCGAGCCCATCTTGGCCGGGTCGAACGCGCCGTGCTCCTTGCAGTGCTCGACGGCCGCGGCGTAGAGCGCCGCGTACGAGTGGTCGGGGATCACGAACTTGGCGTCCTGGTGCTCGCCGTCCGCATTCCACATCTGTCCCGAGCTGCGGATCGCCGCCGGCATCGACGCGTCGATGATCACGTCGCTCGGGACGTGCAGGCTGGTGATCCCGCGATCGGAGTCGACCATGGCCAGCGGCGGGCCGGTCTCGTAGGCCTTCTCGATGGCCTGCTGGATCTCCTTGCCCTCCTCGTCCGGGAGCTCCTCGATCGCCTTGAGCATTGCGCGCAGCCCATCGTTGGGATTGACCCCCGCGGACTTGAGCGCATCGCCGTGGTTTTCGAAAACGTCCTTGAAGTAGGCGCGCACGGCGTGCCCGAAGATGATCGGGTCGGCCACCCTCATCATTGTGGTCTTGAGGTGGACGGAGAACAGCACCCCGCGCTCCTTGGCCTCGGCGATCTGCTCGGCCAGGAAAGCCTCGAGGGCGCTCCGGCGCATCACGGCGGCGTCGATGATCTCCCCGGCCTTGACGGCGATGCCGTCCTTGAGGACGGTGGTCTTGCCGTCGGCGTCGACGTACTCGATCCGGACCTTGTCCTCGCGTTCCAGCGTGTGTGAGCGCTCGGTCGAGCGGAAGTCGTCGGCGCTCATGGTCGAGACGTGGGACTTCGACTCGTGCGACCAGTCGCCCATCGAGTGCGGGTGCTGGCGTGCGTACTCCTTCACCGACGCGGGCGCGCGGCGGTCTGAGTTGCCCTGGCGCAGGACCGGGTTGACCGCGCTGCCCTTGACCTTGTCGTAGCGGCTGCGGATGTCGCGCTGTTCGTCATCGCCCGGCTCGTCGGGGTAATCCGGGATGTCGTAGCCCTTGCCCTGGAGCTCCTCGATCGCCTCCTTGAGCTGGGGCACCGAGGCGCTGATGTTGGGCAGCTTGATGATGTTCGCCTCGGGCTCGTGGGCCAGCTCGCCCAGCTCGCCCAGCGCATCCGCGACCCGCTGCTCGTCTTTGAGCCGATCCGGGAACTGGGCCAGGATCCGCCCCGCCAGCGAGATATCGCGGTCGTCGATCTCGATGTCGGCCGCCCCCGCGAACGCCCGCAGGATCGGCAGCAGCGAGTGCGTGGCGAGCGCCGGCGCCTCGTCGGTCAGGGTGTAGACGATCTTCATCGCTCGCGGACCCTACCCATTGCCCAGCCCGTCGAACGCCTGCTCGAGATCGGCCCACAGGTCCTCCACGGCCTCCAGGCCGACGCTCAGGCGCAGCAGGCCCGGGGGCACACGGGCGGGCTCCCACCGCGCTCGGGCCTCGAGCGTCGAGGCCACGCCACCGAGGCTGGTCGCGTTCCCGATCAACTGGAGCGCCTTCTCCACCCGGCCCGCCTCGTCGCCGTCGGCCACGTCGAACGACAGCAGCGGCCCGAACGCGGCGACGTAGCGCTCGGCGACCGGATCGGGGGTCAGACCGGGGTAGCGGACCCGGTGGACGGCCGGGTGCTCCGCGAGTCGGCGGGCCAGTTCGAGCGCGCTCGCCGACTGGCGCTCGACCCGGAGCGCGAGCGTCTTGATCCCGCGCAGCATCAGCCAGGCCGGATCGGGGGCGGCGACGATGCCCGAGGCGGTTCGGAAGGCGTCCAGTCGCGCGTGGTCCTCGAGACGGGCGCAGATGACCGCGCCGAGCAGCGCGTCGTGATGGCCGGCCAGGATCTTCGTCGCGCTGTGCAGGACGAAGTCGGCACCGTGCTCGAGCGGCCGGAGCAGGATCGGGCTGAGCACGGTGTTGTCGACCACCACGACGGCGCCCGACGCGTGCGCCCAGGCGATCGACGCCTCCAGGTCGGGGAAGCTCATCATCGGGTTCGCGCACGGCTCGAGCCACACCAGGTCGGCGTTGGGCGGCTCGCCGGTCTGGTCGAAGACGACGGTCTCGATGCCCCAGCGGGCCAGCTCGCCCTGAAGCAGGCCGACCGTGCCGAAGTACCCGCCGTCGGCCACCGCGACCGTGGCCCCGGGATGGAGCAGCGCGAGGATCACGGCGGTGGTCGCCCCGGAGCCCGATGAGAAGAGCAGCGCATGGCCGCCGTCGAGCTCACCCAGCAGCCGCTCCGCCTCGGCGCCCACCGGGTGGGCATTGCGCTGGTAGTAGAACGGCCCGGGGATGGCCTCGGAGTAGACGTGGATCGTGGCGCGGTCGACCGGGGGCAACTCGCCTCGGGCCAGCCTGGTCTCGCGATCGACGCCGCTCATGCGGCGGCGAGCCGTGGTAATTCGATCGCCGGGCAGCGGTTCATGACGACCAGCAGCCCGGCCTCGAGCGCCCGCTGCGCCGCCGCCTCGTCGATCACCCCCAGCTGCATCCACACCCCCCGGACCCCGGCGGCGATGGCCTCCTCGACGTGAGCGCCGGCCTGATCGGCCCGCCGGAAGATGTCCACCACGTCGACCCGCTCGGTGTCGGGAAGCGCCGCCAGGCTCGGATAGGCACGCTCGCCGAGCACCTCGTCGACGTGCGGATTGACCGGGACGACCCGGAAGCCCCGGGTCTGGAGCAGCCGGGCGATCCGGTGCGAGTCCCGCCGCGGATCGGGCGAGCAGCCCACCACCGCCCAGGTGCGGGTGTCGGTCAGCAGGGTCCGGATGGTTTCAGGGGTCGAGTGCTCGGCCACGCTCCCCAGTATGCCCGCG
>JAFAWR010000286.1 GCA_019241635.1 Solirubrobacterales bacterium
TGCGGGGCGGCAAGGTCGCACGCGGCGGGCTGCGCTGGTCCGAGCGCCCAGAGGACTTCAGGACCGAGGTCCTGGGGTTGATGAAGGCCCAGATGGTCAAGAACGCCCTGATCGTCCCGGTCGGGGCCAAGGGCGGCTTCGTGCTCAAGCGGCCCCCACAAGAGGGGGGCCGCGAGGCGCTCCAAAAAGAGGGAATTGCCTGCTACCGGATCTTCCTGTCCGGGATGCTCGACATCACCGACAACATCGTCGAAGGCGAGGTGGTGGCGCCCAAGCAGGTGGTCCGCTACGACGACGATGACCCGTACCTGGTCGTCGCCGCGGACAAGGGCACGGCGACGTTCTCGGACATCGCCAACGACATCTCGGCCGACTACAACTTCTGGCTCGGCGACGCGTTCGCCTCGGGCGGCTCCCAGGGCTACGACCACAAGGCGATGGGCATCACCGCCCGCGGCGCCTGGGAGTCGGTCAAGCGCTCCTTCCGCGAGCTGGGCACCGACATCCAGACCACCGACTTCACCGCCGTGGGCATCGGCGACATGTCCGGTGACGTGTTCGGCAACGGGATGCTGCTCTCGCGGCACACCAGGCTGATCGCTGCGTTCAACCACATGCACGTGTTCATCGACCCCGACCCGGACGCGGAACGGAGCTACGAGGAGCGCAGCCGGCTGTTCGACCTGCCCCGCTCGGCCTGGAGCGACTACGACGAGTCGCTGATCTCGGAGGGCGGCGGCGTCTACTCGCGCAGCGCTAAGTCGATCAAGCTGAGTGCCCAGGCCCGCGAGGTGCTGAGCCTCGACGCCGAAAAGGTAACCCCCAACGAGCTCATCCAGGCCATCCTCAAGGCCCCGGTCGACCTGCTCTACAACGGCGGCATCGGCACGTACGTCAAAGCATCGACCGAGTCAAACGCCGACGTGGGGGACAAGGCCAACGATGTGCTCCGGGTCGACGCGCGTGATCTCAAATGCCACGTGGTCGGCGAGGGCGGCAACCTTGGCTTCACGCAGAAGGCCCGGATCGAATATGCCCTGGCCGGCGGCCCGGAGGGCAAGGGCGGGCGGATCAACACCGATGCGATCGACAACGCGGCCGGCGTGAACTGCTCCGACCACGAGGTCAACATCAAGATCCTGCTCGACGCGCTGGTCGCCGACGGCGACATGACCTTCAAGCAACGCAACGAGCTCCTGGCCGAGATGACCGACGCGGTCGGGGAGCAGGTCCTGTACGGGAGCTATACGCAGACCCAGGCGCTCAGCCTGGCCATGGCCCAGGCGACCTCGATGGTCGACGTGCATGCGCGGCTCATCCGCCACCTCGAGCAGAGCGCCGGGCTGAACCGCAAGATCGAGTTCCTGCCCTCGGACGACACGATCGATGAACGCAAGGCGGCCCACCAGGGGCTCGTTGCGCCAGAGCTCGGCGTGGTCATGGCCTACCAGAAGATCCACCTGTACAAGCAGCTGCTCGAGTCCGATTTGCCCGAGGACGCCTTCCTCGGCCACGACCTCGAGCGCTACTTCCCGCAGCCGCTGCCCGAGCGCTTCAGCGACCAGATGAAGAACCACCGCCTGAAGCGCGAGATCATCGCCACCGTGGTGGCCAACCAGCTGGTCGACCGCGCGGGGACGACGTTCGCCTTCCGCCTGATCGAGGAGACCGGCGCACTCCCGGCCGTGCTCGCCCGGGCCTACGCCGCCGCGCGCGAGGTACTCGACATGCGCTCCTACTGGGACGCCGTCGAGGCACTCGACAACCAGGTCTCGGCGCAGACCCAGCTCGAGATGCTGATCGAGGCCCGCCGACTCGTAGAGCGCTCGACGCGGTGGCTGGTGCGCACCAACCCGTACCAGGTCAGCATCGCCCAGACGATCACGCGCTTCAAGCCGGGCGGAGAGCTTCTGGCCGCCGCGCTCCCGGATGCCCTCGAGGGCTCCGATCGCGAAGCGTTTGACGGCCGGGCGGCCGAGCTCGAGCACGCCGGAGTGCCGGCCGAGCTGGCCCGGCGGGCGGCCGGGATGCAATCGATGCTCGCCCTGTTCGACATCGTCGAGGTCGCGGCGGCCGCCGAGCGTGACCCCGAGGACGTGCTCAAGGTCTACTTCCGGCTCGGCTCGCGGCTCGAGCTCAACTGGCTCAGGGAGCGGATCATCGACCTGCCGCGGGCCAACCGCTGGCAGGCGCTGGCCCGGGCGGCGCTGCGCGATGACCTGTTCAACCTCTACCGCGAGCTCACTCGCAAGGTGCTCGAGACCGGCGGCTCGGACGCCGATCCACAGGTGGCCATCGAGAATTGGAGCGAGCGCAACGCCGAGACGCTCGAGCGCGCGCTGGGCATGGTGGCCGACATCAGGGCTTCGCGGATCTACGACAACACGACGCTGCCGGTGGCCCTGCGCGAAATCCGGGCCCTGCTGCGTGGGACCAGCCGAACCGGAGCCCCGGTCGGCTCGGTCACGATGGGCGAGTAGGGGCCGGGCGTGCTGGCGCGGCTGGCCGGCCGGGCGCTGACGGGACCGGCGGCGTTCCTCGTGGCCGGGCTGATCGACGTCTCGCTGATGCTCGTCCTCTACGCGCGCTGGCGGATCGCCCAGCGCCGACGGGCGACCGGCGACTGACTGCCAGCTATCGTCTCGCCAGCAACCATGGCCGACACCGTCACCACCACCGTCACCGAACTCCCCGAGTCACGGGTCCGCGTCGAGGCGCAGGTCGCCCCGGAGGAGGTCGAGCGCCGCGTTCAGCAGGCCGCTCGCGAGCTCGGTCGCCAGATGCGCATACCGGGTTTCCGCAAGGGCAAGGTGCCGCCCCCGGTGGTCATCCGCCGCTTGGGCCGGGAGGCCGTGCTCGACGAGGCGCTCCGCAGCGCGCTGGGAAGCTGGTATGCGGACGCGATTGACGGCGCCGGCATCGCTCCGGTCGGAGAGCCCGACCTGGACGTGCCGTCAGAGCTCCCGGCCGAGGGACAGCCGCTCCAGTTCTCGATCGAGATCGGGGTTCGCCCGACGGCCAAGCTCGGCCAGTACAAAGGACTCGAGGTCGGCCGCCGCGAGACCACGATCGAGGACGCGCAGATCGACGAGGAGGTCGAGCGCCTGCGCGACCGGCTGGCCACGCTGGAGACCGTGGAGCGGGCCGCCGACACCGGCGACCACGTGGTGATCGACTACGTCGGCACGGTCGACGGCGAGGAGTTCGCCGGGGGCACCGGACGCGACCAGCTGCTCGAGCTGGGCTCGGGCCGGCTCATTCCGGGCTTCGAGGAGCAGCTCGTCGGCGCGAGCGCCGGCGATGAGCGCACCGTGACCGTCACCTTCCCCGAGGACTACCAGGCCACCGAGCTGGCCGGTAAGCAGGCCGAGTTCGCGGTCACGGTCGGCGAGGTCAAGGAGAAGCGCCTGCCCGAGGTGAACGACGACTTCGCCTCGGAGGCAGCCGGCTTCGACACCATGGCCGAGCTGCGTGAGGACATCGCCGAGCGCCTGCGCCAGATCGACGAGCGCGCCCTGGAGCGCGAGTTCGAGGACGCCGTGATCGAGGCGGCGGTGGGGGAGGCCGAAGTCGAGGTTCCCGACAAGCTGGTTCACGCGCGCGCGCACGAGCTGCTCGAGGACACGTTTTCGATGCTGGCCCGCCAGGGCATCTCCAAGGAGTCCTACCTGCGTTTCTCGGGTCGCGACGAGGAGACCCTGGCCCACGAGGCCGAGCCCGAAGCCGCCGCCGCGCTCAAGCGCGAGGCCGTGCTGGCCGCGATCGTCGAGGCGGAGAACATCGAGCCAACCGACGAGGAGATTCGACAGGCGCTCGAGCCGACGGCCGAGCGCCAGGGCACCGACGCGGACAAGCTGCTCGAGCAGCTCGAGTCCACCGGGCGCCTGGATCGGATCCGCCAGGAGGTGGCGATCCGTCAGGCGGTCGAGAAGCTGGTGGCCGAGGCGACGCCGATCAGCGTCGAGCAGGCCAAGGCCCGCCAGAAGCTGTGGACCCCCGGCAAGGAAGGCGCGGAACACGGGTCGGGCCAGCTCTGGACGCCAGACAGCTGACCAGGTCCCGGCCCGGACCGCCGACCAGCACCCCTCTGGACGTAAGTACGGCAAGTACGGCCACCCTTGCCAGACAGGCAGGGCCGGTTGCTACAGTCGGCAGGATTCCGGCCGAGGAAGGGAAAGAACGAGGACGATGAGCCCACTCGTACCGATGGTTGTCGAGCAAACCTCCCGCGGGGAGCGTGCCTTCGACATATACAGCCGTCTGCTCAACGAGCGGATCATCTTCCTGGGAACCCCGGTGGACGACCAGATCGCCAACCTCATCGTGGCCCAGCTGCTGCACCTGGAATCAGAAGACCCAGACAAGGACATCTCGGTGTACATCAACTCGCCCGGCGGGTCGGTGTACGCCGGCCTGGCCATCTACGACACGATGCAGTTCATCAAGCCGGATGTCCAGACGATCTGCGTGGGCATAGCGATGTCGATGGGCGCGCTGCTGCTGGCCGGAGGGGCCAACGGCAAGCGGATGGCCCTGCCCAACGCCAAGATCCTCATCCACCAGGTGTCGTCGGCTTTCCAGGGGCAGGCCACCGACATCGAGATCCACGCCCGAGAGATCATCGACGTCCGACGGCGCCTCGATGAGATCATCGCCCACCACACCGGTCAAAGCCTTGAGAAAGTTAGGGCGGACACCGAACGTGATTACTTCATGAGCTCCGAAGAGGCCAAGGAGTACGGAATCATCGACCGCGTCATATCCCAGCACTAAGGGTCTACCCTTAGGGCTCGGATAAGGCGGCGCGAGGCAACTCCGGGAGAGGGCTAATACATGGCACGTCCGACCGACTCCAACGAACAGCTGCTGTGCAGCTTCTGCGGCAAGTCCCAGAGGCAGGTCAAGAAGCTGATCGCGGGTCCAGGCGTCTACATCTGCGACGAA
>JAFAWR010000124.1 GCA_019241635.1 Solirubrobacterales bacterium
TCCAGGGTGGGATCGAGGACCTCGTGGCGGCGTTCCGCGATCACCAGCCCGAGGCGCTGATCCTGCTCACCCCGGTGCCCGATCCCGAGTCCTACGGGGTGGCCGAGCTGTCCGAAGGGGCTGTGGTGCGGCTGGTCGAGAAGCCCCGCGAGCCCCGCACGAACCTCGCCCTGGTCGGTGTCTACATGTTTACCTCCACCGTCCACGACGCCGCCCGGGCGATCGAGCCCTCGGCCAGGGGCGAGCTCGAGATAACCGACGCCATCCAGCACCTGGTCGACGTCGGCAAGCGGGTCGAGCCCCACATCGTCAAGGGGTGGTGGAAGGACACCGGCCGCCTCGACGACATGCTCGAGGCCAACCGGCTGGTGCTGGACACCATCCAGACCCGCCTGGAGGGCGAGCTGATCGACTCGCAGGTCGACGGGCGGGTGGTGATCGAGGCGGGCGCGCGACTCGAGCGCTGTACCGTGCGCGGGCCGGCCATCATCGGCGCCGGCGCCCGCCTGTCCGACACCTACGTCGGTCCGTACACCGCGATCGGCGAGGAGTGCGAGGTCTCCGGCGCCGAGATCGAGCACTCGATCCTGCTCACCCGCTCGGCGGTTCAGGGCCTCGACGGTCGCATGGAGTCCTCGCTGCTCGGCCGCAACGTCAAGATCGGCCGCGACATCCGCCAGCCGCGGGCCTTCCGCTTCATGGTCGGCGACAACTCCGAGATCGGCATCCCGTAACCCAACCAATCTGCCACTCGCGCGGCGGCGGGCGGCGAATGGCAGTTTGGGTGCGCCATGCGCGAGTCTTCTGCCGCTCGTCCCGCGGGCGCTGGCGAGTGGCAGTTTGCTCGCGCTCTAACCGGTGGCCGTGAGCTCGTCGAGCTCCGGGAGCTTGGTCGCGCTCGGCGCGGTGACCCGGATCCGGACGTAGCGGACCTTGGCGCCCGCGCGCCCACGGACGTGCACGGTGTCGAGCACACCGGGCCGCATCCCGACACGCGCCACCGTGTGCCACCGGCGCCCGTTGTTCGAGACCTGGACGACGTAGCTGCTCGGACGCAGGACGGTGACCGGGCCGGGCGGCGGCGGCACGTTGGGCGCCGACGCCCCTGGCCACAGCCGCGCCCACCGCAGCGTGACCGTGCGGACCGGACCGGACAGCGGCGCCAGCGCGGCGGTCAGCGTGGCGTGGACGGCGGCGGGCTCCCAGTCGGTGGCCGGGCTGCCGTCGACCGCGGCCAGCGCCGGCGCGCCCGCCGCCGAGCTGCTCGCGCTCACCCGGCCGCAGCGCACGAGATCGCGCGTGGCGGTGAGGTCGGGGCGCCGCGTGGACAGAGCCAGGGCATGCCCGCGGCGCACCCTGCGCAGCCCGCGCGGGGTCATCACCGGCAGCGGCGCGCCGCTGGTCAGCGTCACCGTGGTGCGCTCCGGGCCGATCGCCACGCGGAACGTCCGCCCGCGCCAGTGCACGTCATGCAGGACGATCCCGCCGATCTGGCTGCTCAGGCTCGGGTTCAAGCCGACGCTTCCGGGATCCCACCGCATCCCCGAGTAGCCGTAGAGGAACTCCTGGAGGAAGCCGCCGATCCCGGTCATGAACGTGAACGCCCCACCGGTGCGGGTCTCGGAGAACTGGTGGAAGGTGTCCTTGATGAACGGCTGGTAGCTGCGCTCCACGTAGACGTAGCTCGCGCAGCCCGGCGTACCCAGAGCGTTGTTGTCGATCAGGTTGACCGCATCGCTCATCGACGGGCCGCCCGGATCGGTGCGGGGCACGTAGTAGTTGATGTCGTTCAGGCTGACCTTCGGCGAGGTCTGATAGCCCCACGGGTACTGGAGCAGCGTCACGTCGGCCTGCTTGACCAGCTGGCCGCCGTAGCCCGAGAACTCCGGATGGACCCCGCCCCGGACCGGCACGACCAGCCCGGTCGCGATCGTCGACCAGTTTGCCGGCGGGGCGATCCCGAGCACGTGCGCGGCCTGCACCGCGTCCTGGAGCGTGCGCATCGCGCCGACGTTCGTATACGCCTCGTCGTTGACGTTGGGGTTCTCCTCGTCGGGACCGGTGACGCCGTTGATGTGGTACCTGCCGTCCGAGCCGAGCGTCGCCCGAGAGGCCCAGAACGTGGCCGCCTGGGACAGCACCGGCCATCCCTGCGTCGCCAACCACCCTCGGTCCCCGGTGGCCAGGTAATACTGCCACTGGGCGAGCGCGATGTCGGCGGTGATGTGCTGCTCGTAGAGGCCCTCGCTGTTGATGGAAACCGGCGGCGGGATCTGCTCGGTGCCATCGAGCGCCGACTCCCAGGGGAAGCGCGCGCCCGAATAGCCCGTGGCCGCGGCATGCTGCTCGGCCTGGGTCAGGCGGTCGAAGCGGTAGGCGTCCATCCCGGCGGCCAGGTCCGGGTGCTGGGCCAGGAGCGAGGGATACATCCACGTCTCGGCGTCCCAGAAGATGTGGCCGTCGTAGCCGTTGGACGACAGGCCGGCCGGCGACACGCTCCAATCGACGCCGGCGCGCGTGCTCGACCACAGGTAGAACTCGCTGGCGTTGACGTCGGTGGCCAGCGTGCGGTTGCCGAGGATCTCGATCCAGCCGCTCCACAGAGCCCCCCAGGCGGCCTTGTTCGCGGCCAGCAGCGCGTCCCAGCCGGTGGACGCGGCGCTCGATGCCTGCCCCCGCGCGGCGGTGACCGTGTCGGCAGCGTCCTGCGAGCTCTCGACCCCGACGTACTTGGTGATCGTGTAGGTCTGCCCGGCGGTCACCGGGAACGTCGCCTGCTGGCCGACGCTCTGGTCGGTGCTCTGATCGGTCGGCGTGACCGTGGCCGAGACGTTCGGGCTGAACGCCAGCTGGCTGGCCACGCTGGTCTGGATGTTCGTCCCGTCCGCCTGAATGGTCACCCAATCCTGGTGGCTCGGCGCATCCCAGTTCTTGGACACCTGGGTGGTCAGCTCAGGGGTGGCGGTGGTGTCTGCGGTTCCGTCAATCGCATCGGTGACCGTGGCGGTTCCCGTCCACTGCGGGGTGAGCTGCAGCTGGACCAGGCCGACGAACTCGCCGGCCCGGTCGGTCAGGACCTGGTAGGTGAGGTCGGTGACGTGTCCGTCGGGCGCGGTCCACCGCGCGGTCGTGGTGACGATGCCGGTGTGGAGATCGAGCGACTGGCGCCAGTTCGAGATGCCGGGTCCCGGAACCGTGAAGGTCTGCCCGTTCTCCGAGAACGTCAGGGTCGACCAGGTTGGGATGTTCGCGCGCTGCTGCACGTTGTCTCCCGGCTTCGGGCTGCCCGTCACCTGCGCGTAGAAGCCCGCCAGCTCCGACTGCGCTGGCACGGTGCCTGCGGCATAGCCCTGGCCGGACGGCGGCACGCGCACGCCGAGCATCCCGTTGCCGGTGAACGTCGGCGCGTAGTTCCCGCCGGGACTGGTCGCGGTCAGGACGAACGACCCGGCGCTCGGCGGCGGCGCCGCCTGGGCGGCCGCGGCCGAGGCGAGCACGAGCGCGAAGACACCTCCGACGCTGGCGAGAACTGCGAGGACACGACGCATCAGCACCTCCTACCTCCGGGAAACGGAGACCGCATTCCCGGTCCGTGCCCACCCGAAACCGCTAGAGGCTCTCTCGGGCGCTGATCTGCCGGAGAAGGCCGGCGGTGTCCGAGCAGATCCACTCCTCAGCGATGAGCCCGTCCTGCACCCGGTAGAACTCGTGGCTGACGTAGCTGATCGGCCGGCCGCTGGCCGGAATGCCCAGGTAATCGCCTTCATGGGTGCCCCGCATGGTCAGCCGCACCGCAACACGATCCCCAGAGCCGAAGATGTCCTCGACCTCGGTGTGGAGGTCGGGGAAGGCTTGCCTGGCCAGCTCGGCCCCGGCCCGCCATGTGTCACGACCGCGCAACGGCTCGGGCAGCTCGGCAAGGTGGATGATCAGATCCGGGGTGATCCGTTCGACGCACGCGTCGAGGTCGCCCGCGTTGAACGCCTCGAAGCCTGCGCGCACGAGCGCGATGTTCCCGTTGGGAGTCTCCACGGCCATACCGTGAAAATACCACACTATGTATCTAGGTAACGATCTCGTGAAGTCGCGCCAGCACAACATCGAGCCCGCGAGTAAAGCCTCGGAACGTCGTCGCCGGCATGTCGCCGAACAGCTTGCCCGCGAGCTCGATGTGATCGCGCTCGAGGCCTTTCGCCGTTCGCTCGCCGCGCTTGGTGAATGTCACCAGCGTCGCGCGCCGGTCGCGCGGGTGCGGCTCGCGCGTGACGAAGCCCCCCTCGACCAGCGCGTCGACGAGACCGGTGATCGCGCGTGGCGTCACCCCGAGTGCCCCCGCCAGGGCCTGCTGGGTCGAGGGTCCACGCCGGTGCAGCTCCCACACGAGATGGGCCCGCGACCCGGTCAGCCCGCGGCGCTCCAGATCGCGGGTCATGTCGTCGTTCAGCACGACGGCCAGCTCGAGCACGCGATTCAGCGCATCGCGCATCTCCTGTACCTCGCTCATTGTGAGGACGCTACAACGAGCTGCGGGCACGGGCTAGGCGCGCCCTACGGTCCGCTGGCCAGCGTGAGCGTCCAGGTTGACGAATACGTGCCCACCCGTGCGTTCGCCGGCAGGCTCAGGCTCGTGGTCAGCACGACCGTCGCCGGCCCTGCGCCGGTGCCCGCGGCGGCGTCGAACACCTTCACCGCCGCCGGCGACGTGGCCGCGGCGGGGATCGTCACCGGGTAGCTGATCTGGTTGACCGGCAGCGAGCACGTCCCGCCCGCCGAGGAGGCGCTGGCCGCCGTGATCTGGGTCGCCGCGGTCGGCAGCGTGTGGCCGCTCGAGGTGAACGTGGTCGAGGTCGCGGAAAGATTCCAGCCCGCCCCCGATCCGGTCTGGTCATTGGGCGCGAGCGTGAGCGGGGTGGTGATCGACTGGTTGCGTCCGTTCAGCGCCGTGCTCGGCCAGGAGACGGCGGCCGGCGGCGTGAAGCTGAGCCCGCCCGAAGCGCACCCGGTGTAACCGAGGATCGTCCCGGACGCGCCCACGACCTTGCCGGACGTCTGCGGGCTGACATCGACGTCGTACAGGGCATCGCTGGTCCCGGAGGTCTGCGAGCTCCAGCCGGTTCCGTTCGAGGTTCCCACGATCGTGCCGGATGCGCCGACCGCCACGCAGTCGGTCGTGTCCCAGCACGACACGTCGTTCAGCGCCTGCGAGGTTCCGTCGGATTGATACGTCCAGGTGGCGCCGCCGTTGGTGGTCGCGACGATCTCGCCTGTCCCGGTGATGGCGTTCCCGACCGCGAAGCACACGGTCGTGGTCGGGCAGGTGATGCCGTTCAGAGCCACGTCGTCGGTCGCCGGCGTCGTCTGCGCTGTCCACGTCGCGCCGCCGTTGGTCGTCCCGATTATCGTGGCAGTGCCGCTGTTCCCGCCGACCGCATAGCACACGGTGGCGCTGGGACATGCGACGTCGTTCAGCTGGGTGTGCGTCGTGCTCGGCGAGGTCTCAGACGTCCAGGTCGAGCCGCCGTTCGTGGTCGAGATGATGGTCGGGAACGTGCCGAGCACACCGCCGACCGCCACGCAGTCGGCGCTGCTCGCGCACGAGATGCCCTGGAGTGCCACCGTGACCGGTCCCGGGGGCATTTGCGCCGTCCACGTCGCGCCGCCGTCGGTCGTCGCCGAGATCAGCGGCGCCAAGGCGTACACGCTCCCGACCGC
The DNA here is from genome assembly GCA_019241635.1 of Solirubrobacterales bacterium. Taxonomy (GTDB): domain Bacteria; phylum Actinomycetota; class Thermoleophilia; order Solirubrobacterales; family Solirubrobacteraceae; genus Palsa-465. Next base: position 5,713 of record JAFAWR010000124.1, read on the forward strand.
GATGCAGTCGCTGGCGTTCTCGCAGTCGATGTCGTTGTACTGCGAGAAGGCACCGGACGGTGGTGTCTGGGCCGACCACGTGGGGCTGGTCGCCGCCCCGTTGGAGGTATGAATGATCTTCGCCGCGCCAGAGCTGCCGCCGACCGCCCAGCAGTCGCTGGCGTCCGGACACGTCACCCCGTATACCGGAGTCGTGACCGGAGAGGTCTCGGCCGTCCAGACCGCCGCGCGCGCCGCCGGCGCGCCGGCCAGACCCAGGGCCAGCGCGCCGGCGGCAACCAGCGCCGGCAAGGCAATGATTCGGGCCGCCCGACGTCCCGTCACCCGATGTCGCTCCTCTCAGTCCGTGCGCGGGACGCGCCGGCGACGACCGAACAGGGCCCCCACGACGATGCCGCCAAACCCTACAAGCGCGATCGGCCACCACGGCACGGTGCTGCCGGCGGGCGGACGCGCGGCTCCGGCCGGCACGGTGCTCCGGACCAGCTTGGCGCCGAGCGAAGCGTTACCGCGCATGGTCACGCGCGGCCCGCAGCCGGTCGCCGTGATGCTCGCGTTGTAGCTGCCCGCGGCCAGCGAGTGCGGCCACACGAACGGATAGGGGATCGAGTCGCCCGGCAGCACGGTGTCGAGCTGCCGCGAGGCGTGCTGCACGCCCCCCGGGCCGCCGAGCGACACCGACAGCGCCGGCTTGCACAGGTTGGTGCCGGCGTTGGTCAGGCCGACCACCACCGACGGGGTAGTGGTGCCGTCGATCGGGGCGATCGAGAAGCTCTGGAGGGTGACGCGCGAGTGGGTTGCACCCGGCACCGCCACCTCGATGCCCACCACGGTGCGCAGCACCTCGGTGACCGAGAAGCGCCCGGTGGACTTGCCCGAGTGGGCGTCCTCGAGGGCGATCCCGGCCAGGTGCTGGCCCACCGGGGCATTCCTCGGCACCTGCACGGTGAAGCCGACCGTGAGCTGGGAGCGCGCCGGGACGATGACCAGCGAGCTCGCGGGCGTCACCCACTGCCCGGCGCCCTGCAAACGGTCCCCCCGATTGCCGTAGACGACGCCGGAGGTGGCTCCGGTCAGCCCGTCGACCGGATACACGCGCAGCGTCACCGGCTTGGACGCGCTGTTGGAGACGATCACCTGATCGGTGAACGATCCACCGCGCGCCACCGTGCGGATGAAATACGCCCGGGTGGCCGGATTGGACGGGTCGAAGTGCGCCGGCCGTGCGCCGAAGCCGCCGATCGTGGCGGCGCCGGCTCCCGGGGCAAACGCGCAGCAGGCCACCGCACATGCGGTGGCCAGCAGCGAGATGGTCTTGAGTCTCACGCGCCTACGGTCCGCTGACGAGCGAGAGGGTCCACGTGGAGGCGTAGTTACCCGCGTATGCATTGGCGGGAATCGCCAGCGTCCACGTCGGGCTCAGGCTCTGGTCACCCAGGCCGGTGCCCAGGCCCGCGGTGAACAGCTTGGTGGCGGTCGGCGCGGTGGCGCCGGCCGGCAGGCTGTACGGATACGACACGCTGTTCGAAGCGGCCGGCGTGCACGTCACGCCGCTGTCACAGGTGGCCGCGGCCGGGGCCGAGCCGATCGTCGTGGAGCCGGTGGGGAGCGTGTAGCTTCCCGACGTGAACAACGTCGACGTCGCAGTGACGTTCCAACCTGCACCCGAGCCGGTCGCATCCGCTATGTCCAGCGGCTGCGAGGCGTTCACGGTCCGGTTCTGACCGTTGAGAGCCACCGACGGGAAGGTTACGTTACCGGGCGTGCTGGCAAACCCCAGCGAGCCCGCGGTTAGTGTGGCCGAGGCGGTGGTGGCGCCGGCCGGAGCGGCGATCAACAACAGGCTGCCGACCACGGCAAGCCCCGCGCCCAGCATCTTGCCAAGCTTCATTCGGTCCCTTTCTTCGTTAAAGGTGAAGCCCGACGCATCACGTCAGGTTCATCGAGGTCACCCCTGTTGTCGACCGCCGCCGGATATCTCTTGAGCGACTGTATGCAGTTCTTACATTGTTCACATATGGATGAAGCGTTGAGCAGGTTTCGTCAATAATGGTCACGTGAAAGCCGCTCTGTTCTCGATCGTTCCGTACCAGCGGCGCCAGGACGCCCGTGGGTGGCCGGCCCCGGTCGACGCCTACTCGTCGGACGTCGCACAGACCTCGATGGCGGCCGCGCTCGACCAGTTCGAGCTGGCCGACGAGCTTGGCTTCGACTGGGTCACGGTCGCCGAGCATCACTACTCGCCGATGTCGCTCACGCCCAACCCCATGGTCATGGCCGCCGCCGTGGCCCAGCGCGTCAAGCACGCCCGGATCGCGCTGCTCGGCTCCAACATCCCGATCCAGAATCCCGTGCGGGTGGCCGAGGAGTTCGCGATGCTCGACACCCTGAGCGGCGGCCGAGTCGTGGCCGGCATGCTCCGCGGCACGTCCAACGAGTATGTGACCTACGGCGTCAATCCGGCCGAGTCGCGCGAACGCTTCACCGAGGCCCTCGACCTGATCGTCCGGGCCTGGACCGAGCCGCAGCCCTTCGGGTGGCTCGGGCGCTACTACGAGTACCGCACGATCTCGATCTGGCCGCGGCCTGTCCAGACGCCCCATCCTCCGATCTTCATGTCGATCTCGAGTCCGGAGGCGGCCGAGCTCGCGGCGGCCCGGCGCATCAGCGGCGGCCTCGCGGTGACCACGCTCGATCGCGCGCGCGAGTCGGTGCGGGTGTATCGCGAGGCCGCCCGGGAGCACGGCTGGGAGCCGTCCGGCGATCAGTTGCTCTACCGCATCGCCGTGCACGTCGCCGAGTCCGACGACCAGGCGCGCGAGGAATGGGCGCCGCTCGCATCCGCCCACGGGCACGCCGGAGGCCTGCGGCTGAGCGCGGCCAACCCGGGGGTCGACGAGGCCGCCGCGGGCGCCGGTTACTACGGGCGCGACGCGGCACGCCAGCGCTCCCGGCTGCACGCCGGCGGGGACATCGACGAGCGCGTCGAGACCGGCCAGCTGATGATCGGCTCGCCCGACACCGTGCTGGCGCAGGCCAAGCGGATCGGCCGTGAGCTCGGCGTCGGCATCCTCGAGCTGGCCTTCGTCGCCCCCCGCCCGGAGCTCTCGCGCCGCAGCCTCGAGCTGTTTGGCACCGAGGTGCTGCCCAGGATGCGCGAACGGTGAGCTTCATCGAGCGCCACGTCGCGGCGGACGGCTTCGACATCCGCTACCTGGAGGCCGGCGACGGGCCGCCGCTGGTTTGCTTCCACGGCGCGGGTGGCCTGCGCCTGAGCCGCGCCCATGAGCTGCTGGCCGAGCACCATCGGGTGATCGCGTTCGAGGCGCCCGGCTTCGGCGACTCAGAAGTCAACGACCGCTCGAACTCGATGTCCGACCTGGCCGGCTCGCTGCTGGAGGCAATCGGGGCGCTCGGAGTCGATCGCTTCGCCGTGTGGGGCCAGTCGTTCGGCGGGAAGCTGGCACTCTGGGCGGCCATTGCGGCAGCCGACCGCCTCGATGCCCTGGTGCTGACGGCGCCCGCGGCGATCCGGGAGGGCGAACTGCCGCCACCCGAGGAGCTCGCCACGATGCTCCACGCCCATCCGGAACGCCGGCCGAACTACATGCCGATATCGCCCGAGTTGGACGCCAAGCAGCGCGAGCTGGTTGGACGGCTGATCGGGCCACCGCGCGACACCGAGCTCGAGGACGCGATGCGCGATCTCCAGGTACCGACCCTGGTGTTGTTCGGCACCGAGGACCGCCTCACCCCGCCGGAGCTGGGCCGCATCTACCGGGAGCTCTTGCCGAACTGTCAGTTCGTGATCGTCTACGACGCCGCCCACGCAATCTACGACGACCGTCCCGAAGCCCTCGCTGCGATCGTCACGGATTTCGTCGAGCACCACGAGCAGTTCGTGGTGCGGCGCGAGAGCGGGCTGCTCTACCCGTAGAGCTCGCGCAGCTCGTCGAGCTCCGAGCGCAGCGCGGCCACCTCTGCCTCGAGCGCCGCAACCCGGTCGGACAGCCCCCCGTTGTCGGCGGCCGCAGGCGCGCGAACGGGCGCCTGCACCTGGGGCGGCGCCTGGAGCGGCACCGCGGTTTCGACGGCGCGCACCCCGGGCGCCGGCGCCGACTCGCCCTCGCGCTCGGCGGCGCCGCCGAGGAGCTGCTCGAAGCGGTCCTCCTTCTGACCCGGGCGGCGGCCGATTCGCCGGATGTACTCGCGCTGGGTCAACGTCCCGAGCACCCGCTCGACGTCGTCCAGTGACGCCAGCGGCGCCATCCGCTCGCTCCGCGACTTGAGCTCCCCGGGCGTCTGCGGACCGCGGAGGAGCAGCACCGCCAGTACCGCGAGCTCCTCGCGTCCCAGACCGAGAACCTCCTCGGCCAGGTGCCGGTACTTGACCGCCCGGCTGCCGTGGCCGCTGGCCAGCCGGGCCAGTCCATACAGACTCAGACGCTGCGCCGCCTCTCGCACCGTCGCCTCGTCGTAGTTGGTGACCGGATCGCGATTGGTCGACTGGTTGCACGCCAGCCGCAGGCCGTTCAGCGACAGCGGGTACTGGTCGGGCGTCGTCCAGCGCTTCTCGATCAGGCAGCCGAGGACCCGCTGCTCGGGTGGCGTGAGCTCGGCGAAGTGCATCAGCCCGAGCATAACCCGGTCGCCGAACCCGCCGCCGGCATCCCAGGGGGGCCGCGCGGTTACGATTGCCTGGATGGATTTCGCCGGCCTGGTCACGTCCGCGCTTCGGCTGCGCCCGGCCTGAGGCCGGCATGGTTAGCACCGACGACGCGCGCCGGATGGCGCTGTCCTTGGCCGGGACGGTCGAGCAGGACCATCACGGCCGCCCCTCCTTTCGGGTCACCGGCCGGATCTTCGCCACCCTGTGGGATCCCGAGCACATGAACGTGATGCTCGACGAGCCCGGCATCCTCACCGCCGTGCAGTGCCATCCGGGTGTCTGCGCCGAGGTCATGTGGGGCAAGCGGCTGGCCGCGGTCCGGGTCACCCTCCCCGACGCCGATCCGGCGCTCCTCGGCGATCTGCTCGCTGACGCGTGGGAGGGCAAGCAGCGATGAACCTCGGCAACGGTCGACCGCGTGCGGTCGTCTTCGACCTGGGCGGCGTGTTGCTCGACTGGAACCCCCGGTACCTGTACCGCAAGCTGTTCGAGGACGATGCCGAGATGGACTGGTTCCTGGACGAGGTATGCACGATGGAGTGGCACCACGCCCACGATCTCGGCGTTGCGCCCGAGGAGACCGTCCCGCCGCTGATCGAGGCGCACCCGCGGTACGCGGAGTTCATCCGGGCGTGGACCGAGCGCAGCGAGGAGATGGTCGGCGGACCGATCAAGGAATCGGTCGAGATCCTGCGGGAGCTCAAGGACGCCGCCGTGCCGGTCTACGCGCTGACCAACATGGAGACGTGGACGTATCCGGGCCGCCGTGAGCGCTATCCGTTCCTGGGCTGGTTCGATGGGACGGTCGTGTCGGGGTTCGAGGGCGTGGCCAAGCCGGATCCCCGGGTCTTCGAGTTGCTGCTGGACCGCTTCGGCCTGAGCGCCGCGAGCACTCTGTTCATCGACGACTCGTCGCGAAACGTGGCCGCGGCGCGCGGCGTGGGTATACAGGCGATCGAGTTCGAGTCGCCGGCGGAGTTGCGCCGGCGGCTGGTCGCGGCCGGGCTGCTGAACACCGACGACCGTTAGCCATGGCACCCAACCACGAGACCATCTTCACAATGGAGGCGACCCCGGTGAAGTTCGGCCGCGGCGCCTCGGCCGACGCCGGGTGGGAGCTGAGGCGCCTCGGCGTCCGCCGCGCGATGCTGGTCACCGACCCGGGCGTCGCCGCCGCGGGCGATCCGGAGCAGATCAAGCGTGCGATCGAAGCCGAGGGCATCCAGGTTGCCCTCTACACGCGCTCGCGCGTAGAGCCGACCATCGACTCGTTCCAGGCCGCGGTCGACTACGCGCTCGAGCACGAGGCCGACGGGTTCGTGTCGGTCGGCGGCGGCTCGAGCATCGACACGGCCAAGGTGGCGAACCTCGTCTGCACTCATCCCGCGCCGGTCATGGACTACGTCAACCCGCCGGTCGGGGAGGGACGCAAGCCGCCTTCGCCGCTTAAGCCTCACCTCGCCATCCCGACCACGTCGGGGACCGGATCGGAGGCGACCACGGTCGCCGTGCTCGACATCCCCGATCTCAAGCTCAAGACCGGCATCTCGCACCGCTACCTGCGGCCCACCCAGGCGATCGTCGATCCCGATCTGACCCGCTCGCTGGCGCCCGAGGTCACCTCCTCGACCGGTCTCGACGTGGTCTGCCACGCCGCCGAGTCGTTCCTGTCCAAGCCGTTCGACGCCCGGGAGCGCCCCGAGTCACCCGACGACCGTCCTCCCTACCAGGGCTCGAACCCGGTCGCCGACGTGTGGTCGGCCAAGGCGCTCGAGTTCGGGGGCCGCTATCTGCGCCGCGCGGTGGCGGACCCCGAGGACCTCGAGGCACGCGGGTTCATGATGCTGGCCGCGACGATGGCCGGGGTCGGGTTCGGCTCCGCCGGGGTGCACATACCGCACTCCTGCGCCTACCCGATCGCGTCGGTCAAGCACGAGTACCAGCCGGCCGGCTACCCCGACGACCACCCGTTCGTCCCCCACGGCCATTCGGTGATCGTCACCGCCCCGGCGGCCTTCCGCTTCACCTACGACGCGGCGCCCGAACGCCACGCGCACGTCGCCTCGCTGCTCGCCGGCAGCCCGATCGCCGATCCCGGGCCCGACACGCTCCCCAGCGTCATCCGCCAGCTCATGCAGGACGTCGGCGCGCCGCGCGGCGTGGCCGAGCTTGGCTATCGCGAGGACGACATCCCGGATCTCGTGTCCGGCGCGCTCAAGCAGCAGCGCCTGCTCGCGGTGGCGCCCAAGCCGGTCACCGAGGACGACCTCCGGCGGATCATCACCGCGTCCATGATGAACTGGTGATCAGTTCTCTTCGTTCCAGTTGAACGCGCGCCGACTCGCCTTGAGGCCGAGAAATCGGCGCCACGGGCTGGGATCGACGCCCGGCTCGTCGACCCGCCAAGCGGGTGCGCCGCCCCCGGGCGCGGCAAGCTCGTCGATCGCGCTGCGGTCAAGTTGCAGATCGACGCCCCGCTCGTGCAACCCGGCGACCTGGTCGGCGGGCACGAAGCGCTCACCGTGCTCGCCCCGCATCACGATCCCGTGGAAGATGTCCTCCTCGGGCGCGGCGACCACGTGTCCCACGGTGCCAACCTGCTCGCCGTCGGACGCGTACACCGGGACGCCAGTCTCGAGCACCTCGTACGCGACCGGCTGTCCCTCATCCGCCATGAACCCGCACACTAGCGCCCCATGACGCGCGTCGCGGTCGTCGGCCACGTGGAGTGGGTCGACTTTCTCCCCGTGCCGGGCTTCCCGCGCCGCGGTGAGGTGATCCACGCCGAGGGCGCGGCGCAGCGCGCCGGCGGCGGGGGCGGGGTGGCCGCCCCGGTCCTCGCCGAGCTCGGCGCCGAGGTCGACTTCTTCTGCGCGCTCGGCGACGACGGGCCCGGCCGGGCCGCCCAGGCTCAGCTGAAGGGGCGGGGCGTCCGCATGCACGTGGCCTGGCGCGAGGAGCCCACCCGGCGCGCCGTGACACTCCTCGAGCCGAGCGGCGAGCGGACGATCGTCACCCTCGGTGAGCGGCTCGAGCCACGGGGGTCGGACGATCTGGACTGGGATCTGCTTCGCGAAGTGGACTCCGTCTACTTCACCGCGGGCGACGCCGGCGCGTTGGAGCGAGCCCGGCAGGCACGGATCGTCGTGGCCTCGCCCCGGGCCAGGGACGTGCTTGAGACGTGCGAGATCGACGCGCTCGTGTTCAGCGAGAGCGATCCCGACGAGAGCGCGTGGGCCAGGCGCGCCGGGCCACACGCCCGGTTGCTCCTCGCCACCGAGGGCGAGCGGGGCGGGCGCTGGTGGGGGGAGTCGGAGGGTCGCTGGACGGCGGCCAAGCTGCCCGGTGCGCCCCGCGACTCCTACGGGTGCGGCGATTCGTTTGCCGCCGCGTTCACGCTCGGGCTGGGGAGTGGTCAGTCGGTGGCCGACGCCGCGGCGCTGGGCGCGCAGGCCGGCGCGCTCGCGCTGACCCGTAGCGGCGCGCCCTGAGGCGCGAGCGCCCCTAGGCCTCGCGGAACTCGACCTCCCGCTCGGGCGAGACCGACCAGCGGCCTCGCCGCCAGGCGATTCGCGTGCCGTCGGCCAGTCGGACCGAGGCGTGGCCGAGCCGGGGCACGCCCCACAGTGTGGCCACGAGCGGCCGCTCCGCCTCGGGCACGTCGCCCAGGCCGCGGGCCACCTGCGAGGCCGGGTAGGTGACGACGATCGAGCCCGAGCGGACCCATACCGGGATGCGCTCGAGCGGCGCTTCGGCCACGATGTCCGACCCGCCGCGCACGGGCTGTCCCGACCAGGTCTCGATCCACTCGCCCTGCGGCAGCGAAACCTCCCGCTCCCGCGCCTCGTCTTCGAGCACCGGGGCCACCCACAGCGCGGGCCCAAAGCCGTAGGCGTCGGGAATCGACCAGCCGCGGGGATCGTTCGGATCGGTCAGACACAGGGGCCGGATGATCGGGACCCCGGCGCGCGCGGCGGTGCGGGCGGCGGCCCGGATGTAGGGCACGAGCTGTTCGTGGAGCCGGACATAGGCGCGGTAGAGCTCGAGCACGCGCCCCGAGTAGTGCCACGGCTCCTGGGGCATCCGCCCGTGGGCGTGCATCAGCGGCGTGAAGCAGCCGAACTGAAGCCAGCGCACGAGCAGCTCGGGCGGGCAGCGCTCGACGAGCCGGTGCCCGAGGTATCCGCCTACGTCGTGCGACCAGTTCGAGATTCCGCTGCAGGCGGACGACAGCGTCGCCACCACCAGCACCCGCAGCGACCAGAAGTCCGAGGCCTGATCGCCGCCCCAGGTCACGCCGAACGCGTTCTGCCCGGTCCAGCCACTGCGCCCGAAGATCACGCCCTCTCCCGGGTGGACGTGATCGAGCGCGCGCTGCAGCGACTCCCGGTGCAGCCCACCGAGCGCCCACGCCGCCTGCGCGCCGGAGCGCCCGTCGGCGAGCCGCACATGATCCGGGAGGTAGTAGCCCTCGCCGTCGTCGGCCTTCACCCCCTCCACGCCGAGCGCGAGCAACCCCTCGGCCTGGGTCCGCCACCACTCTTCCGCGGCAGGGCTGGTGAAGTCGACCGTCGACCCCGTGCCCATCCACCACTGGGTCACGAACGGCTCGCCCTCCGGGTCGGCGACGAAGTGCCCGCCGGCGGCGCCGGGAGCATAGTTTGAAGCCGGCTCGCGGTGCAGGCGCTCCGACTCGGGCTGCGGCGGGATCTGCCCGTCGCGCGAGTCGAGGTTGACCCAGGGCGTCACCCACACCACGGTGCGCACACCGTCCTCGCGCATCTCGCGGACCAGTCGCGGGGCATCGGGGAACTGATAGGGGTTGAACTCCCAGGTGTTGTACTGCGTCGCCCATGGTGAATCGAGCACGATCGCGTCGAGGGGGATGTCGTGCCGGCGCATCCCCTCGTAGTCGTCGCGCACATCGTCCTCGTGCCCGTACACGTCGCGGCTCTTCCAGAACCCGTAGGCCCAGCCGGGCAGAACGGCCGGAAACCCCGTCTCCCGGCAGAACGCGCGCAGCCGCGCGGCCGGGGTGGGCTGGCAGAAGACCTCGAGCGTGAGCGGCCCGGCGGAGCCTCGTGTGGAAGCCGAGGCGCGCTCGCCGGCCAGGTCGAAGCGGATACCGTTGGCCTCCGAACGTAGCCACAGCGCGTACCCGCGGCTCGACTGAAGCCACGGCACCGGCGCGCAGTCGCCCTGGGGGATCCCCCCGGCCGCGAGCAGGTCGGGCGGGCAGTCCGGCCCGGTGTAGCGGCGGTCAGCCCCGAGCTGGATAGTCCGGCCGGCCTGGTCGAACTGGGTGCAGTGGCGCGCCCCCAGCCCGACGAAGCGCTCGTCCGTGCGCCGGCGCCAGTCGAGGGCCGTCCGGAGCGGGTCGGACTCGGCGTGCAGCTCGAAGCACACGCGATCGACCGCCGGGATGCGCACCTCCAGCTTGGCTCGCCGCCGGCCGCCGTCCAGCTCGAGCGAGAGGGTCAAACGTCGCTCCGTGTGGGTCAGCACGACCGCCGAGAGGGCCCGCTCGACGGGAGCCAGATCCTCGTGCGCGACCACCCCTTCGGTGAGGGCGATGAAGTGATCGTGAACGCTGCCGTCGGCTACCCAGGCACCGAGCGAGCCGATCAGCCGCCGCCCGTCGCGACGGACGGTCAGCTCGAACGGCCGCAGCGTCACCTCGACCTCGAGCCGGCCCTGCCAGAGCAGGACCGTGTCGGCGCTTCGTGCGCTCGGGATGGACATGGCGCCAAGGTTCTCCCATCGCCCGCCGATCCCATGCCCCCGATAACCAAATCGTCACAGGACGTGACCTCGTTCTTCACGAACCCCGCTCTTTGCAGGGTGATCCTGGACCCCATGAACGTAACGAGCCGCGCCGACCTCCACGTCCACTCATCGGCATCAGCAGTCTCAAAACTCGGCGTGCAGCGCTCGCTGAGGATCCCCGAGTGCGCCACCGATCCGCTCGAGGTCTACGAGCTGGCCAAGGCCCGGGGGATGGATTTCGTCACGATCACCGACCACGACACGATCGACGGCGCGCTGTCCCTCGATCACCTGCCCGACACGTTCATCTCCGAGGAGCTCACAGCTTCCTTCAAGGGCGAGGCCCAGGCCGTGCACGTGCTCTGCTACGGCATCACGCCCGACGATCACGGGTGGCTTCAGGCCAACCGCGATGACGTCGAGGCGTGCGCTGAGTACCTGCACGGTCAGGACATCACCGCGGCGCTCGCCCATCCCTTCTACGCCGTGGCCGCGCCGCTCACCGCGCGCCACCGGCGGCGTCTGGCCGAGCTGTTCCCGATCTGGGAGACCCGCAACGGCTCGCGCGCCAAGGAGCTCAATCTGCCGGCGTTCGTGTACATCGAGACCCAGGGGGGAACCGCCATCGGGGGGTCCGATGACCACGCCGGAATCGACGTCGGCCGCACGTTCACCGAGACGCCGCTCGCCCGCACCCCGGACGAGTTCCTCGCCCACATCCGGGCGGGACGGGCCTCCGCCCACGGGCAGCAGGGCAGCGCCGCGAAGTGGGCGCATTCCGCGATGGCCCTGGCCATCCGCTCGCTGGCCGGCGGCAGCGACGGCAGCGGGGGCGCCGGCAACCCGGGCGGACCGTCGCGCTCGGATCCGGCCACCGTGCTGCGGATCGTCGAGCGGGTGATGAGCGAAGGCGACGCCCGGCACGGAAGCGGGAGCGCCGACCTCGCCGCAGAGGACGCACTGGCCCTGCTCCGCGCCTGGCTTCACTCGATGGAGCTCGACGTCGATGAGCACAAGCTGTTGCGCCAGCTCCAGGACGGCGAGCTGACCCACGCCGACCTCGACCGCCGCGCCCGCCGCGTGCACGAGCGCAAGCTGGCCCTGGTCGTGCACGACACCCTCGCCGGCGTCGAGCCCGGCGCCGTGCCCGACATCGGCGGCGCCGCTATCTCCCTTTTCGATGCCTGCATGCCGGCGATCCCCTACGCCGCCGCATCGGCGTTCCTGGGCCGGGAGAAGGCCCGGCTGACCCGCAGCGAGGGCGACCGCCCGCGGGTGGCGCTGGTCGCTGACGGCATCGGCGGGATGCATGGCGTCACCCACGCCATCCAGCAGATCCGCTCGCACGGCGTGCGCGGGTTCGACGTCGAGGTGATCGGCACCGACCCGGACGTCGACCGCCGGCTGAGCGCCGTGGCCGAGGTCGACATCCCGTTCTACGCGGGACTCCAGATCGGCATCCCCACCGTTCCGGCGATCGTCGAGGCGCTGTCGGAGGGGCGCTACGACATCGTGCACGTGTGCTCTCCCGGGCCCGCCGGCATCGCGGCCTGGCTGCTCGCCCGCGTGCTCGCGCTCCCGCGCGTCGGCAGCTACCACACCGAGCTCGCCGCTTACGCCGCCCTGCGGACCGGCCACGCGCAGCTCGAGCCGCTGGCCAACCTGGCCCTGGGCCGCTTCTACCGTGCCTGCGATGTGGTTCTGTCCCCCAGCCCGGCCAGTGACCGCCGCCTGGCCGAGCTGGGAATCGATTCCGACCAGATCATGCGCTGGGATCGCGGCGTCGACCTGCGCCGCTTCGATCCGGCGCTGCGCGACGAGACGCTGCTGCCCGGCGCGGTCAACGTGCTCTACGCCGGCCGGCTGAGCAAGGAGAAGGGTGTCGAGTTGCTCGCCGATGCGTTCCTCGCGGCGCACCGGCGCGATCCGCGGCTGCACCTGGTGCTGGCCGGCGGCGGTCCCGAGGAGGGCCTGCTGCGCGAGCGCCTGGGCGAGCGGGCCACCTTCCTCGGCTGGTTGGCCGGCGAGGCGCTGGCCCGCGTCTACGCCAGCGCCGACGCGTTCCTCTTCGCCAGCAGCACCGAGACGTTCGGGCAGGTGGTCCTCGAGGCCCAGGCCAGCGGCCTTCCGGTCCTCGCCGTCGACCGCGGCGGCCCGGCCTGCCTGATCGAACCAGGCGAGACCGGGCTTCTCGCGGCACCCGCGGTCAGTGAGCTGGCCGACGCGCTTGTCGCTCTAACCACCACGCCGGCGTTGGCCGAGCGCCTGCGTCGCGGTGGGCTGGCGGCGGTCCGGTCGCGCAGCTGGGAAGCTGCGCTCGACCGGCTGGCCGCGGCTTACCGCATCGCCCTCGCCGGACGGGGTGACGAGCAGCTCGTGCGCGGCGTCGCATGACGGTCAGAAGGCTCCGTAGCCGTAGCCGCCACCGCCAGCCCCATATCCGCCATAGCCGCCATAGCCGTAGCCGCCGCCATAGCCGCCGTAACCGCCGCCCGGGTAGCCGCCGTAGCCGTAGCCGCTACCGGCACCCGGATAGCCGCCGTAGCCATAGCCGCCGTAGCCGTTGCCATTGTCGCCCGAGCCACCGGCCGCTCCAGTCGACGCGGACCCTGAGCCGCCCTGGTAGGCGACCGAGAAGCCCGAGCCGTCGGAGGACAGCGACGACGGGCTAGCGCTGGAGGATCCGGCGCTTGAGCCGTAGCTGATCTCAGAAGCACCGGAACCGCCGAGCTGAACCGCCTGCGCGCTCCAGTTGGAGTCGGAGATCGTCCCGGTGTGACCGTTCGCGGTGGCGGTGGCGCTGCTGAACTGCACGGTGCCGAAGTCAGACAGCGGGAGCGTCTGGCAGCTGCCCGAACCGTCGCAGGCCGATGGCGCCTCCGCGATCCACTCGGCACTCGAGGTGTCGGGGCTGTCCATCTGAAGCGTCTTGGTGGTCGACTGGCCGGTGGTCTGATCGCTCAGCGACACGGTCACGTTCGACCCGCTCACGGTCACCTTGGCCGAGATGTGATCGCCGGGCTTGATCGCCAGGTCGAGCTTCACCGGCGCGGCCGGCACCAGCTCGTACCAGGCGTAGTAGTCGGTGGCCCCGCCGGCCGAGCAGTCCGCCTGGGTGCCGGTCTGCTCGAGTGCGGACGACTGATCGCCCGACCCACCCAGACCGACCCAGAAGGCCGAGTAGGTCTGTCCCGATCCGCAAGTGGCGGTCGGCTGGACCCAGCTGCCGGACACGGTGGAGAACTGCGTCCCGCCGGCGACATACCCGGCCCAGTTCTGGCTCACCGCCTCCTGTGGATCCGTGCTGGCCGCCGACGCGGTTGCCGCCGAGGCGCCGCCCAGCGCGGCGGTCGCGGCGAAGATGGCAAGAAGTCGGTTTCGTTTCATGCCTCTGACTTTCAGTCAGACGACTAAGAACCGCTTCGGAGCTCCCGAAGAGCCCGTTATGGACTTGCGAAGAGCCGCTTAAGCCGGCCCCGCGGCGCCTCCGCCCCCGCCAACGGCTAGCTGGCCGCTCGCTCCTCGACCGCGTCGTCGTCCTCGCTACCGGTCCTGATCGTGAACCACGGCTCCTCGGGCAACGGCTCGAGATGCGGAGGGGCGACTTCGGTCCGGCCGCCGCCGGCGTCCTTGGCCGCATACAGGGCGAGGTCCGATCGACGCAGGAGCTCGGTGAGATCCTCGGCGCGATCCCAGACCGCGATGCCCGAGGAGAACCCCTCCTGGCGTGGGGTCGAGTCGCGCAGGCGTTCGATCGCGGTGAGCGATCCGGTGAGGGTGGAGTTGGTCAGCAGCGCCACGAACTCGTCGCCGCCCAGGCGGGCGACCACGTCGCCGGCGCGCAGGGTGCCGCGGATGCGCTCGGCGGTGTCGCGCAGCGCGCGGTCGCCCTGCTCGTGCCCCTGCTCATCGTTGAGCTCCTTGAAGTTGTCGAGGTCGAGGGTGACCAGCGTGATCGGGTTGCCGCTCCGGGCCGCCCGGACCAGCTCGCGCGGCGCGGTGTAGCGCCAGCCGCGCCGGTTGAGCAGACCGGTGAGATCATCGACCACCGCCTCCTGGGCGAAGCGCTGGGCGAGCATCCCCAGCTCGCGCGTCACCGCGCGCAGCGAGCCCGCCACGGTGACCCCGACCAGGGTGAGCAGCGCGGCGTGGCCCCAGGTGACCGGGTAGGCGGGAGCTCCGAGGAGCAGCATGGGCAGGACGCAGCACGCCGCCAGCACGAGCATCCCGGCCACCAGCTCGAGGTCGGTGGCGGCGAGCCCGAACCACACCATGGCCATGATCACGAGCACGGAGTAGCCCGACGCGGCGCCGCCGCTGTGGGCCTGCATGAGGGTGAGGGCGGGGATCTCGGCGAACGCCGCGCTCCAGAACACCACCCGCCGGCGCCGGGGGACGAGCGTGACCACGAGCGGGGCGACGCAGCCAACCGCGGCACCGGCGTAGAAGACCGCGGGATGGATCCACCGATCGGTCGCGGTGGCGATGATGACCGGCAGGACGTTGCCGGCGATCGCGAACACGAGCAGGCGCACCCTGCCAAAGGGGAGCAATGAGCTGGATCCCATTCAGCTCTCGCATCGGCCATTCGTGGAAAAACTTGAGGATGATTGGATAGGTTTGCCCCGCTTCTTGCGGGAATTGCCACAAGCCCGCCAGCGACAGGACACGAGCCGCCTCCGCCGAAATCCGCCGGCATGAGCACGGGCCGCCTCGAAGCGTTCTCAGATGGAGTGATCGCGGTTGCCATCACCCTGCTCGTCCTCAACATCGACCTACCTCACCTCAGGCCCGGCCAGAGCCTCGCCGGCGGTCTGCTCCGCCAGTGGCCCGTGTATGCGGCCTACGTGGTCTCGTTCCTGACCATCGGGATCATCTGGATCAACCACCACGTGATGATCGGGCGACTACGCGAGGCCGATCGGACGATTCTGTTCCTGAATCTGCTCCTCTTGATGAGCATCGCCGTGCTGCCGTTCGCCACCCGGCTGGCCGCCGCGTACCTCAAGCAGAGCCGCGGCGAGCATCTGGCCATCGGCGTCTACAGCGGCTCCTTCCTGCTCATGGCGCTCTGCTTCTCCGCGCTGAACCGACACATCCTCCTGACCAAGGCCCACATGCTCCAAACCGAGCTACCGGTCGAGCAGCGCCGTCAGATCCTCTATCGCAGCATCGCCGGCGTCGCCCCGTATGCGGTCGCCACCGCGCTGGCCGCCCTCTCGGCCTACCTGACCCTCGCGATCTGCGGCGCGCTGGCGGTGTTCTACGCGTTGCCGATCGGCAGCGGCGAAACCGATCTCACCTAGTGTCACGAGTGTCGCGACCAGCTCAGGACCACCACGCCCCGAGCACCCGCCGCCAGTTCTCCCAGGCGATCTGCGACAGCTCTGGCTCGGAAAACCCGGCGACATCCCGGAGGACCTCCAGCAATCGAGGCGTCCCGGCGGCGTCGGCAAGCCCGGCCGGAATCGTCGTCCCGTCGTAGTCAGATCCGAGCGCCACGTGTGAAACCCCGATGCGGTCGGCCACGTAGCGGGCGTGCCGAGCGATCAGCTCCAACGGGGTATCCGGGTCATCGGCGAAATCGGGACGCAGGAACGAGCAGGCGAAGACGATCCCGACGAGCCCGCCGGTCGTCCCGATCGCGTCGAGCTGACGGTCGGTCAGGTTCCGCGAGGCCTCGGAGATCGCGTGCACGCCCGAGTGACTGGCCACGATCGGTCCGAGCTCCAGGCTCGCCAGTTCCCAGAAGCCCGCCTCGTTCAGATGGCTGACGTCGACCAGGATCCCGAGCTCGGCACAGCGCCGGACCAGGTCGAAGCCCGCCTGGGTCAGGCCCGGCCCGGTGTCAGGGGACGACGGCGAGACGAACGGGACGCCGTGGCCGAAGGCGTTGGGCCGGCTCCACACCGGCCCCAGTGAGCGCAGCCCTGCGGCATGCCAGAACTCGAGCGCCTCGAGTCCGACATCGATCGGCTCGGCTCCTTCGAGGTGGAGCACCGCGACGGGTGGCCCGTCCCCGTTAAATGCAGCATCGACATCGCCCACCGAGCGCGCCACGCGCACCGCGCCGGCCCGCTCGAGCGCCAGCAGCCGACCCGCCACGCGGGCCGCCGTCTCAGCCGCGATCACGTGCTCCACGGGCGAGGGCCGCTCCTCATGATCGCCCTCGGGCGAAGCCACGAACACCGAGAAGATCCCACCGCGGATCCCACCCGCCCGCATCCGCGGCAGGTCGAGGTGGCCGCCGGGCCGACCCGACGCGAGCAACTGGTAATCAGAACATGTCAGGGCGTCGTTGTGCCCGTCGAAGACCGCCGTCACCGGCCTACTCGCTCACGGGCACGGGCAAATCGATGGCCGGCAGCCCGTCGATGCTCGCCGCGTTCATCTCGCGCTGGTAGTCGAGCAGCGCCTCCGGACCGCCGACGCGGACCTTCTTGGCCGCCCACAGGTCAAAATGCTCGCGGCGGCCCTGATAGCTCATCAGCGGTACGCCGTAGCCGCACGAATCGGCGATGCGATCGAGCGAGACCAGCACGATCGAGCGGCGAGTCTCCGGCGCGACAGGCTCCTCGAAGCCACACGAGCAGAGCAGCTCGTCGAATCCATCATCGCCGGCTGCGAGTACCGAGCCCTGGCCGTGCAGCCGGACGATCCGCGGGGGCCCGGAAAACGCGCACAGCATGATCACGATGCGTCCGTTCTCGCGCAGGTGAGCGACGGTCTCGGCACCGCTGCCCACGTAATCGAGGTACGCCACCTGCGACGGGCCGAGCACGCGCAGGGTGTCGATCGGCCCCTTGGGCGAGACGTTCACATGGCCGTCGGGATCCAGCGGTGCCGTGCCCACGAAGAACATCGGCTGCGCGGCGATCCAGCGCTCCAGCCGCTCGTCGATGCCCTCGAACACCTTGCCCATGCCACCTACGGTAACGGGCCCGACTAGGATCGAGCGTGTTGACCGCGATCGCATCGGCATCACTGGAACGGGAACTGAAGGCCATCCTCGGCCCTGACGCGGTCCTCCCGGGCACCACTCGCGCCTATCTGAGCGACGCCACCGAGAGCCGCAACCTGACCGGAAAAGCCGACGCGATCGCGCTCCCGACCACAGCGGAGCAGGCGGCTCAGACGGTCGCGTGGTGCTACGAGCACGACGTCCCGATCACTCCACGGGGCGGCGGGACCGGCTTCACCGGGGGCGCCGTGCCGACCGACGGCGGCGTCGTCCTCGGCCTCGAGCGTCTCAACCAGCTCCGCCATCTCGACCCGGGCCTGTGGCGGGCCGCTGCCGAGGCGGGGATGATCACCTCTGATCTGCGCCGGCGCGCACGGGAGAACGGGCTCTTCTATCCGCCCGACCCGGGCTCGGCCGAGCAGTCGCACCTCGGTGGCAACATCGCCACCAACGCCGGTGGTCCGCACGCGTTCAAGTACGGCGTGACCGGCGCCTGGATCACCGGACTCGAGGTCGTGCTCGCCCCCGGTGAGCTCGTAAAGCTCGGCGGCGCGATCCGCAAGGACGTGGCCGGATACGACCTGAAGTCGCTGCTCATCGGCTCCGAGGGCACGCTCGGGATCGTCACCGCTGCCTGGGTCAAGCTGATCCCCGCCCCAGAGGCGGCGCTCCCGCTCGCCGCCGTCTACTCCGACGCACGAACCGGCTGCGCGGCCATCGAAGCGGCGCTGAGCAGCGGCACCATCCCCGCCGCCCTCGAATACCTCGACGCCGGGGCGGTCAGGGCCACCAGGGGTGCGTTCCCGGTCGAGATCCCGGACGCCGCGAGCTTCATGGTGATCGCCGACGCCGACGGCACCGCCGAAGAGGCAGCAAAGAGCCACGACGAGCTCCAGCAGGCGCTCGGCGAGGACGCCCTTCTCATTCACGCGCCCACCCAGAACAAGGACATAAACGCCCTCTGGCGCTGGCGCGACGGCGCCTCGCTCGCGGTCACCGCCCAGCGCGGCGGCAAGGTGAGCGAGGACATCGTCGTCCCCGTCGACCGCCTGAGGGAGGCCATCGAGCAGACCGTGGAGATCGGGCGCCGGCACGATCCACGGACGTGCAGCTGGGGCCACGCCGGCGACGGCAACCTCCACTCGACGTTCATGATCGATCGGGACGACCCGGGGGAGCTCCACCGGGCCGAGCAGGCTGCCCAGGAGCTGTTCGCGCTGGCCGTCGAGCTAGGAGGCTCGATCTCGGGCGAGCACGGCGTCGGCCTGGTCAAGAACGGCCAGCTCGCGCGCCAGTGGGCGCCAGAAGCGATCGCCATGCACGTGGCGATCAAGCGCGCCTTCGACCCCAAGGGCCTGCTCAACCCGGGCAAGAAGCTGGCGCGGACCTAGACGTGAACGGCTGAGCGGGCGCGCCCCCGGCGGCGCGCCACTCAGGCCGATCGCCTACCCGAAGCAGTGCGGGTCGACGTAGAAGTCGTAGACCTGGGCCTCGCCCTTGTCGCCTACGAACGTGTACTGCGCGTCCTGCCAGCCGACCAGGTTGCCGGCGTGCAGCTGGAACGCGCGTGAGACGCTCCAGGTCGAGCTGCCGTTAAGCGCGCCCGACGACTGTCCTTGGCTCTTCCCGCCCGTGTACGCGACGTACGCGTGCAGCGCGGCCCCGTTGCCGAGCTGACGCAGGTCAACCCGGGCGTCCGGATACTGCGAGTTGACGCACATCGGCGGACTGACCGCCGTAGCGCCCGCGGGGAGGTCCAGGACCGTTCCCACCGAGCCGTCAGCCAAGGTCGTGGTGACGAGCTTGGCGCCGCCGGTCAGGGTCCAGCCGGTCCCGATGAAGGAGTCCTGGCTCTGCCCGGGGACGAGCGTGTACCAGTTCGAGTCCCCCAGCGAGATGAACGGCTGAGAGAAGGTGTAGCCGGGCTGGCTACACGCCGATGTCTGCGCCGGCGCCGCTGCCTGAGCAGACCCGCCGGCCACTGTCGCGAGCAGCACGGCCAGCCCAAGCCCGCGACGAATGATCCGATAGTTCATACAGCACATACCTTCCGTGGTGGTGCTGGCGGCCGAGCTATCTCGCTCCCTGCGAGACCTCTGGCTTTGCGTCCCCGGCTCGCACCGGGTTTGCCCTTTTCAGCGGTTTTCAACACCGGAATGATCGGCGGATTCGCAAGCGACTTGATATTGGGGTCCTGCCGTGGACACGCGTTGGATCCCCGCCCCGCGTCCAGCCCCGTCCACCGCCGGCGGACTGCGTCAAGGCGCAGGCGCGCGTGGCCGATCACATTCTCGTCATGTCGATCGAGCCAACCCTGGAAGACCAAGCCCTGCTTGAGGAGACGCTGCGGCGTTTCGGCTCAGGAATGTCACGCCGGGAGCTCGTCGGCGTAGTGCTGTCAGCCGCGGGGCTGCTCGCCGCGGTGGCCGGCGTATGGGCGATCCGGGATCCCGACGCGTTTCCGATCATCCCGGCGGTCGTTTGCCTGCTGGTTCTCGCGCTCTCCGCGCGTGTGCGCTTCGACACGCCGCTCGGCTTCACCGTCCCGACGCAGCTGGCCTTCGTGCCGCTGCTGTTCGCGGCCCCTCCGGCGATCGTCCCGATCGCGGTGATCGTGGCCTTCGCGATCGCGCTGATACCGCAGATCGCCACCGGCAAGGTACCCCCGAGCCGGCTCCTGTTCGCGACCACGAACTCCTGGTTCGCGATCGGCCCCGCGGCAGTCCTGGCGATCGCGGGCGTCGCGCCGCACGATGCCGGCCCGCTTCTCCTGCTCGGCGCCCTGTCCGCCCAGTTCGCGGTCGACTTCCTCTCGAGCGCCCTGCACGTGGCGATCACCCGCGCCGGAGGTCTGTCCTCGCTCGTCCGCTCCAGCTGGATCTACGGCATCGACGCGGCGCTGTCCGCGCCGGGGTTGCTCGCCGCCGAGAGCGTCCACCGCACGCCGCTGGCCGCGGTGGCCATGGTGCCGCTGCTCGGCTTGCTGGCGATCTTCGCCAAGGAGCGCCACCGCCGCCTGGAGGGAATGCTCGAGCTCTCGAGCGCCTACCGCGGCACCGCCCTCGTCCTCGGCGACGTCATCGAAGCCGACGACGGCTACACCGGCGAGCACTGCAAGAGCGTCGTCACGCTCGCACTCGAGCTCGCCGAGCACCTCAACCTCACCC
>JAFAWR010000194.1 GCA_019241635.1 Solirubrobacterales bacterium
CGCGCATGTGGGGTGGCGAGGACGGCCAGATCTTCGCGCTGATCGTGATGGTCGTGGCCGCCTGCGAGGTGACCGTGGGGCTGGGCATCGTCGTGGCCATGTACCGCCGGCGCCTGCCCTTCGACGTCGACGAGCTCCACGAGTTGCAGGGATGACCCACCATCTGACGTGCATAACCTCGCATCGGACCGGTGCCGCCGACGCTACGCGCGGTAATGCACGTGTGGCATGCAGAACCTCGCGTCGCTCCGGGTGCCGGCGCTCGATGCGAGCTTTTGCAGGTCGCCGACCCGCCCCGGACCATTCAAGGCGCCCGCTCTGATGACCGCCACCACCGCCGCCTGGCTCGTCCTGCTCTGCCCGATCGTCGGGACGATGCTGATCGCCGTCGGCTACGCGCGCTGGCCCGGGCGCGCGGCGGGGTGGCTGGCCACGCTGGCCATCGGGCTCTCGTTCGTGTTCTCGGTGATCGCGTTGGCCTCGCTGCTCGGACACAGCCCGGATCACCGCCAGCTCACCTCGACGCTGTGGAACTACGACTTCTCGGCGGGCGTCGACGCCAAGCTGCAGATCCTCGTCGACCCGCTCTCGGTGTTCATGATCCTGGTCGTCTCGGGTGTCTCGACGCTGATCCACCTGTACTCGGTCACCTACATGAACCAGGACCGGGGGTTCTCGCGGTACTTCAGCTACCTGAACTACTTCGTGTTCTCGATGCTGCTGCTGATCCTGGCCGGGAACTTCCTGCTGCTGATCGTCGGCTGGGCCTTCGTCGGCGCCGCCTCCTACCTACTGATCTCGTTCTGGTACCGGCGCACCACCGCCACCCGCGCCGGCATCAAGGCCTTCGTGATCAACGTGGTCGGCGATGTGGGGCTGGTCATCGCCACGTTCATCCTGTTCAAGCACACCGGAACCGTGCAGTTCCTGGGCGTGTTCCACGCCGTGCCGCACACGTTCGCGCACAACTCGACACCGATCGTCCTGGCCGGCCTGCTGCTGCTCGTCGGCGCGTTCGCCAAGTCCGCCCAGGTGCCGCTGCACACCTGGCTCCCGGACGCCATGGAGGGCCCCACCCCGGTCTCGGCGCTGATCCACGCCGCCACGATGGTGACCGCGGGCGTGTACCTGATCGCGCGCACGCACGTGATCTTCGAGTGGGCCCCGACCGCCGCCGATGTGGGCGCGATCGGCGGCTGCCTCACGCTGGTCGTGGCGGCCACCGTGGCCATCGTGATGACCGACATCAAGCGCGTGATCGCCTACTCGACGATGTCCCAGATCGGCTACATGATCATGGGCGTGTCGGTGGGGGCGTACTCGGCCGGCCTGTTTCACCTGATGACCCACGCGTTCTTCAAGGCGCTCTTGTTCATGGCCGCCGGCTCGATCATCGGCGCGATGGCCGGCGATCAGTCACTTGACCGGATGAGCGGGTTCCGGCGCGCGCTGCCGTTCACGTTCGTGTGCTTCCTGGTCGGCGGCCTTGCCTTGAGCGGATTGCCGCCGTTCTCCGGCTGGCTGTCCAAGGACGACATCATCGCCTTCCTGGATCACCGTGGTGGCTTCTTCCTGGTCCTCGGGATCATCGGCTACGCGGGCGCGCTGCTCACCGGTATTTACACGTTCCGGATCATCTTCCGCGCGTTCTTCGGCGAGCCGTCTCCCGAGGCCCGCGAGCTCGAGCACGGCCACCTGGCCCATGCCGAAGTGCCGCGCAACCCAATGACCGGCGAGGAGGAGGACACCGACGTCGGCTTCCCCGGCCCCGGTCACTTCATCGCCGAGCGCGAGTGGCCGATGCGGATCGCCATGGGCGCCCTGGCCGTGCTGGCGCTGATCGGCGGCCTCGTGCAGGTCCCCGGAATCGACGACGCGGTCGGCAAGTTCCTCGATCCGACCTTCGCCGACTCCAAGTTCGCCCACGTCCAGGTCAAGGCCGGACCGGCCTGGCTAGGCCTGGTCGTCGGCGCGGTGATCGCGGTGATCGGGATCTCGCTCGCCTACCGCATCTGGATCGCCCAGCCGGGAACCTCGGTGCGCGTGCGCGAGCGGTTCGGCGCGGCCTACGTGTTCCTCTCGCACAAGTGGTACTTCGATGAGCTGATCGACTTCGCGATCGTGCGCCCGGCGCTGTGGAGCGGGCGGATGGTCGAGGCGGTGCTCGAGCGTTCGTTGATCTCCGGCCTGGTGACCGGCGGGACGTCCGGCGCCGTGCGGGCCGGCTCGGCGGCGGTCCGCCGTGCCCAGACCGGCTTCTTGCGCTACTACGCCGCGCTGATGATCGTGGCCCTGTCCGGCGTGGCCCTCTACTTCCTGCTCTCCAGCAGCTGACCCCGGCCGCCCGCTTGCATATGCATATAGAGATATATATAGATCTATATATAGGTGGGGTTTGGTGACGCTGTCGATCCTCATCTGGCTGCCGCTGGCCGTGGGGCTGCTCGCCGCGCTGGCGCCGCGCCCGCTGGTCGGGCAGGTATCCGCGGTTGGCAGCCTGGCCACCCTGGGCGTGGCGATCTCGTTCCTGGTCCGCTTCAAGCTCGGCCACGCCGGCCTTCAATTCGTCACCGACAAGATGTGGATCTCGGCCCTGGGCATCCACTACAAGCTGGGGCTGGACGGGCTGAACGTCGCGCTGGTCGTGCTCACCGCGATCCTGTTCAGCGTCTCGATCGTCTGGTGTGCGATGCGCGAATGGGACCGGCCGCGCAGCTTCTACTTCCACTTCGGCCTGGCCGAGAGCGCCGTGCTCGGCGCGTTCTGCGCCCAGGATCTGGCGCTGTTCGTCGCTTTCTTCGACCTGATGCTGATCCCGTTCTACTTCATGGTCGGGATGTGGGGCTCCGGCGAGCGGGTTCGGGCGACCACCAAGCTGGTCATCTACACGCTGGTCGGGTCGTTCTTCATGCTCGCCGCGGCGATCGCCACCGGCGTCCTGGCCGCAGGCGACAACCACACGTCGCTCAACTTCGCCCTGTCGGCCCTGCGCGGGCTGCCGCTCCCGCACGCCTCGCAGGACTGGATCTTCCTGTGCTTCGCCTTCGCCTTCCTGGTCAAGATGCCACTGGTCCCGTTTCACGGCTGGCTGGTCGACGGCTACAAGTCGATGCCGATTCCCGCCGTGGCCGTGTTCTCCGGCGTGGTCTCGAAGGTCGCCGCCTACGGGTTCCTGCGCATCGTCCTGCCGCTGTTTCCCTACGCCTCAGCGCACTTCCAGACGCTGATGCTGCTGATCGCCCTGGTCTCGATCATCTGGGGCACGCTGGCCGCGTTCACCACGCCGGACGCTCGGCTCGTGGTGGCCTACTCCAGCGTCGCCCAGCTCAGCTTCATCACGCTCGGGATCTTCTCGTTGCGGCCGACCGGCGCCCAGGGTGCGTTGCTCCAGATGCTCAACCACGGCCTGGTCACCGCGCCCCTGTTCTTCATCGTCGCCGCGGCGGCCGCCCGGGCGGGCGGCTCTGAGCTCCTGGCGGACATGGGCGGGATCGCCTTCCGGGCGCCGGTCCTGGCCGCGCTCGCGCTGATCGTCACCCTGGCCACGCTGGCCATGCCGGGCTCCTCGAACTTCGTCGGCGAGTTCATGATCCTGCTCGGCGTCTTCCAGGCCAAGTCGGCGATCTCGGTGATCGCCTTCGTCGGCGTGGTGGGAGCCGCCGTCTATGCCCTGCGGCTGTTCATCACCGCGTTTCACAATCGCACCGGTCCGAACGTCGCCTCGCGCGAGCTCGCGCTCCCCGACGTCGCCGCGATCGCCCCGATCGTGCTGATCATCCTGGTGCTCGCCTTCTATCCGCAGTTCGGCCTGCGCCGCTCGGAGCCGTCGGTCCGCGCGGCGGTGGCGCCCGCCCAGTTCCAGGCCGGCGCGTTGGGGACGCCGCGGCGGGTGGCGTTGCGATGAACGTCCTCGCCGCCACCCACCACATCGTCGGCCCGTACATCGAATGGCGCGCGTTCTCGCCGCTCATCGTGCTCGTCGCCGGCGGTCTGATCGTCCTGCTGGTCGGACTCCTGCGCCCCGCAGCGATCCGTGAGCAGATCGTGCCGGCGCTGACCGTGCTCGCCTTCCTGGTCGCGCTGGCCGCCGAGATCTGGGTCTATCACCACCACCCGAGGGGCAAGGCGGGGTTCTGCCTGATCGCCGGACCGGGTTGCAGCTCGGCCCCCCTCGCCATGGATCGCCTGGCCCTCGAGCTCGACATGCTGTTCGCGGTGGCCGGGATCGCGGCCACGCTGATGTCCTGGCGCGCGGTCGCTCCACGGGAGTCGGGTCACGGCGAGTACTCGGCGCTCCTGCTGTTCAGTGTGTTCGGCATGAGCGTGTTCGCCTCGTCCCAGAACCTGATCACGCTGTTCCTGGGGATCGAGCTGCTGTCGATTCCGCTGTACATCCTGTGCGCGTCGGAGACCCGGCGCGAGGGATCGCTCGAATCCGGGCTGAAGTATCTGGTGGTGGGCTCGGTCGGCTCGGCCACGCTGGTCTACGGCCTCGGCCTGGTCTATGGCGCCACCGGCTCGACCGACTTCGCCACGATCGGCAACGCGCTCTCCCAGAGCAAGCTGGCCGGCGGCTCCCTGGGCAGCCCGATGGTGTTCACCGGCCTCGGCCTGATCATCGTCGGTTTTGCCTTCAAGGCCTCGGTGGCGCCGTTCCACCAGTGGACCCCCGACGTGTACGAGGGCGCCCCCACCCCGATCACCGCGTTCATGGCCACCGCCACCAAGGCGGCGGCGCTCGCGGCGTTCCTGCGCTTCTTCGACGTGGCCGCGATCGGCGCCCAGAACACGTGGGCGCCGCTGTTGGCCACGATCGCTGCGATCACCATCGTGGTCGGCAACGTCGGCGCGCTCGGCCAGTCGTCCTTGAAGCGGATGCTGGGCTACTCGGGCGTGGCCCAGGCCGGGTACATGCTGACCGGGGTGATCGTCGGCACCCGCCTCGGCGTTCAGGCGACCGTGCTTTACCTGATGGCCTACCTGGCCATGAACCTGGCTCCGTTCGCGGTGATCGTGGCCGAGGAGCACGAGCGCCCCGATGGCGATTACCTGAGTGGCCTGGCCGGTCTCGGCGCACGCCGGCCGTGGCTGGCCTGGCCGATGACCATCGGCATGCTCGGCCTGGCCGGGATCCCGGGCACGATCGGGTTCATCGGCAAGTTCCAGCTGATCAGCGCACTGGTGTCGGGCGACTACACCTGGCTCGCCATCGTGCTGGTCATCGGCTCGATGATCTCGCTCGGCTACTACCTGCGCGTCGTTGCCACGATCTGGATGCGGCCGCCGGTTGCCCTCACGGCGCCGGTGGCGTCCGCCGGCGCAGGCCCCGCCACCGGCCCCGGCACCGGCGAGCTGGCCCCGATCGCCGGCGCCTCGCCCGAGGCCGACGAGTGGGAAGAAGGCCCCGGCGCCGCCGGAGCCGGCCTCGCCCACCCTCAGCTCATCTTCGTCGCGGTCGCCTTCGCCGCGGCCACGATCTTCTTCGGCATCTTCCCGGCGCCGCTCTTCCACCTCGCCTCGCACGCGGCCAACGCGCTGACCGGCCTGCTCTGATCGCCGGGCGCCGGTGCCCGGTTTGCCGGCCGGCCCCTCGGGTATCTCCGGCCCACGATGGAAGAACGCCGTAGCGACACCGAGGAGACGTTCGGCAGCCAGGAGCCGCCGGGCGACGTCTCAAATCAGAACACCGAAGAGCCCGGGGCGCCGGGTCAGAGCGGCGGCGAGGACGCCGACCGCGAGAAGTCCCGCCGGCCGACGGACGATCCCGGCTCGGCGAAGGAGGGCGGTCAGTCGACCGGCCACCCCGGGAACGCGGGCTGACCGCGTCCCCGGGCGCTCCAGTCAGGCGCGGATTACGAGCCGCCGGTCAGCTTGCGGTAGGCGGCGATCTGCGGGTCGGCCGCCGAGATCGGCGTGCAGCCTTGCGCGATGACCATCTTCCCGTTCTCCGGCGTGACCGTGTAGTCGACGTTGTTGGCGATGTGGAACGAGTAGTTGCCGTAGGTCCACGGGTCGCACAGCATTCCGGTGTTGAAGTCCTTCACGGCCTCGAACGCCTTGTTCACGCTCTGGACCGTGTAGGGCCCGCTGGTCGACTCGAGAGCATGGGTGGCGATCTCGCCCATCGTGAAGCCCATCTGGCTGAAGCTGCCGATGCCGCCCGACACGTTCGATCCGTACTGCTTGAGGATCGCCTTGTACAGGTTCATGGTCGGCGAGTTGGTCGGGTCCGGCGGGGTCAGCTCGGCGTTGACGAAGAACTTGTGGTTCCACTTCGCTCCGAGCGTCGAGGCGAGGAAGTCGGTGTCGCACGGCGTCGAGCACCCCCACAGCTTGACCCGGTCCTCGAGCCCCAGCTTCTGCGCCGCCTGGAGGATCACCAGGGCCTCCGGCGGGGTGAAGTTCAGCACGACCGCGCCGCTTGACCCGGCGGCGTTGACCAGCTTGAGTGCCACCGAGTTGGCGTCGTTGATCGGCACGTTCTCGGTTAGATCCGTGATCGGGACGTTCGAAGCCTTGGCGATCGAGTTCGGCCCGGCCGCGATGTAGCCGGTGCCCGGCACGTTGGACTGGTCGAACACGATCTTCGAGACGTGCTAACACGATCTTCGAGACGTGCTGTGTGATCGCATACTGAACCGCCCCGTCCGAGCTGTAGCGCGGGCCCATGTTCACATCGGCGTAGTTCGGGGTCGAGTAGCACTCCGGCGCGATGCCGGCGGCGATCACCTTGTAGTTGAGCTTCTCCCAGTAGGAGTGGTCGATCGTGCACTCGAGGATGCTCGAGGTGCCGGACATTCCGAGGACCTTGTCGGTCTGCACCAGCAGCTTGGACGCGGCCGCGATCTGAGGCGGCTGGGTCGCCTCCGTCTGAAGCTGGAGCTTGACCGGATGGCCGTTGACCCCACCGTTGGCGTTCACGCACGCGAAGTACGCCGCCTCCATGTTCGAGATGTCGGTGAAATCGGTACCGGGCTGCTTGGTGTTGATCGCGCCGAGGACGATCGGCGTGCCGGTCGCCGCCGAACCGGGCTTGGGACCGCACTGCGAGGTGTCGCTCGACCCGCTCGACCCAGTCGAGCCGCTCGAGGCGCTGGTCGACGTGCTGGCCGAGCCAGAACCGCTGCTCGCCGCGCCCGGCGGGCCGCTGGTGCTGCTGTTGCTGGAACCGCAGCCAGCGATCGCGAGGGCCCCGGCGATTGCCGCCAGGAGCAGACCCCGGTGCCAGGGACGCCGAGAAACCAACGCCGAACGCATGCAGATCTCCTCTCTCTGAGGAACGGCGGTTCCGTTCCCGCCGGCAGGCTATTGCCTCGAGCAATTGTGGTCAAGATCGATGACGGGATCGTCAACAATTCAGCACTGAGCCGCGATCCGCCACGCGCGATCGTCCAAGCGCGCCAGACCGAATGGCTTCGCCGCCCAGGCCGCTAGTCTGGACCGCCCGTGGATTATCCGGTCGAGAGCTTCACCGAGGCCGAGCGCGATCGGCTGCGCCCCCACTTCACGAACCTCGACCGGCCGGTGTTCGCGCTCGTCAACCTGCCCGAGACGGTCAAGGCGGCCCTGTTCGCGCGCTACTCGCGCTACCCGGGCACGCTGCGGCGGCTGTTCCTTCAGGAGTTCGCCGACGACCTGCCGGAGCCCGGCGCGGTCACCGAGGCCGGCGAGGGCCAGCGGGCGGCGCAACTCTACGAGCGGATCTTCCTCGGCTACGGCGACGACTCGGTGGCCCAGCTGGGCGGTGCCCACGTGGCCTGCGAGTGGGTCTCGAACGTGCTCACCAAGGTCCTCCAGCGCCCCCGGCTCGGCGCCTACCTCGAGCAATCGACTCGCTACATCGCCTATGACGCTCCGATGCCCGGCTCTGACCCCGGCCGCCCGCGCTACCGCTACTACCGCGACCCTGCGCTGGGTCCCGCGTACGAGCGCGCGATGGACGAGCTGTTCGGGATCTACTCCCGGGCTCTCCCCCGCGTGTGCGATTGGGCCGAGCAAGAGTTCCCCCGCGCCGGCGACGAGCCCCCGGCCGCTCACACACGGGCGATCAAAGCCAAGGCGCTCGATCTCCTGCGTGGGCTGCTCCCCGCGAGCTCCCTGTCCCACATGGGCATCTTCGCCACCGGCCAGACCTACGAGCAGCTGATCCTCCACCTGCTCGCCCACCCGCTGCCCGAAGCGCGCGAGTATGGCCGCCTGCTCCTCCAGGAGCTCCAGAGTGTCGTCCCGAGCTTCCTGACCCGGGTCGAGCGACCCGACCGCGGCGGCCAGTGGATCGACTATCTCGAGGCCCGTACGCGTGCCGGCGCCCGCTGGGCCGAGCGGCTCGGGCTCGACGGCGCCGACGGACCGGCCGGACCGTCGGTGACCCTGTTGCGCGCCGAGGGCGATGAGGACGACCTGCTCGCCGCGTTGCTGTTCGAGGCCGGGACGAGCGGGGAGGCGCACATCCGCAGCACGGTCGCTGCGCTCGACGACGAGACCCGCGGGGCTCTGCTGGCCGACCTGACCGGCCAGCGCGCCAATCGCCGCCACCGCCCGGGCCGCGGGCTGGAGAGCCTGCGCTACCGCTTCGAGATCGTCGCCGACTACGGCGCCTTCCGTGACCTGCAACGCCACCGCATGCTGACCATCCAGTGGCAGTCGCTGACACCTGACCTGGGCGCCGACGTGCCCGAGCAGGTCGACCAGGCGGGCTGCGGCGATGAGTATCGACGCGCGCTGGAGCTCTCCCGCGGCGAGTACGCCCGCCTGGTTGACGCCGGCCTCCCCGAGGCGGCGCCCTACGCCCTCTGCCTGGGCTACCGGATCCGCTTCGTCCTCGACCTGAACGCCCGCGAGGCGATGCAGCTGATCGAGCTGCGGTCCGGGCGCGAGGGTCACCCGAGCTACCGCGCCGTGGCTCACGAAATGCACGCTCAGATCGCCGAGGTGCACCCCACGGTGGGCGCAATGATGACCCACGTCGATCAGGACGCCGAGCCCCGGCTCGAGCGGATCCTGTCCGAGATGCGCAGCCAGGCCCGCGTGACCGCCGGCCGCTGAGCGACCTCCAGCCGCTGAGCGACCGGCGCCCGCCGACCGACCGGCGGCCTCCGGCCCGCGCGAGGGCGGACCGGAGGCCATCCAGCCCGTTTACTTCACCGACACCGCGACCGTGTTGGTCGAAGCCTTCACCGTGCGGCGGTACACCACCGTCACCTGCCAGCGCCCACGGCTGCGGGCGCGGAGCTCACGCATGGTGAGCGTCGCCCGTCCGCGGCTGAGGCTGGCGTGGCCGAGCGCGACGAGCTTGCCGGCGCGGGAAACGGCCAGGCGGACGATGCCGCTCTTGATGTGACTCTTCGGGAAGGTCACCGTGCACTCGATCCGGTCGTGCTTGACCAGCTTGCACTCGATCTTCGGCTTGGGCCCCGGAGGTCCCTGCGGTCCCTGTGGTCCCTGTGGTCCTTGCGGCCCCTGCACTCCCTGCGGCCCCTGCGGGCCCTGGGCGCCTTGAAGGGCCGACTGCACGATGAACCGCGTGGTCACAGTGCGGGTGTCGTTATTCGGGTTCGACACGATCCACGTGGCCGTGTAGTTGCCCGCCGGGAGCGCCGGGACCGCCGCGCCGTTTGCCGTGTCGACGTTCGAGCTCGAGAACACGGTGCTGGCGTTGTGGGTGATCCGGAGCGCGATTGGCGAGGCGCCATCGGTCGCCTCGGCCAGCGCGGTGAACGTGCCGTACACGGTCTCGCCCGCCAACGGCGAGGTGTCGGCCACGTCCGCGACCTCGGTCACGGTCTGACCGCCGCTCTGATCGTCGGTCTGGGCCAGCGTGCTGCTGGGCAGCCCGGCCGGACCGCCGCCCGAGCAGATCTGTCCGGTGTCGGCCGGTCCCTTGTCGCCGAACTCGCCGGCCAGCGTGCTGAACACCGGTCCGGTGAGCGGGCCGCCCCAGTATTCATCGGGCTCACATGTACCACCGGAGACGGTGGCGGCATCGCCGGTGAGATCGACCCGGAGATGGGCGACGTGGAGGGTGGTGAGCGTCCTCAGCCCGTTGGAGAGCACGACCTGATCGCCGCCGTGCAGGGTGAGCGGCGTGCTCAACACTCCATCGGTCGACGTCAGCCCGATCACGTGCTGAGCGCCGTCGGTGACGTTGTAGGTGTTGCTGTCGTTGAGTCCCGAGCAGCTCAGCGTCTGCCCGCCGAGATCGGCGGTGCAGGTCGGGAACCCGGTCGGGGCGAACGGAGGCAGGAAGCTGCCCTGTGCGCTTACCGAGCCCGGCTCGCCGGCCGGAACGGTCAGGTTGACCAAGCCGCCCGCGTCGTTCTCCACCGGGCCGTCGGGTGGCTGGAACGCCCGATTGTCGAGCGAGCTCCAGGTCACCGGCGTTCCCGAGGTAACCGTCGTGTTCGTCGGCGCCACCGCGGCATCGCTCGCCGTACCGCAGAAGTCCGTCGGCGTTTCCGTGGTGACCGAGGAGGCAAGCACGCCGGTCTGGAAGCACGGCGCCAGGGTCAGCGTGTTGGCTGCCACCTCGCTGCCGTTGTCCATGTCCGACCAGCCCATCCAGCCGCCCTCGACGAACGGGTTGCCGCCGTTTCCGGTCAGGATGAACTGAGTCGCCGGATTGGGCAGGCCCGTGGCGGTGTGGTTGTTGTTGTAGATGACCTTGATCACATCCCGGTCATCGCCGACCGGGTGCTGGAGGGTCAGGTTCCAATCGCCGGAGGCGTCGCTCGTGGTCGTCTGATCGGCGACGATCTGGTCGGCGCGGATCACCTGCACCTCGACGGCGATCCCGTGTGGCGACCCGATGTTCCCGCCCACGTTCGGGCTGAACTGGCTCAGGTTGACCAGCGGCAGCGGCAGCGGCGTGTCGGCGATCGTCTTGGTGCTCGCCTGTTCGCAGCCGCCGTCGGCCTGTGACCAGATCTCCTGGGTCAGGTACCGGTGAGAGTTGATCACCTGGTTGTACGGCGACCCATCCGAGGCGAACCCGAGCGGCGTCCCGCGCTGGGGGCCAAACTCGCACTTGTCGCCGATCTCGAACGCGTTCGGGTCGATCCAGCCGGTGCCGGTCGGATCGCTCATCGCCTCGTTGGTCTCGTGGTCGGCGATGTCGACGGCCACCTCGGCGTCCGGGTTGCCCTGCGGATCGCCTCCCTGAGCGATTCCGCCGGTCGCGATCAGCGGATCGACAGTCAGCGCGTAGATGGTCAGGCCATGGCCGTTCAGGTTCGACAGCGAGTGGTAGCCGCCGAACGCGTTGGTCCCGCAGACGTCCTGGGAGATGCACTCATCGACGTCGGGAGGCAGGAACACGTACCACAGGTTCTGCAGCCCCCGCTGCTGTGTGGGCTCGGCCTGGATGATGTTGTCGATCTCGGTCTGCAGCTCACTGTCGAACACGCACCCCTTGGTGTCCTCGGGTGACGTGCACGTGTCTGGATACGGATTTGAGTCGACGATCACGTCGGCGCCGGTCAAGGTCCCCGGGAATGGGTCGGGCGAGCCCGGGTTGGTGAAGGTCAGCGCGTTCGCGCCCGAGGTCACCGGGTTGCTGCCGCCGGCCTGGGTGGTTCCATCGCCGTACTGCGGCTCGACCGTGAAGTCATCGCACTCGCTCGTCGTGCAGGTGCCGGGCGCGTGCGGGCTGGGACCGGTGGCCGAATCATGGGCGACGTCGGTGAAGTACTGCTCGATCATCCCCTCGTAGCTCGGGATCCCACTGCCGGGCGAGCCCTGGAACGCGAATCCGGGTGCCTGCCAGAAGATCACGTGGACGTGCACGGGCCCGCCGGCGGTCATCGTCGGACCGCCGTGGTAAGTCACCGCGTTGAACACCCCGAGCTCAGGTGGCTCGCTGTTGAACTGCCCCTGGCTGTTCACGGGCGGAATCAGCCCGAGCGCGTTGCCGACCCGCGCTCGGAACTGCTGCGCGGCCAAGGCCGGGGCGGCGGCCGCCCCCAGAACCAGGCACGCGAGGACTGGCACGAGCGCGTGGGCGCGCTTCGATCTAGGCATCACTTCTCCCTTGTAGCGTCCGCCCCCCAAGCGAATGCGGGCACGCTACAGGAGCCCGACAGCGACCGCAAGCGCTGGGCGCCGGACGCTCACCGGCACCGAGCAGCCGGCCTCACCCGGAGCCGCGGACCCGCTCGAGCTCGGCCTGGCGCAGCTCGATCCGGCGGATCTTTCCCGTAAGGGTCTTGGGCAGATCGGAGACGAACTCGATCAGCCGCGGATACGCGTAGGCCGAGTGTCGGTCGCGTACGAACGCTTTGATCTCCTCGGCCAGCTCGGGCGTGGGCTCGTGGCCGGAGGCCAGCACGACGAATGCCTTGACCACGTTGCCGCGGCGCTCGTCGGGGGAAGCGACGGCCGCGGCCTCCGCGACGGCGGGATGCTCGAGACAGGCCGACTCGACCTCGAACGGACCGATCCGGTAGCCGGCCGAGATGATCACGTCGTCGGCCCGGCCCTCGTACCAGAAGTAGCCCTCCTCGTCGGCCCGCGCGGCATCCTTGGTGTGGAACCACTCCCCCCCGAACGCCTCCTCGGTGTCCTCGTCGGGACGGTTCCAGTAACCCAGCGGGTAGTGCGGGTTGGACCGCGCGCGCAGGCAGATCTCCCCGCGTTCTCCGGACGGCACGGGTCGCTGGTCCTCGTCGAGGATCTGCACGTCCCAGCCGGGCATGGGCTTGCCCATCGAGCCCTCCCGGACGTCCATGAACGGATAGTTGGCGCACAGCGGATAGGACTCGGTCAGGCCGTAGTAATCGAGCACGGTGATCCCGTACTGCTCGCGGAACCAGCGGATGGCCTCCGGATTCAGGGGTTCGCCGGCGCTGCACACGATGCGGAACTTCTGCGGATAGCGAGTCCCGGCGTCGGAGATCGACATCATCGACCGGATCGCCGTCGGGGTTCCGAACACGTTGGTCACGCCGTGGCGCGAGAGGAAGTCGAGTTGCTTGTGCGGATCGAACCCGCCCTCGCGCTGGTAGACCGCCTGGACCGCCCCGAGACGCCACGGGCCGAGCAGCGGGCAGATGCCGGCCGCCCAGGCCCACTCGCCCATGCCGTGGAACACCTCGCCATCGCGCAGGTCATGGCAGTAGACGAACTCCTCGTGAGCCAGCACGTAGCGGTGCGCGTGGAGGATTCCCTTAGCCAGCCCCGTGGTGCCCGACGAGTAATACAGCTGGGCAGGGTCATCGGCCGCGGTGTCGACCGGCTCGAACGCCGTGCTGCCGCGCCCCAGCAGCTCGTCGTCGAGGATCAGCACATGCTCCACGAGATCGCGTTCGACGCGGCCGGCGTTCGGCTCGTTGGTCAGCAGCACCTTGGGCTGCGAGTCGCGCACGCGGTGGCGGATGCCCTCGTCCCCGTACAGGACTGACATCGAGAGCAGGATCGCCCCGACCTTCCACACCCCGAAGAAGGCCGCGGCCGTCTCCGGCGTGGGCGGCAGCAGCATCGCGACCCGGTCGCCCGGCTCGACGCCGTGGGCGCGCAGGACGTTGGCGAACCGGTTGGAGTCGTCCTGGAGCTCGCCCCAGTTCACCTCGCGGATCCGCCCCTGGAAATCCTCGTGGATCATCGCGAGCTTCTCGCGCGGGTG
Source organism: Solirubrobacterales bacterium (assembly GCA_019241635.1). GTDB lineage: Bacteria > Actinomycetota > Thermoleophilia > Solirubrobacterales > Solirubrobacteraceae > Palsa-465. The sequence goes on from JAFAWR010000194.1 coordinate 13,616, forward strand.
GCGGTCGCAAACGTCGACGGCGATGTTGTAGTGCTCGGGAACCTCCCAATGGTGCTGCTCGCGAGCCTGTTCGTAGGACGTGAAGGTGGTTGTGGAGCTCATGCCCGCATCATGCCGATCCGGGCGCCAGGTAACAACCGCCACAAGCCTCGGTAACCTGTACGGGGCTCACCATGGATCTGGCTCTGGGCGCAGGACTGGGCATAGGGATTGCCGCAATCGTCGTGGCGGTCTGGCGTGCCATGCGGTCGGCGCCCACGGCAGGCATTCCCGAGGCCGCCATGCAGGCGGCTCTGCACGCCGCCACCACCACGCTCCCGCACCTGCGCAAGGGGCTCACCGCGCGAAACGCCGAACGGGCGGTGCCGCACCTGCGCGCGCTGACCGGCGCGGCCGCGATCGCGCTCGCGGACACCCGCGCGGTGCTGGCCATCGACGGCGAGGGGCGCGACCAAGTGCGCCCCGGCGATCTGCTCTCCCGGCTGCTCGAGCGGGCCGGCGATGACCGGCTGCACATCGTGCCGCGTCTGGTCTCGTCCGATCCGAGCTGTCCGCTGCGCTCCGCAGTGCTCGCCCCGCTGGTCGCCCAGGGCAGGCGGATCGGCACGCTGATCGCCTTCTACCGCACGGTAGGGCGTCCGAGCCATCACGAGCTTCGGGTGGTCGGAGAGGCGGCCAGCCTGGTCGCGGCGCAGGTCGAGCTGTCGCTGGTGGCGGCGCAGGAGGAGCGCGTGGCCCAGGCCGAGCTGCGCGCGCTTCGGGCCCAGATCTCGCCCCACTTCATCTACAACGCGCTCGCCGCCGTGGCGGGAGACATTCACGCCCGCCCTGAAGAGGCGCGCGATCTCCTCACCGACTTCGCCGAGTTCACTCGCTACCTGTTCCGGGACGCACGCTCGTATGTGACGCTGGGCGAGGAGATCGACCACGTTGAGCGCTACCTGCGGCTCGAGCGGGCGCGCTTTCGCAACAGTCTGAACGTCACGATCGACGTGCCAGCGGACACGCGGGTAGCGGTGGTGCCGGCGATGTCGGTGCAGCCGCTGGTCGAGAACGCGGTGCGCCACGGGGTCGAGCGCCAGGCCGGGCGAGGGCGGGTGGCCATCTCAGCCCGGATTCTCGGCGGCGATGTGGAGCTCCGCGTCGCCGACGACGGCGTCGGGATCGAGCCCGAGCGGCTCGAGGCGGTGCTGGCCGGCGCGGGCGGGGGGATCGGCGTGTCGAACGTAGACGCCCGGTTGCGGGCCACGTTCGGCGAGCGATACGCCCTGCGCATCGAGTCCGACCTCGGCCAGGGCACGACCGCCGTGATGACCGTGCCCAACCTCCGCGGCGAGATCCTCCAGCCCGAGCTCGCCGGATCGGTCGAGACATGAGCTCCGATGGACTCACGATCCTCGCCGTCGACGACGAGCACACCCAGCTCGAGGACCTGGCCCGGCTGCTGCGGAGCTGCCCAGCGGTACGCGAGGTGGAGTGCGCCTTCGGCGGCCACGACGCGCTGCTCAAGGCCTCGAGCCAGGCCTACGACGCGATCTTCCTCGATGTCCGGATGCCCGACCTGGACGGCGTCGAGCTGGGCCGCGTGCTCCGGCGCTTCGCGTCGCCCCCGCAGCTGGTGTTCGTGAGCGCCTACGACAACGCGGCGGTCGACGCGTTCGAGCTGCGTGCCCTCGACTACCTGCGCAAGCCGGTCAGCCGGCGCCGCCTCGAGGAGGCGCTCGAGCGGATCGCCACGGCGCTCGACGCCGCCGAGGATCATGCCGCCGACGCCAACGGGCGCCGTGCGCGGGCCCCAGCCGGGGGCGGGAGCGAGATGATCGCGGTGTCAGGCGCGCGGGCCGGGTCGACCCGTCTGGTCAATCGCGGCTCGATCCTCTACGTCCAGTCCCACGGCGACTTCGTCCGGATCGTCACCGAGGACGGCCGCTACCTGCTGCGCACGACGCTCGGCGAGATCGAGCGCCGCTGGGCGCCGTTTCACTTCATCCGCGTGCACCGGCAGTACGTGGCCAACCTGGCCCGCGCGGTCGAGCTCCGCCCGCTCCTCGGAGGCAGCGCCGAGCTCATCCTCTCCGACGGCCAGGCGATCCCGGTCGCCCGGCGCCACGTCGCTGACCTCTCCAAACGCCTCGGCGTCTAACCAGCTAAAGAGAGCGAGCGGAGGTCGCCCTCTTGGCATAGACTCGGTTGTATACCGCGGGGCGGGGCGGAACGGACGTGGGGCGACCGGGGCGGCCTGGGGCCGGAAGCGCCGACGCAGAGGAATCAGGGGTGTGAGGTTGCGCTCGGGGCTCCCTCGCGCCAACCCACGGTCGAACCTGCGGGTCCGGTTGAACGGCGCACGGGAGCCCCCGAGCGCACCTCACCCCCTTATGACTCCTCAGACTTCTGCTCCTCCTGAACCTTCCCCTCGAGCTGCTTCATCACATCGGGATCGCGCAGCGTTGTCACATCCCCGAGTGCGCGCCCTTCGGCGATGTCGCGGAGCAAACGCCGCATGATCTTGCCGGAGCGCGTCTTCGGGAGGTCATCGGCCCAGATGATCCGCTTGGGCCGGGCGAGCTTCCCGATGCGCTTGGCCACGGTGTCGTTGATCTCGGATACGAGCTCGTCCGATCCCTCGGCGTCGTCACCC
>JAFAWR010000311.1 GCA_019241635.1 Solirubrobacterales bacterium
GTTGACGTACACGCCGGGTCGACCGGTGAGGGCGGCGCTCACCGACACGAAGTAGTCCCAGGCCTCCGCGCCCGCGCGGACCAGCTGCGGCGAGAGCGCCTCCCGGCGGGTCAACGCGAAGGAGGCCGCCGGAACGCTCAGGTCCACGAGCGCGGCTCGTTCCAGACTCACCTTCCCCTCGGCGAGTCCTGCTCGTCCGTACCGTGCGCTCAGCTCATCGGCATGATCGGGCCGCTCTGCGCCGTCGGCGTCGATCACGCCGTGGTCGCAGAACGCGATGCACGCCTCGGGGTGAGCCAGGAGCGCGTTCTCGAGGGCGGCCAACAGCTCAGGTGACCAGATGTCGTCGTCGTTCAGGAACGCGATTGCGTCGCCGCGCGCCTCGATGATTCCGCGTGCCGCCGCGGCGCCCGGGCCGAGATTGGCGCCTTGGCGGATCAGCCGAGCGCCCTCGGCGAGCAGCGGTGGCTCGGAGTGATCGTCGATGACCAGAAGCTCGTCGGGCGGGCGGGTCTGCCCGCGAACGCTGGCCAGTGCCTTGGCGAGCAGCCGCGGGCGGTTGTACGCGAGCACGACGACGCTGATCGTGAGCATCTCCGATTGCCTGCTCATGCCACGGCCTTTGGCCGCAGGATCGCCCCGGCGAGCAGCCCGCGCGCCCAGCGCACGTCCTCGGCGGACGGGACCAGGAACGCCCGGATCGGCGCACCGAGGCGTCGAGCCGCCATCACGAGTTGGAACGCGAAGCTCACGCTGTACGCGGTCAGGCTGACGACCGCTGCGCCCATACCCTGAAGCGGCCCGAGCAGGGTGAGCAAGCCGATCACGGTGACCACGAGCGCGATGATTTCGGCGACCGTCGGGATCAGCGGGGCGCCGTCGGCCTGCAGCGCGGAGCTGAGAACGCTGGCCGCGGCCAGGGGGACGCTGGCTCCCAGGAGCACGATCGCCATCGGGACCGCGTCACGGAACTCTGGTCCGAACAGGACGGAAAGGATGACCGGGGTCATCAGTCCGATCACCGTGTTGAGCGCGAGCGTGACGACGATCGTTATCCGCACCGCCTGCATGATCACCTCTCGCCCGCCGGCGGCGATCCGCGTCATCAGCGGCGGCGAGATTCCGCCGGTGACCAGCCCGTACGCGCCGGAGATCGTGACCGCCACCGCGTACAGGCCGAGCTGACGGGCGGGGACCGCGGTGATCATCATCACCTGATCCAGGCGGCCGTTGGCGGTGAGCGCCAGGCCGCCGAACCATGACTTCAGTCCGAAGGCGGCTCCCGCTCGGGCCAGTCGCGGGCTGAACTTCGGCCGGCCGAGCTCGCGCAGCAACGGAAGCGCGGGCACGATCTGGAGCGCCGAGCCGGCGATTGTGGCCGCCGCCGCGGTGGCCACGGTGAGATGCCCGGTCAAATACAGGCCGACGATTGCCACGAACGGGGTGGCGAACGGGATCACGCTCACCGCGAGCACGCCACGCCAGCGCTCGAGCGCGGCGAGGCTCGAGAGCAGGAGGCTGTTGAGCAGGGCCAACGGGGTCAGCAACAAGCCCACGATGAGGAAGGTGCGCACGACCGGCCGACCGCCGGCCAGCACGTCCGCGAGAGCCACGGCCCCCGCCATGCCGACGCAGCCGAGCGCGAGCAGCGGGAGGCCGAGGGAGGGAACGACCTCGCGCGCGCTGCGGCCGCGGGGGAGCGTGCGGTACGCGTAGGCCGGGATGCCCAGCCCGAGGACGGCCGGGACCAGCGACAGCGGCGCGATCACCGCCTGCAGATCGCCGCGCCCGGTGGCGCCGAGCGAGCGCGCCAGCAGCGGGCCGGTCACGAACCCGGACGCTGCGCCGAGTACGTTGGCCGTGGTCAGGCGCGCGACGACGCCGCTCACGCGCACGCGTGATCCTGGACCCGCGAGGCGATCAGCGCGATCAGCTCCGCCGCGATGGCCGGCGGCGCGAACTCTCGCTCGGCGTTGGCGCGGGCAGCGGCGCGCAGCGTCGGCTCATCATCGTCCATGGCGCGCAGGAGCGAGCGCACCGCGGCCTCCAGCGCGTCGAGGTCCCCGGCGCGATGGATTCGCACGTGCGGGCCGCTGACCGCCTCGGCATTGCCGACCTCGTCGCTCAGCACGACGGGCAGCCCGCAGGCCAGCGCCTCCGCCGTGACGATCGATCCCGGCTCGTAGCGGCTCGGCACGAGCAGCATCGCCGCTTCGCGCATGAGCGCGGGCAGCTCCTCACTGCGCACGCCCCCCAGGTACTCCGCCACCGCGGGATGGAGCCCCGCCAGGTGCGCGCGGTAGTCCGACCACTGCGTGGGCCCGCCGATCACGAGCAGACGAACCGATCCGGCCAGGTCGGCCAGGCGGTGGCTCAGCGCGACGATCTCCTCCACGCCCTTGCGGGCAGATATCCGCGAGACGAACAGCAGGGTTCGCGGTCGCGCGCCGGAGGCCGATCCGTTGGGCGCGAAGTGGTCGAGATCCACGGGTGTGCGCACCACGCGCAGCTTGCCCACCGGCACGCCGTAGTCCTGATGAACGTGCTGGTTGAAGCGCTCGCTCAGCCCCACCACCAGGTCCGCGCGGGCGAGGTCCGCGGGCTGCAGCGCGCTTCGCGCCGCGAGCCACGCCCGCATCATCAGATGGACCCCACGGCGCTCGGAGCGCAGCGCGTAGGCTTGCTCGGCACGATGCCAGCGAAGCTCGCCGGCGGCGTGGGTGCACGGATGCACGATGATCGGCGGGGCGAGCCGCCGGAGGCGTCCGAGCAGGAACAGCTCGGTCTGCGAGAGTTGGTAGACCGCGTCGTAGGGAGCCCGCCGGTGCTCGATCAGCAGCCGGATGCTGAGCAGCATGCTGCTGAGGGTCCGGGCGGCCAGACCCGAGAACAGGGCGCCGGCCTGAGTAGCGCTGTACCAGCGGTTCCACCGCCAGCCCGAGCGCCGCACGATGACCCGCAGCCCCGGCATGGGCTCGATCGGGAGCCGCTCGCCATCGTGGATCATCGAGTACAGGTCGACCTCGACTCCCTGGCGCACGAGCTCGCGCAGCATCAGCTGCCCCATGGCCGGAACCCCGCCGCCCGTCCCCACCGGCCCGGTCCAGGCGATCCGCACCGGGGCTAACCCTTGATGAAGGTCGAGGAGGCTGCCGCGCACGCGCCCGCCCGCGCCGTCCGAGCCGGCGTGCTCACCCGGACGGGCCGGCCGCGTATCTGCGGCGAGCGAGCGAACGAGAAGCTGCCGCCCGCCTTCGACCTCGTCGAGCCGATGCGCCGCGAGCCTCGCCACAGGATCACCGTGCGCCCCGCCCGGCACCCGCCGGTCGGTGAGGTGACCCGGCCGCCCAACTTCCGCGGGGACCGGCGCAGGCTGATCCTGGTTGCGATCGAGTGGTGCCTCCGTCCCGGGCCGGACCCCGGGCCCCCGCCGCCGCCCTGCCCCGGCACCGGGTTGGCGGTGGTGCTCGCCGTCCAGCGCACGAGGCCGGTATCGCAGGCCGGAGTCTGGCTCGTGGCGTCCTGATGGAAGTCGAACGTGCCCGAGGCCGACCGCGTTCCCGCAAACGAGCCCTGGAGGGCGATCGCCGTGCGCAGGTGATACGTGAACGCGTTGTCTTCAATCGGCGCGCCTGGCCACGCGCCCGCGTCGCCGTTGGCGAAGAACGAGCAGGTATTCCCCGGCACGCCGACCAGCTGGTATGAGGTGACGAGCGTGCCGTCGGGCGAGATCGTGAAGGAAACCTGGGCTCCATCGGCGGCGGTTCCGGTGTAGGTCGCGCCGGCGATCGGGGCAGCGCCGGCCGGCGCCGCGGCGCTCGCGCACGCGAGCACGGCCGCGAGGATCACGATCGCCCGCCGGGGTCTCATCGTGCGGCGCCCACGGGCTGCGGGTTCATGGCGCTCCTCATCCGGCGCAGCGCCCGCGAGAGGATCTGGTGCACGTTCGCCGCGGACAGACCGGTCAGCCCGGCGATCTCCCCACTGGTCAGATCGCCGCCGAAGCGCAGCGCGATCAGCTCGCGCTCGCGCGGGCTGAGCTGCCCGAGCGCGAGCTCGAGCTCGGGGTCCAGGCCGAGGCTGTGGCGGTCCGGAGCCGCAGGCATCGCCTCCAGCGCGACGTCGCCGATCGCCGGTATGCGGGCTCGGGACGCGCGCAGGTGGTCGATCAGGAGGTTGCGCGCGATCGCCAGCAGCCAGGTGGATACGCCGGCGCGGGCGCTGTCGTATCGGGCCCAGGCGCGCATCGCCCGCTCGAACGTCTGCTGGGTCAGATCCTCGGCATCAGCCCGCGAGCTGAGCGCATAGGCGAAATAGCCGTACACCCGGGCCAGGTGACGGTCGCAGACCGAGGTGAAATCGCTCGAGGGCATGCGGGGCTCGCCGGGCTCAGTCGTCGGGGCCGTCGTCCCAGAGCTGCTCGTCGTCATCGTCGTAGCCGTCGTGGTGCACGCTGATCGGCGAGGCGTGGCGATCCGCCTCCTTGATCAGCGGTTCCTCCCACGGCTTGACCGCCTCCATGTACACGTCGAGCGAGGGACCCGAGAGCGTCTCGGCGCGCAACAGGGAGTTGGCCAAGTCCTCGAGTACCGCCACGTTCAGCAGGAGGACGCGCTTGGCCGTCTCCTCGGCGTCGTGCACGAGGCGCCGGACCTCGCTGTCCACCAGCTCGAGCGACGCCGCCGCCACGTTGCCCATGTTGGCCAGGTCACGCCCAATGAACACCTGCCCCTCCTTCTCGCCGATCGCCACCGGACCGATTGCCGAGCTCATCCCATAGGAGGCGCACATCGAGTGCGCGATCTTGGTCGCCTGGTCGATGTCGCCCTCGACGCCGGTCGACAGCATCCCGAACACGTAGCTCTCGGCGGCCGCCCCGCCCATCATCGTTACCAGCTGCTTGATCAGGTCAAGCTCCGTGAGCATCAGCTGGTCGCTCGAGGCGTAGATCGTGGCGCCCCCCCGGCCGCGCCCGCGGGCGACCACGGACAGCTTCTGCATGGCCGCGGGGTAGTCGATCGACTTGGCCACGATCGCATGCCCGGACTCGTGCACGGCGATTCGCCAGAGCTCCTCGATGCGGAGTAGATGGCTCTTGCGTGCCGGGCCCATCAGGACACGATCGATCGCCTCTTCGAGCTCGGGCTGCTCGACCTCCACCTTGCCCGCGCGCACGGCCAGGAGCGAGGCCTCGTTGATCACGTTGGCGAGATCGGCACCCGAGAAGCCGGGCGTCTGGTGGGCGATGCTGGCCAGGTCCGCCGTGCGCGACACCGGCGTCTTGGAGGCGTGCAGGGCGAGGATCTCCGTGCGACCGTGCACGTCGGGGAGATCGACGACGACCTGGCGGTCGAAGCGACCCGGCCGGAGCAGCGCGTTGTCGAGGATGTCGGGTCGGTTGGTCGCGGCCATGACCACGATTCCGCTCTCCGCGCCGAAGCCGTCCATCTCCACGAGCATCTGGTTGAGCGTCTGCTCGCGCTCGTCGTGCCCCTGTCCCATGCCCGCCCCGCGCTGGCGTCCCACCGCATCGAGCTCGTCGATGAAGATGATCGCCGGCGCCGCTTCGCGGGCCTGGCGGAACAGGTCGCGCACGCGCGCCGCGCCGACCCCGACCAGCGACTCCACGAACTCCGAGCCCGAGATCGAGAAGAAGTTGGCCTTCGCCTCCCCGGCCACGGCACGGGCCAACAGCGTCTTGCCGGTCCCCGGCGGCCCCACCAGCAGGACCCCCTTGGGCGCCCGGGCGCCGAGCTCGGCGTATCGCGAGGGGTCTTCGAGGTAGTCGACGAATTCGCGCAGCTCGATCAAGGCCTCGGGTGCGCCGGCCACATCGGCGAAGCTGAAACGTCCTGTACCCGCCTTCTGCTTGCGCCCGCTCCATTTCGAGAACGCGGCGATCATCCCCCCCTGCTCGCGCGCCATCAACGTGAACAGCGCGAACAGCGTGACCAGGATCAGGATCGGCAACAAGAACTGCACCACCATCCGCAGCGTCGGTTTGCCCGACTGCGGGTCGACCGTCGTCGGCACGTGGTGGCCGCTCAGGAGATTCAGGAGCTGGCTGGTGTACGCGTCGTCGTGCGGGTAGGCGGTCCAGAGCTGCTGGCCGGTGGCGGTGGTCAGCTCGATGCGGGCGTCCTGATCGAGCAACGTGGCTTGCTGCACGGCGCCGTCGGTGGAGATCAGCGTGGTCGCCTCCGAGAACCGGACCTCGCGACCCGGGGAACTCGGGCTGAGGATCGAGAGGCCGATGAAGAACAGCAACAGCAGCGCGACCGCGATCGTGGCCAGCGCCACCTTGAGCGAGTTGCCGGCGACCCAGTCCAGGAGGTCGAGGAGCCGCTCGCGCATTCGCTCTCCCAGTGGCTTGCGCCGCAGCGCGCTCTGGGTCGTCTTCTTCTTGGTCTTGGTTGGCGTCGGCATGACTCGGGTGATCAGCCGCCCCACAAAAGCGTGAGCGCGTCCCCTCGCTCGCACAGATGGCGTGGCGTGCACCTTCGAGGACCGGCGCGAGGCGCGGGTGAACGACTAGTGAACTTCGGCGGTGATACGTGCGTGGCGATTTGACACTTCACGCCCGCTTCACGTCGCCGTGACAATTAACCTTTACCTGAGTTTCACCGGCGATTCACCAGTTCATCTGCGCGCAAGGCGGGCGAGCCCGCGCCGCGGCCGGACCCGGGTGCCCTGAGGCCGACGCGGAGGCGCCGCGCCGCCCAGCACGGCGGCCGGAACCTCGCGGGTCAACCAATCGCTCAGCGCCGTATCGAGCCCCGCGTTCCTCAGGTGCGCCGCGATCCGGGCCGGGCGGTTGGCGTCGTGGCCATCCGATGCCACGACGTGCGCGGCACCGCGCGCGACCAGGTCGAGCGCAAGTTCGCGGACGGTGCGACCGAAGCGGCCGTCGAGCGACCGGGCCGTGAGCTGAGACAGCATCCCCTCGGCGACCAGGTCGTCGAGCTGCTCGGGCGCGCGGTGGAAGATCGGAGAGCGCTCCGGATGCGCCAGCAGGATGCGGTGGCCGCGCCGGGCGAGCAGGCGCGCCGCCGTGGCGAAGCCGGGCGCGGCCGTGGTGCTCAATGGGCACTCGAGCAGCAGCCACCCGGCGCCTCCCAGCGTCAACGCGTGCAGCTCGGCGTCGTCGAGCTCCATAGCCCGGGTGAACGCCACCTCGGCCCCCGCCTCGATCGCGACGGCAACTCTGGCACCGGCGAGCGCGGACCGGAGCTCGGCGACCGCCCCGCGGACGCGAGCCGAGCGGACCTCGGGATGCGAGGCGTCGACGTGCGGCGTCGCCACGATCGTGGTGATCCCATCGGCGCTCGCCCCGCGCGCGAGCTGGATCGCCTCCTGCACCGTGGCCGGTCCGTCGTCGACTCCCGGCAGCACGTGGCAGTGCAGGTCGATCATCGCTACTCGCGCCGGACGTCCGCCGCCCGCCCATCTCCGTGGTGGTGGTGATGGTGGTGATGGTGGTGGTGCTCGCAGTACTCCCGGTCGTGATTCCCGGGAGGGCAGCGATCCCACGCTTGCGCCCCCGGCGCGAACGTGACCGTCGCGACGGCACTTGCCGCCACGGCAGCTGCGGTGGCCAGGACTGCTCTATTACGCTTCATCGACGGCTCCTTTCCGGCACGGGCTGCCGCCACCGTCACCCCTCACGAGCGTGGACGCATACCCGGCGAGGCGGCTACCGTACTGCGGCCAGCGGTGCTGTCAAGGAGCTGGCGATCAGATTCACCAAAGAATCACGAGATACTGACCACCCGGTCATGACGGGCGGCGACAAGTAGTTACACCGGGATGGACGCGAGTGCACTATGTGCTCCGGTCGGCGAGTCGCCCAGGTGCGATGGAGCATGGCTTACGGGCACACGCTGCTGTAGCGCGGTCCACCCACGAACTGGGCCCACTCGGCCCGCGTGAGGTTGCGCCCGGCCAGCGCGCAGGCATCCTGCTGCCACGCACTCAGCGCGGCCGGCCAGGCGAACGCGCCGCCGTGATCATCGACCGCGAGCAGGTCCTGGCTGCCCGGCTCGAAGGCTACCGCTGATGTGGCGCCGGGATCGGAGGCGAGCCGGGGGCCTTCCTGCTGGAGGCCGTCGGTGAACCACACCTTGACCGTGCCGTCGCCGCTCCCCGCGGTGGCGAAGCGCTGGCCGGTCGGATCGAAGGCGACGCTGGTGATCGCCACCGAGTCGGCCAGCAGCGGCTGGGCGACGCGCCGGCCGGTGAGCGCCTTCCACAGCTCGACCGTCCCTCCGAACGTGCCCTCGGCGAGGATCCCGCCGGGCCCGAAGGCCAGCGCCACGCCTTCGTCGCCGGGATCGGAGAGCGTCCGCACCAGACCGCCGCTGAGCGGGTCGTAGATGCGCACGCCGCCGGTGAGCAGGCTGACCGCGAGCAGCCGGCCGTCGCGCGAGAAGGCGACCACGTCGGATCCATTGATGCTGTTGCCACCGCCGAGGTCCGCCGGCGCGCTGACCAGGACGCCGGTGGCCACCCACCAGGTCCCGAGCGTGGCCACCAGCGCGGTCGAGGTGTGCCCGAGCGAGCTGGTCTGGCTCTTGTCGCTCGCGGCCAGCATCTGTCCGTCGGGCGAGAAGGCGAGCGCCTGGATCGCCTCGTCCTGGCCGGGAAGCGGTGCCATGCCGTAGAGCGAGCGCAGATAGCGCGGCGCGCCGCTCAGGCTCCACAGCTCGACCAGCCCGGCATGGCCGCCGACCGCCAGCGTCTGACCCGAGGGCGACCAGGCGAGCGCGGTGATCGTCCCGGTGCCCGGCCTGATCGTGAACGAGGACTCGCGGGCCAGGGTCGCGGACGAGAAGACGCCAACTGTCGACGGACCGGTGAGGACCGCGAAGCGCGAGCCGCCGGGCGAGAGCGCGAGCGCAGGCTGGAGCGGTGAGATCGGATCGCAACAGGACGATGCCGAGCCGACGCGCGCGCTGCGGCCGAAGCCTCGCTGCCCAGTCAAATCCCAGGCCAGCAGCACGCCGCCGACACCCGAGGTGTAGAGCGTCGAGCCGTCCGGGCTGAGCACGGCGTCGCGCACGCGCTCCGGTGGCCCCGGGAGCACGGCCAGCTCGGCGAGCGCGCGCGGATCCCACACGATCACCCGGCCGTCGTCGCCGACGGTCATCGCCTTGCCGCCGTCGGGGCCATAGACCACGCTGGCCACCGTGGCGCCGTGACCCCCGAACCCGCGCCGGGCCTGGCCGCTGGCCGCGGCCACGAACCACACCGCCCCGTTCTGCGACCCGATCGCGACCGTGGAGCCGTCGGGACTGATCGCCGCCGCCGTGGGCAGCAGCGGCGCGGGACGGATCGCCACCGACCCCAGCGTGGCCATGGTCTGCGCGGCGTAGCCGCGGATGCCGTGGGGGGTGACGATCATCATCCGGCTGCCCGCGTCGAGCAGCCGCATGGCCAGGAGCGGACCGTCGCCGAGCGCCACCGTGGTCAGCCGCCGGCCGCTCGGCAGCGCCCAGCGCGCCAGGTAGGCCTGGCCGGGCTGGCCTCCGGCGCTCATCACCCAGTAGCCGTAGTAGACGGTGCGGTCGTCCGGGGCGATGAGGAGGCTGCCGTCGGGATCGTCGCTCGTGAGCGCCTGCGTGAACGGTCCGCCGATGCTCAACCGCGCGCTCACGCCGAGCGTGGCCGTGTCTCGCACGACCAGCTCGGACCCCGTCCGGTAGGCCAGCAGCGATCCGTCCGGCGAGTACGACGGCGCCTGATCGCCGAAGAAGTCGTTCAGTGCTCGTGCGCTCAGGGCGCGGCTGCGCGCGTCGTAGAAGCGCACGGTGTTGGCGACGCTGTCGGACACCGCAAGGGTGCCGCCGTCGGGACTGACCGCGACCTGCGGGGTCGAGTTGGTCGGCAGGGCGAACGTGGCCATGACGGCCGGGCTGCGCAGGAGCGTCGAGAGGAGCGTCCCCTCGGTCTGCGGCGAGCGGTCGAGCGCCACCGCCTCGCGGGCCAGCAGCGCCGCTACGTCGAGCCGCGGCGCGCCGAGCGCCTCGGCGCCGAGCTGGCGACCCAGCGCGGCGCGGGCGTCGGCCACGGCCAGCCGGGCATCGCTCGAGGCCTGCTGCTGCCCGATCACCGCCACCACGCCGGCGAGGACCGCCAGGACGAGAAGCAGGCCCGCGCCGAGCAGCAGCGCGCGCAGGCGGCGGTTCTGAAGGCGCTGGCGCGCCGCCTCGCGCTCCGCGGCCGCCCGGCTGGCGGTGACGAACTCGCGCTCGAGCCGGTCCATCTGCTCGGGGCGCTGCGCGCAGAACTCGAGCGCCGCGGCCAGCCTGGCGCCGCGGTAGAGCTCACCGGGATCCCGTCCTGCAGAATCCCACTCGGCGGCCGTCACGCGCAGGTGGGCGTGCAGGCGCCTCCCCACGCGATCTTCCTCGATCCACCCCCGGTAGCGCGGCCATTCGCGCAGCAGCGCCTCGTGGGAGAGCTCGACCGCCCCGGGCCCCACGGTCACCAGGCGAGCCTCGGTCAGCGCCGCGAGCACGGGCTGCCACCCGGTGATCCCCTCGACCTCGTCCAGCGAGACCCGCCGTCGTTCCGCCGCGCCATCGCCAAGGTCGGCCAGCCGCAACAGGAGCTCCCGGGCCACCCCGCGCTCGTCGTGCCCGAGCCGCGTGTAAGCGGCCTCGGCGATCCTCGTCACCCCGCTGCGCACGCCGCCGGTGGCGCGGTAGTCCTGGAGGCGGAGCAGGTGGCCATCGCGCGCCTGCCAGAGCTCGAGCAGCGTGGTGGAGAGCAGTGGGAGAGCGCCCGGCTCGTCCCCCAGCTCGGCCACCAGCACGTTGACCAGGCGGTCCTCGACCTCGAGCCCCGCGAGGGCGGCCGGCCGCTCGATCGCCTCCCGGAGCTCGGCGCTGTCCATCGGCCCGACCAGGGCGTGGCTGCGGCTGAGCAGCTCGGCGAACCGCGCATGCGCGCTCAGCCGGCCATAGAAGTCGGCGCGCAGCGTGCACAGCACGAGCGCGCGCCGCTCGCTGTCCCCCGCCGCCGCGGCGAGGCGCATGAGGAACTCCCGGCACTCGGACTCATCCCCGCACGCGGTGAACGCCTCCTCGAGCTGGTCGACCGCGATGACGATCCGCTCCTGGAGGCGCAGGCGACCAAGCACCTCGCCCACCGGGCCGCCGAGGGCGCGCTCGAGCTCGGCGCACGGATGCTCCCCGGGCCGGAGCAGGACCTGCCGCCAGCTCGAGCTCCCGGGCAGCGCACCGGCCGCCAGGGCCGGCAGCACGCCGGCGCGTAGCAGCGAGGACTTGCCTATCCCGGAGGGCCCGAGGATGCCGACCAGCGGCCACTCGGCCACCCGGGCAATCAGCTCGGAGACGACCCGGTCGCGCCCACAGAAGAACTTCTCATCGGAGCCCTCGAACGCGGCAAGCCCCTTGAACGGGCACAGCACGGTCCCACCGAGGGTCGGCTGGGCCCGGTCGGGCTCGAGTCCGACGTCGTGGCGCAGGATCATGTGCTCGAGCTCTCGGAGCTCAGCGCTCGGTGTCAGGCCGAGCTCGTCGCGCAGCAGCGTGCAGGCTTCCCGGTAGACCGCGAGCGCATCGGCCTGGCGGCCGGCGCGGTAGAGCGCCAGCATGAGCTGCCCGCGCAGGCGCTCCTGCAGCGGCGCCTGAGCGATCAACCGCTGAAGTGGGCCGACGAGGTCTCGCGCGTGGCCGAGGGCGAGCTCGGCATCGACTCGCTCCATCTCGGCCAGCAGGCGAAGCTCCTCCAGACGTCGTACCTCGGGCTGCACGTCCTCCACGGCGCCCAGATCGGCCAGCGGAGGGCCGCGCCACAACGCCAGGCCGGCGTGTAGGCGCTCGGCCGCGGCCGCGTGGTCGCCGTCGGCCAGCAGGCTCCGTCCCTCGCTGAGCAGCCGCTCGAACATCGCCGCGTCGAGCTGCTCGGGCTCGAGCTCGAGCACATATCCGCCCCGCCGGGTCCGCAGCATCTCGGCACCGTCATCGCGCAGCGTGCGACGCAGGCGCGAGACCGCGACGTGGATCGCGTTGGCCGAGCTGGCCGACCCCGAGCCGTTGAAAAGCTGCTCGATCAGTCGCTCGGTACTGACCAGTTCGTTTGCGTGAACGAGCAGGACCGCCAGCAGCGCGCGCTGCCGGGCTCCACCCAGGGCAAGCGCCTCCCCGTCCCGGGACGCGGACAGCGGACCTAGGATGCCGAACCGCAGCGCTGCGGTTGCCTGCGCGCGCATCCCGGCGATTATCTGACAAGCGCTCGGCCCGTGCAACGCCGACCTGTCACGTGCGGTCAGAGTGCTGTCAGGGCTCGGTAACCGCCGATTCGGATACTGCCCGGCACGCCCGGACGTTCTGCGCCGTCCGGGCGCCCTCGAATGTGATGCCCCGACGAGCATTCAGCTGACCGTGAATTGCTTTGAGCACCCGCCGAGGCGATGGGATGTTCCAGCGCGTGGATCGATCGCCTCTGGGCCCATCGTCACGTCGGCGCGGCGGATCGAAGCCCGACATCACGAACCTGTTCACCTTGGCCTCCTCCACAAAGCGCCGGGGGCGGGAACGCCCCGGGTACTGGGGCCGTGGCAGGTTCGTGATGTGGAGCTTCGGGTCGCCGGCCGGCGTCCGCGCGATGGTGGGGATCGCATCCGCGCAAGACCTGTAGTCCGATGACAACGTAGATCGGGAGGACGGTGGACGTGCAAAAGCTCACGCGTACGGCGGCCGCGGCGCTCGCCGCGAGCATCGTGATGGTCCTGGCCGCAGCGTGCGGCTCCTCGAGCTCCAGCAGCGGCAGTAGCGGTGCCTCCTCCGGCATGCCCAAGCTCACGCTCCCGGCGAGCGGTGCGGGACTGACGCAACCGACCGCTCCCGCTGGGACCAAGCTCCAAGGTGGAACCGTCTACTTCACCGAAGGCCCGGACGCTGCGCCGAACTATGTGTTCCCGATGTATTCACCTCAGGTCTGCAGCACGGCCAACAACAACCAGCTCGAGTACATGCTGTACCGGCCGCTGTATTGGTACGGCAACAACTATCGCCCGACGATCGACTACGACTACTCGATCGGCCAGCAACCAACTTTCTCCGACGGAAACAAGACCGTCACGATCAAGCTGAACTCGTGGAAGTGGTCTGACGGAGAGCCGGTCACCTCGCGCGACCTGGTGTTCTGGCTGAACGTCATGAAGGCCAGCCCGGCGACGGAGTGGTGCGGTTACGTGCCGGGGTACTTTCCCGACAACGTGTCCAGCTACTCGGCGCCGGATCCGTCGACGTTCGTCCTGCACTTCACTAAGGCATACAACCCCGAGTGGGTCATCTACGACGAGCTCTCGCAGCTGACGCCGATCCCGCTGTCCTGGGATCGGACCTCACTTTCCGCGCCGGCGCCGACGTCCGACAACGGTCATCTGCCGGACACGACGAAGGCCGGCGCCGCGGCGGTGTACAAGTTCCTCGACGCTCAGTCGAATAAGCCCGGCAGCTGGGTGACGTCGCCTTTGTGGACCGTGGTCGACGGGCCGTTCAAGCTGACGAACTTCACCACCGCCGGTCAGGTGACGTTGGTGCCAAACGCGCACTATTCGGGCTCGCCGAAGCCGACGATCTCGAAGCTCGTGGAGCTCCCGTTCACGAGCGAAGCCGCGATCTACAACCAGATGCGGTCTGGCGGCCCGAGCTCGCTCACGGTCGCGAATGTTCCGTCGCAGTACGCGCCACAGATCTCGTCGCTCGAGGGGCAGGGGTATGTGGACAACCAGGCCGCGAGCTACTCGTTCAACTACTTCCCACTTAACCTCCACAACCCGAAGGTCGGGCCGATCTTCAGTCAGACGTACTTCCGCGCTGCCTTCCAGCACCTGCTCGACCAGGAAGGCTGGATCAGGGCGTACCTGAGCAACACGGCGATTCCGACATGCGGACCGATTCCACTCGAACCGCCGAGCTCGCTCGTCAGCGCCTCGTCGCTTTCGTTCAGTCCGTGCGCGTTCTCAACGTCGGCGGCTCAGCAGCTTCTGAGCAGCCATGGCTGGAAGGTGGTGCCGGGTGGCACGACCACGTGCCAGAACCCGACCCTGTGCGGCGCAGGGATCACGAAGGGTGAGGGGATCTCGTTCAACCTCGACTACGAGTCGGGAGTCGTTTCGGTCCAGGACGAGATGCAAGACCTGGCGGCGCAGGCGAAGAAGGTCGGGATCAACATCGACCTGACCACGCATCCTTTCGGTACGGTCATCAAGACCGCGGTCGCATGTGAGCCAACCCAACCGACGTGCGCGTGGCAGGCAGAGAACTGGGGCGCCGGGTGGATCTACGGTCCGTCGTATCTGCCGACGGGCGAGCAGCTGTTCGCGCCGGGGGCGGTGGCGAACTACGGCAGCTACAACGACCCGTCGACCACCGCGTTGATCACGGCGGTGACGGTGTCGTCAGATGCGACCTCCGCTCTGGCCACCTACGCGCAGAACGTCTCGACGCACGTGCCGGTGGTGTTCCAACCGACGTCGATCGGTTCCTACCAGGGCGACGCGGGGACCCTCGTCGCTAAGAACCTCGGAGGCTACGCGGCCAACGCGCTGGGTCTGATGAATCCCGAGGACTGGTACTTCACGCGATAGCAAGAGCGAGCGGATGCGCCTCCACGGGTTGCCTCGGTGATCGGATACATCATCCGCAGGCTGGGCCAGGCGATCATCGTGACGCTCGGCGTCACGGTGATCACCTTCGCCCTCCTGCACCTGCTCCCGGGAAACCTGGCTCGTGACGTGCTCGGGCCGCGGGCAACCCCACAGGAGATCGCTCAGTTCACCCATCAGAATGGGCTGAACCGGCCGGTGTACGTCCAGTACTGGTTGTTCCTGGACAAGCTGCTGCATGGCAATCTGGGCTACTCATACCAGTACAACCGCACGGTCGACTCGCTACTGGCGAGTGAGCTTCCGCGCGACTTGGTGCTCGGCGGACTGTCGCTGATCTTCTCGCTGGTGATCGCGATTCCGGTCGGGGTGTTGCAGGCGGTCCGCCGCAACGGCCCGCTCGACTATGCGAGCACCGGGGTCAGCTTCGTGCTGTACTCGATGCCGCAGTACGCGATCGCGTTGTTGCTGATCCAGTTCCTGTCGATCAGCTTCCACGTGTTCCCGGCCGAGGCGCCGCAGTCGAGCTCGGCATTCGGGATCCTGGGACATCCCGCAGGTCTCGTCCTTCCGGTGGCGAGTCTGACGCTGGTGACGTACGCCCAGTTCAGTCGGTACATGCGCTCCTCCGCGCTCGACACGCTCGCGCAGGACTACATACGCACGGCGCGCGCCAAGGGTCTCTCAGAGCGGCTCGTGCTGTGGCGTCACCTGCTGCGCAACTCGCTGATCACCGTGGTGACGCTCGTGGGGCTATCGATTCCGCTGGTCCTCACCGGAACGTTGATCATCGAACAAGTGTTCAATTTTCCCGGCGCCGGCCTGGAGTATCTCCAGGCGACATTGAGCAACGACTACGAAGTGATGCTCGGCATCACCGTGCTGGTCGGCGTGATCACCGTGCTCGGAAACCTAGTGGCTGACATCGGCTATGCAATCCTCGATCCGCGGATCAGGTACTGAGCGCCCGGTCGACCCGGGCCTCGAGCAGGGTCCGGTCGACGTCGACGTCCTGCCCGAAGGGGGCCAGGTCGCCGCGACGGGCAGCCCGTGGGTGGTGGTGGCAAGGACCTTCGCGCAGAACCGCCTGGCGGTCGTCGGCGTAGCGATCGTGATCTTGGTCACGCTGTTCAGCTTCCTCGGCCCGCTGTTTCACTCGACCAACCAGCTCGCTCCAAACCTGCTGAGCGTGAATCTCGCGCCGGGGGGCGGGCATCTACTCGGAACCGACTCGGAGGGGTTCGACATCCTCGGGCGGCTCATGGAGGGCGGCCAGAGCTCGATCGAGGTGGGCCTAGCCGTGGGTGTGATCGCGACGCTTGTCGGGCTGATCTATGGCGCGGTCTCGGGGTTCGTTGGCGGCGTGCTGGACGGTGTCCTGATGCGCGTGGTAGATGTCGGATACGCGATCCCCGTCGTCTTTCTGTTCATATTCGCCGCTCAGATAGCCAAGCCGAGCCTGGGGCTGCTCATTGGGCTGCTGGTGGCGGTCTCGTGGCTCGTTCCGGCACGTCTGGTGCGCGGCGAGGCCCTCAGCCTTCGCACGCGCGAGTACGTGCAGGCAGTTCAGGTGATGGGCGGCCGCTCGTGGCGCATCATCCTGCGGCACATCATCCCGAACACGATCGGGACGATCATGGTCACGGTCACTTTCCAGATCGCCAACGCGATCCTGACGCTGGCGGTGCTCCAATATCTCGGCTTCGGCCTGCCTCCGGGTGATCCGACGTGGGGGTCGATGCTGTCCGACGGAACGACCTTCCTCCAGGACGGCTACTGGTGGCAGGTTTATCCGGCGCTGGCGATGATCGTGATCACGGTCGTCGCGTTCAACTTCATCGGCGACGCGCTGCAGGACGCCTTCGACGTCCGCCTGCAGGAGAGGTGAAGCGTCGTGGCCCGCCTGCTCGAGCTGGAAGACCTCCAGACCCGGATCCGGCTGCGCAGCGGAACCGTGCACGCGGTCGACGGCTTGAGTCTCGTGCTCGACGAGGGCGAGACGCTCGGAGTCGTCGGCGAATCGGGGTGCGGCAAGACGATGGCCGCGATGTCGATCATGCGGCTGCTGCCACGCGGCGGCTACATCTCCGGCGGGGAGATCCGGCTGAACGGCCGGGACCTGGTCAAGCTTTCGAACGCCGAGCTGCGCGAGGTGCGCGGCAACGAGATCGGGATGGTCTTCCAGGACCCGATGACCTCGTTGAACCCGACCATGACGATCGGGCGCCAGATCGCCGAGGTCGTCCTCAACCACCGCGACGTGTCCAAGGCGCAGGCGATGGAGCGCGCGACGGAGGTGCTCGAGCTGGTCGGCCTGCCCCGGCCGGCGGAGCGCCTTCGCGCCTTCCCCCACCAGCTCTCGGGCGGGTTGCGCCAGCGGGTGATGATCGCGATGGCGCTCGCCTGCGATCCGAAGCTGTTGATCGCCGACGAGCCCACGACCGCGCTGGACGTGACGATCCAGGCGCAGATCCTCGACCTGCTCGACCGCATCAAGCGCGAGCTCGGGATGGGGATCATCCTGATCACCCACGACATGGGGGTGATCGCGGGCCGCGCCGATCGGGTCGCGGTGATGTACGCCGGACGCAAGGTCGAGACCGCGGAGACCGTGCAGCTGTTCACGCACGTCCGCCATCCGTACACCGAGGCGCTTCTGGCCTCCATCCCCCAGCTCGACCAGGACGCGAGTCAGGAGCTCTACTCGATCCCGGGCATCCCGCCCGACCTGCGCCGGCCACCGCTGGCCTGCCGCTTCGCGCCGCGCTGCGCGTTCGCCACCGACCAGTGCCGCCGCGAGGATCCGCCACTCGCCGGCGTTGACCCGAGCCATCCGTACGCGTGCTTCCACCCCCGGAACTCCTCGGCCACGGCGATGGGGGACCTGGGTGCGTCGCTGATTGCCCAGGCGGAGCAGAACAAGACGCTGATGGCCTCGTTTGGCCGAGAGCTCGAGTTGCTCGAGTCCGCGCCGGAGCCTGAGGCCATTCCGGAGGCGCCGCGAAACGGCGACATGGCGGCGTTCATCCTCGAGTTCAGGGAGGTGACCAAGGAGTTTCCGGTCACCGCCGGCGCGGTCCTGCGCCGGAAGATCGGCGCCGTGCACGCGATCACCGAGGTCAACCTCGGGGTCAGGCCGGGCGAGACGTTCGGTCTGGTCGGCGAGTCGGGCTGCGGAAAGACCACGCTCGGGAGGATGGGGGTCGGGCTCGAAGTGCCGACCGGCGGTCAGGTGCTGTTCAACGGCACCGACCTGGCGACCCTCAAGCCGTCCCGGTTCCGTGAGCTGCGGCGCGACCTCCAGTTCATGTTCCAGGACCCCTACTCGTCGCTTGACCCGCGCATGCGGGTCAAGGAGATCATCTCCGAGCCGCTCGACATCGCCCACCGCGGCACCGCCACGGAGCGAACCGAGACGGTCCGCCGCCTCCTCGACGACGTCGGTCTCGCCTACGACGCGATCAACCGCTACCCCCACGAGTTCTCGGGGGGCCAGCGCCAGCGGCTCGGTCTGGCCCGGGCGCTCGCGCTGAACCCGAAGGTGATCGTGGCCGACGAGCCCGTGTCCGCGCTCGACGTCTCGATCCGCTCGCAGATCCTCAATCTCATGCAACGTCTGCAGGCGAGCTACGGCCTGACCTACATCGTGATCTCGCACGACCTGTCGGTGGTCAAGTACCTGGCCAACCGGATCGGCGTGATGTATCTCGGACGACTGGTCGAGGTGGGCCCAGCCCAGGAGATCTACGCCAAGCCCGCGCATCCGTACACGGCCGGTCTGCTCGAGGCCATCCCGGTGCCGAATCCCGAGCTCGCGCGCAACAAGCAGCGCCGCCTCGCGGTTCGGGGAGAGCTGCCCTCGCCGGTGCACCCACCGTCGGGCTGCCGTTTCCGCACTCGCTGCCCGCGTGCCCAGGACAAGTGCGCCGAGGAGGTGCCGACGCTCCGCCGGTTCGGCGACGGGCATCTCGCGGCCTGCCACTTCCCGATGCAGTCGCCGCTCCCCGAGATTCAGGAGGTGGCGTGACCGCGCGGCTACCGGAATCGGCCGAGCGCGACATCGCCTATGTCAAGGAGTTCTTCGTGGCCATGGAGGAGCGCATCCGGCCCTACGTCGAGCGGGGGATCCTTCCGCAGCCGACCTACGTGTTGCCTGACGGCACCGCGATGGTCCCCCCGGATCACGCTGATCTGCTCGAGGAGGCCGACGGCGATCCCGAGGCGGTGGCCGACGCGTTTCGGGCCCGGTTCGCGTTCGCCGGCGGTCGCCTCGACGAGGTCGAGCGCGAGTACACGGCTTGGCTTTCGGGCGAATACGGCGCGTGCCTGCACGCGACCACCCCGGAGGCGATCGTCGCGAAATCCGCCCTGATCGGCGCGATCGAGGCGCTCCTGGCCGGACCGGCGCCGAGACATGAATGGTGGCGACAGGCCCTCCGCGGCGCGGTCGACGCGCTCGACGCCCTCGAGCGGCAGTTCGCCGACTACGACCGCCGTCGGTTCGGCGCCCCGACCTCGCGAGATCGCCTGATCACCGCGACCCGCGAATGCTTCCCGGGGGTGTGGTCGCCCGAATGCTGCGAGGCGTGATCA
>JAFAWR010000012.1 GCA_019241635.1 Solirubrobacterales bacterium
GCTCGGCGGCTGCTCGTCGCATAACTCCTGCATCGCCTTCTGGACCCCGAAGGAGGACCTCGACGAGTGGGCGGCGATGGGCTGCGAGGGCTGGAGCGCGGCCGACTGCTGGCCGCTCATCCGGCGTCTGGAGACCAACGACGGCCCCGGCGATCACCACGGACGCGACGGTCCGGTCAACATCCGCACGGTCCCGCCCGAGGACCCGTGCGGCGTCGCCATCCTGAACGCCGCCGCCCAGGCCGGGCTGCCCACCAGCCGCTTCAACGAGGGCCACACGGTGACCAACGGCGCGGGCTGGTTCCAGATCAACTCCTCGGCCGACAACACACGCATGTCGGCCTCGCACGCCTACCTGCATCCGATCCTCGACTCGCGGCCCAACCTGGAGATCCGAACCGCCTGCTGGGTCAAGCGCGTGGCGATCGGCGATGGGCGGGCCACGGGGGTCGAGTACCTCACCCCGGACCTGCTCACCCAGGCGAGCGTGAGCGCCCGTCGCGAGGTGATCCTCAGCGCCGGCGCGATCGACACGCCGAAGCTGCTCATGCTCTCGGGCATCGGCCCCGGCGAGCACTTGCAGGAGTTCGGGATCGAGACCCTGGTCGACGCCCCCGGCGTGGGCGCCAACCTCGACGATCACGTCGAGGGGATCGTGCAGTGGGACGCCAAGCGGCCGATGATCCGCCACTCGACGCAGTGGTGGGAGATCGGCCTGTTCTCCACCTCCGAGCCGGGGCTCGACCGCCCCGACCTGATGATGCACTACGGCTCCGTGCCGTTCGACATGAACACGGCGCGGTGGGGCTACCCGACGACCGAGAACGGCTTCTGCCTGACCCCCAATGTCTGCCGCGGGCGCTCCCGCGGAACCGTGCGGCTGCGCTCGTCCGACTACCGCGACCGCGCGCGCGTGGATCCGCGCTACTTCACCGACCCCGAGGGGCACGACGAGCGCGTCATGGCCTACGGGATGCGGCTGGCGCGCAAGATCGTCTCGCAGCCAGCCATGGCCGAGTGGGCGGGCGCCGAACTCGCGCCGGGGCCGGACGCCCAGACCGACGATGAGCTCATCGACTACATGCACAAGACGCACAACACCGTCTACCACCCGGCGTGCAGCGCTCACATGGGCCCGGACTCCGATCCGCTCGCGGTGGTCGACCCGCGTCTGCGCGTCCGGGGCGTCCGCGGGCTGCGGATCGCCGACGGGTCGATCCTGCCGTTCCTCCCGGCGATCAACCCGTGCATCACGACGATGATGGTCGGCGAGAAGTGCGCCGACATGCTCAAGCAGGACGCCGGGCAGAGCAGCACGCACGAGGCGCCCGCCGCCGTCGGCTGATCCCTCCGGGAGCTCGCGATGAGCGCCACGACGGCGCACGAGATAGCCCGATTCCTCAGCGCACATCCTCCGTTCGATGCGCTGAGCTCGGCCGACCTCGACCGCGTCGCCGCGGCCACCGAAGAGGAGTTCCACCGCGCCGGTGAGACGATCTTCTCCCAGGGAGCCGGGCCAGTCGAGCACCTGCGCGTCGTGCGCACGGGCGCGGTCGAGATCGTCTTCGACCGGCGCGTGCTCGACCTCCTCGGCCCCGGTGAGTTGTTCGGCCACGCCTCGATGCTCTCAGGGCTTCCCACGGGCTTCGAAGCCCGAGCGGCCGAGGACACGGCGTGCTATCGGATCCCCGCCGAGGTCGCGCAGGGTTCCTTGTCCGGCCCGGCCGGCCTTCGGTTCGTCGCGCGGTCGTTACTCGAGCTCTGGGAAGAGCGCACCGCCGCGGTCACCACCGGGTTCGGCATAGATCCATCGCTCCAGCCCGCCGGCGCGCTGCTCCGGGGTAAGCCCGTCGTGTGCGGCCCCGACACGCCGATCCGCGACGCGGCCGCCGCGATGACGAGCGCCGGAGCGACCGCGGCCGTCGTCGAACTCGGCGACGGCGCGCTCGGCATCCTCACCGACCGCGACCTGCGCACTCGCGTGCTCGCCCGTGGGCTGACCGGCGACACGCCCGTCTCGGCGGCGATGTCGGCGCCGGCGTACACCTGCGTGCCCGATCGGCTCGGCGGCGACGTGCTGCTCGACATGCTCGACCGTGGCTTTCGTCACCTCCCGGTCGTCTCACCGGCCGGGAAGATCCTCGGGATTCTCGAGGACACCGACATCGTCGCGGCGCAAACCCGCTCCTCGTTCTACCTGAGGCGAAGGATCGCCAGGGCAGGATCGGTCCAGGAGCTAGCCGACGCGGCTCGCGAGCTGCGCCCGTCGGTGATCGCCATGCACGAAGCTCGGGTCGCGGCGATCAACATCTCCGCTGTGTACTCGGTGGTCGTCGATGCGCTCACCCGCCGGCTGCTCGAGCTCGCCCTCGCCGACGCCACCGCCCTCGCCGAGACCACCGCCCTCGCCGACAGCGGCGCGCTCCCCGAGACCACCACCGAGTTTGCCTGGCTGGCGCTGGGCAGCCAGGCTCGCCGGGAAGCCCTGCCCGGCTCGGACATCGACAGCGCGATCGTGTGGTTCGACTCCCCGGGCGAGGCTGACCCGAGGCCCCGGCTGCAC
>JAFAWR010000092.1 GCA_019241635.1 Solirubrobacterales bacterium
ACCCTCCGGCGTGATCGGCACGAACAAGAAGGACTCCCAGGACACCGTGGACCGGATCCTCGAGGACGCGGCCGCCGGGCGCCTCAACCAGCCGCTCTCGGACGACATCGAGGGCATGATCGAGTGCCATTGCCAGTACGCGGTGACCTGGGAGGGCTGGCAGGCGATCAACGCGGTCGAGACCGCGGCCGGCGAGACCTCGGCCCCGGGCCGTCCGCGCGTCAAGCTCACGGAGTGGGCGGCTCTGCGTGACGCCGCCCGGCACGTCGCCTCCCGTCGCTGATCCACGCCGCCCGCCGTGACAAGCTGTCGCGGGTGTCCTCTTCCCTGGGCTTCGACCCAATTGAAGAAGCGGGTCGCCAGTGGCGCAAGCGTTGGGGGCCGGCCGCGACGGTGCCAATGATGGCGGTCACGTCGGTCATGCGAGTTCAGCAGATCTGGCTGGCCCGGCTGAACGAAGTCCTGGCCCCGTTCGAGCTGACCTTTGCCCGCTACGAGGCGCTCATGCTGCTTTACCTGAGCCGCCGCGGGTCACTGCCCATGGGCAAGATCGGCACCCGTCTACAGGTCCACCCCACGAGCGTCACCAACCTCATCGACGGGCTCGAGAAGCGTGGTTATGCCGTGCGCAGACCACACCCGGAAGATCGCCGAACCACGCTGGCGGAGATCACCGCACGCGGGCAGGACGTTGCATCGGCGGCGACCGATGCGCTCAACCACACCCGCTTCGGAACTGAGCCGCTTCGCCCCGGAGAGCTCCGGTCGCTCACCGACGTGCTGACCCGCGCGCGCCACGAGGCCGGGGACTTCATTTAGTTTGACTTCCTAGTATCGGGCGCCCTATCATCGGTCATTCGATGACCGTTCTTGACGGCAGGGTGCCGGTTTCCGAGGCGGAGTGGAGGGCGGCCTATGGCTTGACGCCCGAGCGAGACGTGCCGTTCACGACGCTCTCGGGCGAGCCGATCGCGCCCCTCTACACCGAGGATGACGTCGCGCCCGACCGGACGGCGAGCATCGGGCTACCGGGGATGTTCCCGTTCACCCGCGGCGTGTACCCCTCGATGTACCGGAGCCGGTTGTGGACGATGCGCCAGTTCGCCGGATTCGGCACGGCCGAGGAGACCAACGAGCGCTTCCGCTATCTCCTCGAGCACGGCCAGACCGGGCTCTCCACGGCGTTCGACATGCCCAGCCTGATGGGGCACGACTCAGACTCGCCGCGCTCACTCGGCGAGGTCGGGCGCGAGGGCGTCGCGATCGACACGCTCGACGACATGGAGACGCTGTTCGGCGGAATCGACCTCGGGGCGGTCAGCGTGTCGATGACGATCAACGCGCCGGCGGCGATCATGATGGCGTTCTACGTGGTGGCGGCCGAGCGCCAGGGCATCCCCCCCGATCGCCTCGGCGGGACGATCCAAGCGGACATCCTCAAGGAGTACATCGCCCAGAAGGAGTGGTGCTTCCCGGTCGATCCGGCCATGCGCCTGATGGTCGACATGATCGAGTGGTGCTCTGAGCACATGCCGCGCTGGCACCCGGTCTCGATCAGCGGCTACCACATCCGCGAGGCGGGCTCGACCGCCGCACAGGAGCTGGCCTTTACGCTCAAGGACGGCTTGACCTACGTGGAAGAAGCGGTGGCCCGCGGCCTCGACGTCGACGACTTCGCCCCGCGGCTGTCGTTCTTCTTCAACGCCCAGATCGACTTCTTCGAGGAGATCGCCAAATACCGGGCGGCACGGCGGATCTGGGCCCGCGAGCTCCGCGACACCTTCGGCGCCCGCAATCCAAAGTCATGGCTGATGCGCTTCCACACCCAGACCGCCGGCGTGTCGCTGACCGCCCAACAGCCGCTCAACAACATCGTCCGCACGGCGATCGAGGCGCTGGCCGGCGTTCTCGGCGGAACCCAGTCTCTGCACACGAACTCCTATGACGAAGCGCTCGCGCTCCCGACCGAGGACGCGGTGCGGATTGCCCTTCGGACCCAGCAGATCATCGCGCACGAGACCGGGGTGACCAACACGATCGACCCGCTCGGCGGCGCCTACTTCGTCGAAGCGCTGACCGACCGCCTGGAGCGCCACTGCTACGACTACTTCTCGAGGATCGACCAGGTCGGAGGGATGGTCGAGGCGGTCAAGCAGGGCTTTCCGCAGCGCGAGATCGCCGACGCCGCGTTCACGCTGCAGCAAGAGATCGACTCGGGCCGGCGGATCGTCGTCGGAGTCAACGCGCTGACCGAAGGCGACGAGGGGCAGACCCCGATCCTGCGAATCGACCCCGCACTGGAGCGAAAGCAACTGGCGCGTCTGAACGGCGTCCGCGCCCGCCGCGACAGCACGGCCGTCGAGGGCGCACTCAACCAGATCCAACAGGCGGCGAGCCGCGATCGTGAGAACCTCATGCCCCACCTCCTCGACGCCGCACGCGCCAACGTCTCCGAGGGCGAGATCGTCCAGGCCCTGCAAGCCGTGTGGGGCGACTACCGGGAAACGCCGGTGTTCTAGTTCCGGCGCTCGCCTCGGGATGGTCTGCCGGTCGCCCGCCTCGAGACGGCCGCCGCGAGCGACCCCCGCCCCGCCGTCGGTGGGCGCGTCGAGCACCCGATTCTCCGTCGTGCGGACCTTCCATCTCTCGGAGAGTTGGTGACCCGCCAAACCTGACAGTCGCCCCCGCCCGCCGGCGTGAACGCGGATTCACTCGGCCCTGGAGCGCAGGTACCGCCCCCGGCTAGCGCGCCGCGGAGGCCACGCGAAGCTGATGCCCGAGCCGCTCCAACGAGCTGCGCAGCGCGCCGGCGGCGAGCAGCGCCTCGGTGGCGCTGGCCAGCACGCGGCCGAACAGCCCGCGGCCCTCGACCGACACCGACGCCCTCCACACTCAGCCGGGCAGGGGCTGCGACGGAGATGGCGGTGGCTGCTCGGGCAGCTCCTCGAACCCGCGTCCGGTGTCGATCAGGACCTCCATCCCGCGGTCGCGGGCGTTCTCGAGCGCATCCGGCGAATAGTCGTTGATCGCCGGCAGAACCATCGAGGCTTTGACGTGCTTGATCTCGGCGTGGTGCTGCTCGAACGCGCGGACCATTCCGGACGCCGAGGTCACTGCGTCGCGCGGCTGCTCGGGGTCGGGCAGCCGGATCAGCATCACCTGCGAGCCCTTCGACGCGGTCAGGTCGATGTCGCTGGTCTCGACGTCCCACGCGACCGAGTAGCCGAGCGACTGGAAGTGGCTGATGGTTCGATCCTGGCGGTCGAAGTGCCGGGTCAGCTCGTCGACATCGGGGAACGGGGCCTGGGCGTCGACCATCTCGTAGAGCTTGGCCTTGAGTCCCGGGCGCTTTTCCAGCAGCGGCCTGAGCACGGGATCGAGCAGCGCGACGTCGACCAGGCGCTGGCGCTCCTGCCGCTGCGTTTCGCGGACGGCGCGCAGCAAGCGCCTCGACGCGGTGGTCAGATCCCCCGCGCGGGTGTAGAAGCACGCGAGGTTGAACTGGGTCTCCGGTGGACGGTGCGGGCCCTTCTCGACGTAGGCGATCAGCTGCCACGGATCGATCCGGTTCTCGGCCACCGATTCTCTGATTGCCTCGCGCGTCGGGCGCTCGCCCGGCCAGTCGAGAGGCCGCGGCGGGAGCGGCGAGACGGAGCCGGCCAGCAGCGTCAGCACCGACGGCTCGATCGTCCCCTCAAGGAACGGGCGAAGCGTGTCCTGGAGGTACGCGCGCGAGGCCTTGCCCTGCCCCCGGCCGCTCCTGTCCAGGCGTACCAGCGCATCGAGTGTCGTGGCAACCAGAGCAGTTGCCTCGGCGGCGGACCGCGCCGCGCGCATCGCCCGGTTGGCCCCCGGCTCGCCATCCACCGCCCAGTTCGTGTACAGCGCGGCGATCTGGTACTTGATCCGGTACCAGTCGGGGTTCTCGTCAGGCTGCAGATGGGGCGCCATCCCCGGTCCCTCGATCGGTTCCAGCGCGCGCTCCAGATAATCGCGGGCATCCTCGTATTGCCCCGCGCGCCGGCAGATGATCCCGAGGTTCGCCAGCGCTCCGATGTTCGTGCCGTCCACGGCGAGCGCCTGTTCATAGAGGACCTGGGCGCGCTTGCGGTCACCCAGCCGCTGGGCGTCGACGCCGCTGCGGAAGAACGCCCAGCTCTGCGGGTCGCTGGTCAAGAGCCCGGCGCCGTCGACCGCCTTGGTCATCCAGATGTCGACCCAGGCCGCGCAGGCGACAGCCAGGTTCTGGTAGGCGTTGGCGTTCGGTGCGCCGGTCAGGTGAAACGAGGCTGCCCACAGCGAAGTCAGCGCCTCAGCGTCACCGTTCTGGCTCAGCTCGAGGCTGATCCCGACGCCCTCTTCGCCGGCCGGCTGCAGCTGTCCGGTCAACTGAAAGCGCCGCCGGGGCAGGAGCGCGGTGAGGAACTCGATGACCGCCACCGCGGCCTTGGCCTCGGAGGCCGCATTCCCGAGCCCGCTGAACGCCGACGCGACGCCTGCCTGTCCGCTCACCAGGTTCAGCCCGAAGCGGTCCGTTCGCCAGGTCACGCGCCCACGGATCAGTCCGGCCACCGCCGATCCGAGCGGATCGGTGCCGGTGTCGGTCATCGGCTCGACGCAGAACACCGGGCGGCGAATCGCCCGCGCCGGCCAGCGGTCGCGCAGCCAGCGTGTCCGGGTCTGAACCTGCAGCCACAGCAAAATGGCGACCCCGACCAGCAGCAGAGCGAGCAGAATCGCTCCGACCGCGTAGGCGGCGTCCTTGGCTATCTGCCCGGCCGAGTTCCAGACCGAGGTCGCGATCGGCGCGGACGTCGCCACCACGCCGTGATTGGCGCATGGGCTGGCCGGATCGGAAGCGAGAACCTTGAGATAGGCCGAATGCGCGAGCGCCCGCTCGCCGTCGTGCTTAAGCGCCGCGGCATAGGCGCACGGCGCCGCCGATGCACCGGCGCCGAGAGCCACGGGCGGCGGCGCGGCCAATCCCCACGCCGGCATGGCGACTAGGAAAAACGTAACCAACCAACGAGTGGTGAGTCTCAACGGCTGCCCCATCTGGCCGACGCACGACTGATGCCCGTTGCCATATCAGCACAACCGAGGCGCCCCGTGTGGCTTTACGCACGAACTCCTAGGCTGGATTGACGCGCTTTGGTGAGCTTTGGTGCCAACCCGAGGAACCGCGCCACCGCCTCGGCGTCGATCTCGAGCGCGGCCCGGTCGGCGCGGGAAACCCGCGCGAACGGCGCGATTTCCACCTGATCCGACGCAACTCGCCACGTCGCCACCCCCCGACCACCAACCAGCGCGAACGGACGGAAGATCCCGCCGGTCACGACCGTCGAGTCGTGATCACCGAGGATCGCGGTCCGCGATGTCCAGCCCATGAGCAGCGGATCGAACGCGCCGAGCAGGCGAGGCGGTGGCAGCTGCGCCGCCGCCGGCTGGCCGGCCAGGGTCACCAGGCCATCCGGACGGACCTCGAGCTCGCTGGCGATGGCCTCAAGCCCCGCGCGCGCGTCGCGCAGCGGGAGGCCGCTCCACTTGGCCAGGTCGCGCGGGTCAGCCGGTCCGTGGCCCGCCAGGTAGCGCCGGGCCAGCTCCGCCAGGGCACGGTCCCGCGACACGGGCCCCAGCTCACCCAGCCAATCGCGGACCAGCACGAAGGCATGCTGCTTACCCACCATCGGTCCGCGGACGATGAGCCCGCGCAGCGACGCCAGCGCCAGCAGGTGCACGAGCGCCTGGCCGTCGGTCCGCGTGCCCGCCGCCTCGACGCGCGCCCGTAGCTGCTCGCGGGTGAGCGGCCCCTCATCGGCGAGCGAGCGCGCGATCACCTCGACCGCGCGCTCGGCGGCATCGGGGGTCACTCCCTCCTGAGCCAGTCGGCGGACGTTCCCGGTCAGCAGCGGCGGCGTGGTGAGCGCCTGGAGCCACGGGTAATCGTGTCTGGTGACCAGGTGCAGCGTGCCCCGGTTCAGCCAGCTGATGAGCAGCGAACGATCCTCGGTCAGGGCGCGGTCCACGTCGCCCGCGGTCAATCCGGCGCTGCGGGCGCGGATGGCCAGCCTGGCGCCGCGCGCGTCCTGAGCCTGCACCGCGAGCAACCGCTCGACCACGGCCACCGGATCGCGCGCCGGCGTACCCGCCAGCAGCTGCGCGGTGAGGCGCGCGGGGATCACGCGCCGCGTGCGGCCGCGTCATCCGCGACGCGAGCGCCGACATCATCCGCGACGAGCGAGCGCAGCCCCTGCCCGAGCAGCCGGTAGGCGTCCTCCAGGTTGGCCACCAGGTCGCTGGCGGGCTCATCGACCCAGACCAGGAACGCCGCCATCGAGGTTCCCAGGGCGGCGAGGGCCACGGTCTGGGGAATCAGGTCTCCGGGCCCACAGCCCAGACGCGAGGCCACCCACAGCGCGATCACCTCGCGCCACTCCGCGTAGCGCAGCGCGGAGTGAGCCTGGAGCGCGGGCACCCCGGTGATCAGCCGCATGCGGATGCGCAGCTCGGGCAGCTGCTCGTCCTCGTAGCGGTTGGACTCGACCACGGCGCGCCCCAGCGCCTCGTGCAGCGGCACCTCGCTGGGCGTCGCGTCGAGGCACGAGCGCAGCCGTTCGAGCACCCGGTCGAAGTCGCCCCACACCATGTCGTTCTTGGAGGCGAAATAGCGAAACAGCGTCCGGCGGCTCACACCGAGCGCGTCGGCGATGTCGTCGACCGTCGTCTCCTCGAACCCGCGCTCGGCGAACAGCTCGAGCGCGGTGCGGGTGACCGCCCGGCGCGAGGTTCCGGGCGGGCGTCCCGGACGTTGAGAGACGACCTCGGCCACCGTTTCTAATCTTGCACGGCGCGCGCCGCGGCGCCGTCCGAGGAGCCCCCCGCGGCCGCGTTGGCCCGCAGGGCGTCGGCCACCCGCAGAAGATGCTGCTCCATGGCCTGCTCGGCCGCGTCCGGATCGCGCGCCGCGATCGCCTCGACGATCGCCGAATGCTCGGCGAAGCTGCGCTCGGCGCGGCCGGGCAGCAGCACGGTCCGGTACTGGAAGCGAACGATCTGCGAGCTCAGCGTCCGCGAGAGACGCTTGGCCGTCTCGTGCCCGGATGCCTCGAGGATGCCCGAGTGCAGCCGAGCGTTGACGTTCGAGAGCCCGATGAGATCGCCGGCTTCACGCAGGCGGCGCATCTCGGCGAGCGTCTCGCGTAGCCCGTCGATCGCGGCCTCGTCGGCGTCGGTCGCGGCGTGTCGCGCGGCCAGGGCCTCGAGGGCGGCGCGGGCCTCGAGGATCTCCACCGCCTCCTCCTCGGACACGCGTCTGACCCGAGC
The DNA here is from genome assembly GCA_019241635.1 of Solirubrobacterales bacterium. Lineage (GTDB taxonomy): Bacteria > Actinomycetota > Thermoleophilia > Solirubrobacterales > Solirubrobacteraceae > Palsa-465. The sequence continues at coordinate 7,324 of JAFAWR010000092.1, forward strand.
GCCGCGGTGGCGCTCGCGCTCCACCAACCCGTCGTGCTCGAGGCGAACCAGCGCCATCCTCACGGCGGCGCGCCCGAGCCCGAGGCGCGCGCTCAGATCCTCCTCGAGCAGTCGTTCCCCGGGCAGCAACTCGCCGCCAACGATTGCCTGGCGCAAATTCTCGTAACCGTCGGCACTGATCGACAAAGGTCCCTCTCGTTTCGCCTGAGACACACTAACGCAGCCGCTCCGCGAGCCCGGAGGCGCGGGCCACCGGGCGCTCGACCGCGCTGCGTACTGCCTCCTCGGTCCCGACCACAATCAGCTCGCGGCGGGCGCGGGTGACGGCGGTATAGAGGAGCTCCCGGGTGAGGATGCGCGAGCCGCCGTCCGGGAGCAGCACGGCCGCTGTGTCGAACTGGGAGCCCTGGCTCTTGTGGACGGTCATCGCGTAGACGGTGTCGACCGCGCCAAGCCGCAACGGACTGAAGTGCAGCAGCTCGCCACCGCGCTGGAACACGGCGCTGGCCTGCCCTCCGGCAGCCTGCACGATCACTCCAGTGTCGCCGTTGTAGAGACCCAACTCATAATCATTATCCGTGATCAGCAAGGGTCGGCCGACGTAGTCACGCTGGTCGAGGTCGAGGTCGGAGATCTCGGCCGCGAGCCAGGCCTGCACGCGGGTCGTCCAGTCGCTCACCCCGTAGGGACCGCGGCGGTGCGCGCAGAGCAACCGGAAGGCCCCGAGCGCCGCCAGCGCGTCGGAGGCCGCGCCGTCGCGGGCCGCGAGTGCGACCGCGCGTCCCGCCGCCACCGCTCGTTCACGGATGAATCGAAGCTCCCGGTCGCCGAGCGCCGACAGATCGCTTGGCAGCCACCTCACCTCATCCGGCGCGCTGCGGAGCGCGTCGACCGTCCCATCCCCGTCGCCCGCTCGGATCGCCGCGGCCAGCCGGGCGATGCCCCCGCCGAAGCGGTGCACGTGCTCGAGCACGACGACGCCGCGATCGGCGGACACGATGTCGGCCAGCACCACCCCGGCCTCAATCGATGCGAGCTGATCCGGGTCGCCCACGAGCACGAGCCGCGCATCCGGGCGCACCGCCTCCACCAGCCGCGCCATCAGCCATAGGGAAACCATCGAGGTCTCATCGACGATCACCACGTCATGCGGCAGGCGATTCGCTCGATCGTGGGCAAAGCGGCTATGGCTCCCGGGGCGCCATCCGAGGAGCCGGTGAAGCGTCGACGCCCGGAGGGCGCTCAGCCGCGCGCTCTCCTCGTGCACCGCTTCCTGGAGCCGTACCGCCGCCTTGCCCGTGGGCGCGGCGAGCGCTACCAGTGGCGGGCGAGGCGGGTGGGCCCCGGGCTGCGCCGCCTCCTCCATCAATGCCGCGACCATGCGGGCCACCTCCGTGGTCTTGCCGGTCCCGGGGCCGCCGGCGATCACCTGGAGTCGTCCGCCCGCGGCCAGCTCGTTCAGATCGGCCGCGACCGCTCGCTCCTCGCGCCAGTATCGGTCGAGGTAGAGCCGGGTGCCCAGCAGCCGCAGCGGCGCGGGCTCGCCGGATCCTCGGTCCTCATCCCCGAGCGCGACGAGCGGGCTGCCCCGGACGGCCTCGAGCCAGGCGTCGGCAGCGGGCCACGGCAGCGCCGAGACGTCGACCGGCTCGTCCGATTCGACGGTTGCGCTGTCGCGGATCGTGGCCAGATCGACGAACACGTGCCCGAGCCGCGGACCGCGCACGGCGAGCGCGATCGCCAGCTTCACCGCCTCGTCTTCCTCCTCGGCGAGGGCTCCGAGCCTCGTGGCAACGTGCACGTCGGCCGCTGAGAGCAGGCCGGGCTCGTTGAACGCCCGCAGGAGGCCCTCGGCGCTCATCGCCCGACGGGCCTCGAACGGATCGGCCAGCGCGCTCATGCCGTCCCCGACCCGAGGACGTCGCTCAACGCGACCACGAGCCGGCCCGGCGGACGCCAGGCGAACACCCCGGACCGCGGCTCGCTCAGCTCGCCGGCCATGCCGCGGACGAACAGGTAGAGCACGCCGGCCAGGTGGCGGTCGGGGTCATAGGCGGGCAGCCGCCAGCGCAGGTAGCGGTGAAGCGCCACCGTGTAGAGCAGCGCCTGGAGCGAGTAGTGCGCGCGGCTCATCTCGGCTGCGAGAGCGTCGCCGCGGTAGTGCGCCAGGGTGAGCGGCTCGTCCGCCGGCCCCAGCCAGTTCGTCTTGTAGTCGGCGATGGCGAAGCGCGGACCGTCGAGCCGGACGACCAGGTCGATACTGCCGGTGAGAAAGCCGCGCATGTGGGAGCGCAGCGAGGGATCCTCGAGTCGCGCGGCGTAGCCGGCCATCGGGTCCTCGGGAGGCAGATGCTCGGTGAGCGCCCGGGCGATCGCCTGGAGCGTGAGCTGGCCGGTCGGGGTGTCGCCTCCGGCGAGCGGCAGCTCGAACTCGAGCTCGTCAAGCCGGTCACGCCGGGGGACGTCCCGGAGCCGCCGCCCGTCAAGGAGCGGGCCGAGCGGCGTTTCGATGGCCGCCCGCAGCCCGGCGATGATCTTGGCCGGAGCGCCCAGCTCGAGCGGCCCGCGCGCGTGGGCCGCCGCCACGCTGGCTGCGAGCTCGGCATCGAGGTCGTCGGCCGCGAAGTCGCTCGCCTCCAACACGCGGTGCACGAACGTCCCGAACGCGACCCCGACCGGCATCGTCCCGAGCGGGGACTCGGGTGCGAGCTCGAGCGCTGCCCCGGGGCCTTCGACGGCCACCGGGGTCGGCGCGGACGGCTCATCGGTCAGGACCGGGGACTCGGGCTCGCTGGCCACGAGCGCCTCGTGTGCCTCGGAGGTGATGTCGGTGTAGGACGTCCGGCGCCAGCGCAGATCGAGACGGCGATCGAACCGCGCCGCCACCAGGTCGATTGGCGGCTCAGCGGGTGGGCTCCACGTGCTCGGGGCGCCGAGCGCCGAGCGCTCGACGGCGATCGCTCCGCCCGCCCGGTCGGCGAGCTCGGCGAAGCGCGAATCAGCCGCCTCGTCGCTCGGGGTGGATCGCCCCTCGGGCGCGATATTTCCGTCCGGTCCCTTGGCGAACAGCAGGCGCCCGAGCGGCGAGTGGCGGCTGTCGTAGGACGGCGCCCACCAGATCACCGCCTGGTGCTTGGCGCGGGTCAGCGCGACGTAGGCCAGCCTCAGGTCCTCGCCCCGCTGCTCTTCGCGGTGGCGACGTACGTGGGCCTCCCACGCCCGCCCCTCGAGGCCGACGTCGATCGTGCGTCGGAACCCGGTCGCGGGATCGTGGAAGAACACCGGCTCCGGGTCACGCGGGATGTAGCTCGGCTCCCACAAGAACGGGCAGTACACGACGGGAAATTCGAGCCCCTTGCTGCGGTGGATCGTGAGGACCTGGACCGCTTCGGCGTCGGACTCGAGCCGGCGGGTTCGTTCGTCCTCCGGGTCTTCCCGGGCCGCGTCGGCGGTTCGCTCGGCCAGCCAGCCGCGCAGGGCGGTCACCCCGAGCCGCTCGGCGCTGGCCGCCCGGTGAAGCAGCTGCGCGATGTGGTTCAGGTCGGTCAGCCGTCGCTCGCCCGCGGTCTCGGCGAGCATCCTCGCGGCCAGGTTCTCGCTGACCATGATCGCCTCGGCGAGCGCGGCCACGCCGCTGTCGCGCAGGATGCGGCTCCAGTGGTGAAGGCGGCGGTGCACCTCGTCCCATTCGGGCTCCCCGGCCGTGGCGATCCGCTCCGCGCTCCAGCCGAGGAACGGCGTCGCCGCGGCGGTCCTGGCCCGGACGGTCGACGCCGGCCGCTCGAGCGCCTCGAGCAGCCGGAGCCAGGCGCGCGCCGTCGGCGTGCCGAACACGTTGCCGCCGCCGTTGATCACGGCGGGCACCCGCGCCGCCT
>JAFAWR010000212.1 GCA_019241635.1 Solirubrobacterales bacterium
GCGTCCCTCGCAGACGGCGCTGGCCGAGCCCGACGCGACCCGGATCCCGAGTGGCTCCACGGTCAAGGACGTGGCCGAGTATCTCGACGTCCCCGTGCCGGAGATCATGAAGAAGCTGATGGCTCTGGGCGAGATGAAGACGCTCACCCAGACGCTGACCGACGAAGCCGTTCAGGTGCTCGCGGCCGAGCTCGGCAAGGACGTGGAGGTAACCCACTCCGAGGACGTGGCGACCGCCGAGCCCGTCTTCCACGACGCCGAGGAGGAGCTCGTGGAGCGCCCGCCGGTGGTCACGATCATGGGACATGTCGACCACGGCAAGACCTCGCTGCTGGACGCCGTTCGCTCCACGCACGTGGCCGCGGGCGAGGCCGGCGGCATCACCCAGCACATCGGCGCCTACCAGGTGGCGAGCGACGGCAAGTCGATCACGTTCCTGGACACCCCGGGCCACGAGGCGTTCACCGCCATGCGGGCCCGCGGGGCCAAGGTCACCGACATCGCGGTGATCGTGGTCGCCGCCGACGACGGCGTGAAGCCGCAGACGCAGGAGGCGGTCGACCACGCCAAGGAGGCCGGCGTGCCGATGCTCGTCGCGGTCAACAAGATCGACAAGGAGGGCGCGCAGCCCGATCGGGTGCGCTCCGAGATGTCCCAGCTCGGGCTCCAGCCGGTCGAGTGGGGCGGGGACACCGAGTTCGTCAACGTGTCGGCCAAGACCCGCGAGGGACTGGACGACCTGCTCGAGACGATCCTGGTCATGGCCGAGGTCGAGGAGCTCCGGGCCAACCCCGACGCCCCCGCCTCCGGCACGGTGATCGAGTCAAAGCTCGACCCGGGTCGAGGCCCGGTGGTGACCATCCTGATCGGACGCGGGACGCTCGAGGTGGGCGACGCGCTGGTCGCGGGCGCGCACTGGGGCCGCGTGCGGGCGATGAACGACTTCCTGGGCAACCGGATCGGTCAGGCGCTGCCGGGCGAGCCGGTCGAGGTCCTCGGCTTCGACGGCGTGCCCGAGGCCGGCGAGCACGTCCGCGCGGTCGAGAACGAGCGTCGCGCCCGCCAGCTCGCCACCGAGCGCGCCACGCGCCTGAAGGCCGAGGCGCTGGCCCGGCGCAGCAGCAAGAAGGTCTCGCTCGAGGACATCTTCAAGTCCGGCGCCCAGGAGCTCAACCTGCTGATCAAGTCCGATGTGGCCGGCTCGCTCGAGGCGATCGAGGACGAGATCGCCAAGCTCCCGCAGGACGAGGTGGCGGTCAACGTGATCCGGGGCGCCGTGGGCGGCGTGACCGAGTCCGACGTGATGCTCGCCGCGGCCTCCGACGCGATCATCCTGGCCTTCAACGTCCGCCCGGTCGGCGACGCGCGCGCGGTGGCCGAGCGCGAGGGGGTCGAGATCCGCCACTACTCGGTGATCTACCGCGCGATCGAGCAGCTACGCGACGCCATGCAGGGCATGCTGGCGCCCGAAGAGGTCGAGGAGACGCTCGGCTCGGTGGAGGTGCGGCAGATCTTCCGGGCCTCGCGGGTCGGCACGATCGCCGGCTGCCACGTGACCGAGGGTCGCGTTACGCGCGGATCGAAAGTCCGGCTGGTCCGCGACGGCACGGTGATCTACGACGGGGAGATCCAGAGCCTTCGCCGGTTCAACGAGGACGTGCGCGAGGTCTCGGCCGGCTACGAGTGCGGTGTCGTGCTGCGGGACTTCGCCGACATCAAGGAAGGCGACGTTTTGGAGGCCTACGCCACCCGTCAGGTCGAGCGCGAGCTCGTTTAGGCGCAGGGCGGCCGGTCACGGGCGAAGGTGAGCGCCGATGTCGGGCAGCGGGTTCGTCGCGGTTCTGGTCATCGACCTGCACTTTCCCGACGCCGGGAGCCTGAAGAGCAAGCGCAAGGAGCTGTCCTCGATCAAGGCCCAGCTCCATGGCCGGCTCGGCGCCGCGGTGGCCGAGGTGGACCATCAGGACCTCTGGCAGCGGGCCAGGCTGACCGCGGCGCTGACCGGCGGCTCGCTGGCCGTGCTGATCGCCGCCGCCGACAACCTCGAGCGCTGGCTCGAGGCGCGCTGGCCGGACAACGTGCAGGTCCAGCGGCTCGTCAGCTCGGTGGAGGATCTCTCATGATCACCGGCCACCACCTCATCTCACGAAACCCAGGCGAGCGGCTAGGATGAGCGACGGCCGGATGCGACGCGTCGACGAGGCAGTCCGGGCTGTGCTCAGTGACGCGATCGCCAAAGATCTCCAGGACCCACGCGTTGGCTTCGTGACCGTGACCGCTGTCAAGACCAGTCCCGACCTACGCCACGCACGCGTGTTCGTGAGCGTGCTGGGGGACGAACAGGCGCGCGGGGAGACGCTCGACGGCCTCGCTTCGGCACATGGCTTCCTCCAGGGTCGAGTGGCCGCGGAGCTGTCGCTCAAGCACACGCCGACGCTCACGTTCCACTACGACGAGTCGGTCGATCGCGGCATGCGGATCACGCAGCTGATCGATAACACCCCCACCCACCCGAGGCCGCACACGGATGGGTGAGAACGGTGCCGGCGCGGCGAGCAGAGACGAGGTCCTCGACGAGCTGCGCTCGGCCGAGAAGCTGATCGTCGTCACCCACGAGAACGTCGACGGCGATGCGCTCGGGTCGCTGATCGCGATGCAGGAGATCCTCACCGCGCAGGGCCGCGACAGCCTGATGTTCATCGACGCGGGCGAGTTCCCGCTCCCGCAGGAGTACCAGTTCTTCGCGCTGTCCCGGCTGGTCAGCGCGCCGCCCGAAGACCTCGACCAGCGCACGCTCGTGTTCCTCGACTGCGGCAACCTCGAACGCAACCCGGCCGAGGCGTTCCGCGCACCGGGCCGGCACATCGTCAACATCGACCACCACCACGACAACACCCGGTTCGGCACGGTCAACTACGTGCTCCCCGAGGCGTCGTGCACGGCCGAGATCGTCTGGGATCTCATGCGCGGCCTGGGCGTGACGGCGACCGTGAACATCGCCGAGGCCCTGTACGTGGGGCTGATCACCGACACCGGCCGTTTCATGTACGAGAACACCGGCCCCCGCGCGCACGAGATGGCGGCCGACCTGATCGCCTCCGGGGTCGACGTGCACGAGATCTACCGGCGGGTGTACGAGGGGGTGCCGTTCGGCAAGCTCGCCCTGCTCGCCCGCGGGCTGTCGAAGATCGCCCGCTACGACGGCGGACGCCTCACGGTGACCGAGCTCGACGCCACCGACTTCGCCGAGTCGGCCGCCGAGGAGAGCTACTCGGAGGGGGTGATCGACCACCTGCGCGCGGTCGAGGGCACCGCGGTGGCCGCGCTGATTCGCGAGCGGATCTCGGATAACGGCGGGCCACCGCGCAAGGTTTCGCTGCGCGCCAGCGACGAGCGCGTCGATGTCTCGGCGATCGCGCGCGCCCAGGGCGGCGGTGGGCACCGCCAGGCCGCGGGTTTCTCCACCGCGATGGGGCGCGACGAGCTTGTCGCGTTCCTGCGCGAGGAAGTCGCCCAGCAGCTCTCGGGCCCCGCCGCGACGACGTGACCGACGGCGTCGTCCTGTACGACAAGCCGGCCGGGATCACCTCGCACGACGTCGTGGCGCGGATGCGACGGGCGCTTGCCGCCGGACACGGGCCGGTCAAAGTGGGGCATGCGGGGACGCTCGATCCGTTCGCGACGGGCCTGCTGCTGATCCTGGTCGGTCGCGCCACGCGCGTGCAGCGCTTTCTGATGGCCCTGACCAAGCGGTACGAGGCGACCGCGCGATTTGGCGCGGTGTCGAGCACCGGCGACCCGGAAGGAGAGATCGACTACACCGGGGTCGTCCCCGACGGCGAGCTTAAGCTTCCGACCGGTCGCATCCGTCAGCGCCCGCCCGCGTACTCCGCGGTCAAGGTCGGTGGCCGACGGGCGTACGCGCTGGCCCGCGCCGGAAAGCCGGTGGAGCTCGACGAGCGGGAGGTCGAGGTGTTCCGGTTCGACGAGGTCTGGCATTCCGGCGCACGGCGCGGATTCTTGATCGAGTGCTCGTCCGGGACGTACGTGCGGACCCTGATCACGGACCTCGGCGACGCCTACTGCGAGGAGCTACGCCGGACCGCGATCGGTCAGTTCGACGTGGCCGACGCCGATCCCGACCGGATCATTGGACTGTCGGACGCGCTCGGGTTCATACCTGAGGTGCGTCTCGAGGCCGACGAGGCGCGTCGGGCTTGGCACGGGGTGGCTGTGCCGGGGGACGCCGGCGGCGCCGAGGTGGTCCGGCTCACCGACGCGGATGGCGTGATCGCGCTGGCGAAGCCACGGGGCGACGGGCTCCTCGGGCCCATTCTCGGGCTCAGGGGCTAGTGGGCTCCTGGAAGCGTTCCACTAGTGGGCCGACCCACTAGCCTTCCGCGCCGATGCGTGTGACGATGCTCTCCGAGGTCCGGGGACGGCCACGGCGAGTGGCGGTCGGCGAATTCGACGGGGTCCACCTCGGCCACCGGGAGGTGATCCGCGGCAGCGACACCGTGCTGACCTTCGAGCCGCATCCGCTGCGGGTGGTCCGGCCCGAAGCCGCTCCCAAGCTGCTGACCAGCCTCGAGGCGAAGGCGGAGCTGATCGGCGAGCTGGGGGTCGACGAGCTCGTGGTGATCCCGTTCGACCAGGGGTTCGCCCACCAGAGCCCGCGAGACTTCATCGACGACGTGCTCGTGGAACGCCTCCAGGCCACCCGGGTGTCGGTGGGCGAGAACTTCCGTTTCGGCCATCGGGCCGCCGGCGATCCCGCGCTCCTGGCGGCCGACGGACGGTTCGAGACACGGGTCTTGCCGCTGGTCGAGGTCGAGGGCGAGATCGTCTCCTCCAGCCATATTCGCGGGCTGGTGCTGGCCGGGGACGTCGAGGTCGCGGCCCGCTTCCTGGGCGCGCCCTTCCAGCTCCGCGGTGAGGTCGTCCAGGGCGATCAGCGCGGTCGCACGCTCGGTTTCCCCACGGCCAACCTGGTGCCCGACGAGGCGCTCGTTTGCCCCGGGCACGGGATCTACGCCGCCCGCACCCGGGAAGCCTGCGCGGCGGTCTCGATCGGCGTGCGCCCGACCTTCGGGACGGGCCGGGCGCTGCTCGTCGAGGCCTACCTGCTCGATTGGGAGGAGGACCTGTACGGCCGCGAGCTGCGGATCGACTTCCTGGCCCGGCTGCGCGGCGAGCGCCGCTTCGACTCACCCGAGGCCCTGATCGAGCAGATGCGCGTTGACGTCGCGCGGACCCGCGAGCTGTGCCAGAACGCGCCGTGAGGCAGGCGGTTGCCCGGCGGCCTGCTAGCCTCACCGGCCGATGACCATCACCCAGGAACGCAAGCAGGAGCTGATCTCCAAGTTCGGCGACGGCCCGGCCGACACCGGCAAGACGGAGGTCCAGGTCGCCCTGCTCACCGAGCGGATCAACGACCTCAACGAGCACCTGCGCGAGCACCGCAAGGACCACCATTCGCGTCGCGGCCTGCTGATGCTGGTCGGCCGCCGCCGGCGACTGCTCAACTATCTGCGCGACAGCGATCTCGAGCGCTACCGCGCGGTGCTTCGCGAGCTCGGCCTGCGCCGGTGAGCGGCGGCGTGCCGGACGGGCCGATCCCCGCCGGGACGCCTGTTCCGGAGTTCACGTTGCTGCGCGAGGACGGCAGCGAGTTCACGCGCACCGACCTGGAGGGCAAGACCACTGTGCTGGTCTTTTATCCGTTCGCCTTCAGCCCGGTGTGCACCGACCAGATCGCGCTCTACGAGGATGTCCTGAGCGACTATCTCGCCAAGCGCGGCGCGACGATGTACGGCGTGTCCTGTGACGCGCGCTGGTCGCAGACCGCGTTTCGCGAGAAGCTCGGGGTGAGCATCCCGCAGCTGTCTGACTTCGAGCCCAAGGGCGATGCCTGTCGCGCGTTCGGCGTGTATCACCCCGGCGGGTTTCCGCAGCGGGCCCTGATCATCATCGGGCCCGACGCCGTGGTCGCCTGGAGCTACCAGGCCCCGGCGGTAACCGATCTTCCCGGCGCCAACCTGATCTTCGACGGCCTGGACGCGGTCGCCGCAGGCTCCGCGCCGACGTAGCCGCGGTTGACCGACCTTCGTTCCGCGCCCCTTCCCGCACCGGCCGAGGACGATCACGTGCGCGGCCCGGCCGACGCGCCGCTCGTACTCCTCTACGCCGACTTCGAGTGCCCCTACTGTGCGGTCGAGGCGCAGAAGCTCGCCGCGGTGAAGCTGCGCGTGGCCTTCCGGCACTTCCCTGTCCGCACCAGCCACCCTCGCGCCTGGGCGGCCGCGGGCGCGGCCGAGGCGGCCGGCCTTCAGGGGCGCTTCTGGGAGATGCATGACCTGCTGTTCGCCGACCAGGGCCGGCTCGAGGATCCCCACCTGTGGGAACGGGCGCGGAGCCTCGAGCTCGAGCTCGAGCGCTTCGACGCCGACCGGCGCAGCGAGGCGGTCAAGGCGCGGATCCGCCGGGACTTCCAGTCCGGGGTCAAGGGCGGGATCGTCACCACGCCGACCCTGATCGCCGGCGCCGCCCGGTACGCCGGGCGGATCGACGCTCAGGTGCTCGAGGAGCTCAGCTCGGGCAGCCGCTGAGCGACGCCGGCGGGCGTGAACCCCGGTAGCGCGAGCGCGAAGGTCGATCCGTGGCCATTGCTGGTCACCGTGCAGCGTCCGCCGTGGCGCTTGGCGATGGCGTCGACGATGGCCAGGCCCAGCCCGACGCCGCCGTCCGCGCGGGTGCGCGCGGCGTCGGCCCGGGCGAAGCGGTCGAAGATGCGCTCGAGCGCCTCGGCGCGAACGCCGCGCCCCTCATCGACGACCTCGATGACGATCCGGTCGGGCCCGTCGGCCGCCGCGCGCAGCTCGATCGCGTCATGCTCGGCGCTGTACTTCACGGCGTTCTCGAGCAGCGCGTCGAGCGCGGCGCGCAGCCGGTCTGGGTCGACGTGCAGGCGCCCGGGCGCCAGCACGCCGAGCCGCCATGCGCGCGGCGCGACCTCCGACCAGCGCATGAAGATGTCCTCCAGAAACCCTTCCACGTCGACGTCCTCGGTCTGGAGGAAGTCGGGCTGGCCGGCCGAGGCCAGGAGGAGCAGACGTCCGATGATCGCGTCGATCCGCGAGAGTTCGTCGAGCGCGACGTCCAGCTCGAAGCTCGACCCAGAATGCTCGACCGCCAGTTCCAGATGCCCGCGGGCGATCGTCACCGGCGTGCGCAGCTCGTGCGAGGCGTCGTGGATGAAGCGCTCCTGGCGCTCGAGCATCGAGCGCAGCTGAGCGGTCCGGCGTTCCGCGATGCGCAGCGCCTCGACGCGCCGCCGCGCATGCCAGACCACGGCGCCGAACAGCATGGCCATCAGAGGAACCCGGATCACCTTTTCCACCGGCTGCGTGCCATGCATCACATGCGCCGTGATCGGTATCCCGGTCAGCGCCATGACCGCCAAGACGACGATCAGCGTCGGCCCGAGCGGCCACACCCGCAGCCCGTAGAGCAACGTGAGGCTGATCCAGATCAGGTAGAAGGGGATGGTCTCCCAGGCGGGCCAGGCGAACATCGCCGCGTAGTTGGCGCCCACGAAGGCGACCCAGAGCAGCTCCAGCCGGTAGCGCGCGACGAGCTCACGCGCTCGCCCCGGCGGCGGGCGGCGCGCAGACGAGGCGAGAGGCTCAGGCGGCGGCACGGTAGCCGGCGTTGCGCACGGTCTCGATCGGGGCGTCGGGGCCGAGCCGACGCCGCAGGCGTCTGACGCAGACGTCGACCACGTTTGACCTTGGATCGAAGTCGTAGCCCCACACCTCCGAGAGGAGCCGCTCGCGGCTGATTACCTCGCCGACGTGCTGCATGAGGAAATGGAGCAGGCGAAACTCGCGGTCGGACAGATCGGCGACGCTGTCCCCGACCCGAGCCTGGCGCCGGGCCAGGTCGAGCACCAGGTGCCCGACGCGGATCTCGGTGTTGTCCTCGGTCACCCGGGCGCGGCGCAGCTGCACGCGCGCGCGAGCCAGCAGCTCGTCCAACGAGAACGGCTTGGCCACGTAGTCGACCGCCCCGAGCTCGAAGCTCCGCAGCTTGATCGGCAGATCGCTGCGTGCTGACAGGATCAGCACGGGGAGGTCCGAGCGCTCGCGGTTCAGCTCGCGCAGCGCCTCAAGCCCGCTCAGGCCGGGCAGCAGGAGGTCGAGGATGACCAGGTCGTAGCGGCCGGTCAGCGCCCGGGCCAGGCCCTGGTCGCCGTCGCCCACCACGTCCACGCCGAACCCCTCGGCTTCGAAGGCGCGGGCCAGGAACGCACGGATGCGCGCCTCATCCTCCACAATCAATATGCGCATTTGCTCTCTCGAGCCCCCACGTCTGCTTGGACGATACCTCCGAAAAGATGACGTGTAAATGACGCCACGATGACATCGCCGTCATCTTGCGGTTTGCCGTCGCGGGGGGAATGTATAACACCGCGGCGAGGGATAGGCGGAGAGAGATGAGTGCTTCTGGGAAACGACTAGCGGGAATTGCGGTTGTGGCCGCAATCGTTTGCGTAGCGATCGCCCTCTACATCGCTCTCTACCTCACGAACGTCCCCGGATCGGCCAGCGCGGTCGAGACCTCGAGCGGGACGAACCTGTATCTGGCCACGGTCGCCTCCGCCGCCACCAACGACCCCCATCCGACCTGGGTCTCCTACTACGCGGTCGACGCCAACGACCAGAACTGGCGCCATGCCACGACCTACGTGCTCCCGGCCAACACCCTGGTGCACGTGACGATCTTCCAGTTCGACTCCCAGACCGGCCTGCGCAACCCGTTCATCGGCCAGGCCACGGGAACCGTCGGCGGCACCTTCACGCTCAACGGGAAGACGATGGAGGCGATCGACCCCGACACCGCCTCGCACGTATTCGCGATCCCGGCGATCGGGCTCTCGGTGCCGCTTTACGGCATCTCGAGCACCGCCAAGAACCCGTGCTCGAACGCCCCGTGCCCGCTGAGCAACGACCACTCGACGATCACCTTCACGTTCCGCACGCCGGCCAAGGGCCTGTATCGCTGGCAGTGCTTCGTGCCATGCGCGGCCGGCTTCATCCAGGGCTTCGGCGGGCCCATGCAGACGGTCGGGTACATGGACGGCTTCATCAAGGTGGTCTGAGTGGACCACCCCGCCGCCGGCTCGACGGGCATGCCCGAGGTAAACGAGCCGAACCACTTCCTGCGCATCGTCCTGTGGTGGCTGGTCGTCTCGGTCATCGGGACGGCGCTGGTGGTGTTCGTCCTGGGTCCGGGCCTGCCGCCCGGCAACGGGTCGGTCGAGGCCTCCGGCCAGGTGACCGACAACACCGTACTGCTGGCGCTCTCGGTGCCGGTGGCCGCCGCCGTGCTCGTCTACCTGACCTACGCGCTGATCGTGTTCCGCGAGCGCGAGCCCGAGGTCTACGTGGACGGGCCGCCGATCCGCGGCAACGCCAGCATCCAGCTGTGGTGGCTGGTCACCACGACGGTGATCGTGCTGTTCCTGGCCGGCTACGGATCGATCCGCCTGCTCGCGGACGGCTCGGGCGGAGGGCAAGGACCGAACCCGATCGCCGCCCCGGCGGCCTCCTCGTCTGACCCGCCGCTCCAGGTCCAGGTGATCGCCCAGCAGTGGCAGTTCAACTACCGCTTCCCGGGCTACGGCGGCGTCGAGGTGCCCGACCTGGAGCTGCCGGCCAACACGCTGGTCGAGTTCCACGTCACCTCGCTCGATGTCATCCACTCGTTCTGGGCCTATCAGCTCGGGGTCAAGGCCGACGCGAACCCCGGGGTGGACAACGTCGCCTACGTGACGACCAAGGGACCGCTGTCCGTGAACATCCGCTGCGCCGAGCTCTGCGGCGTCTGGCACGGCTACATGTTCGAGACCGCCCACGTGGTCAGCAAGGCTGACTTCGCGACCTGGATCCGCGCCCAGGAGACCCGGTTCGCCCCGGCGACCAAGACGCTGCCGCCGTACTCCAAGACGTACTTCCCGCCGCCAGAGAGGAGAGGTGGATGAGCACGATTGCCGTCCCCGTTGCCCGTCCACCGCTTTGGCGCCGCCTGGTCGGCTTCAACCTGCTCGCCGGGATCGCGCTCGGGATCATCGGCTACGTGATCGGCCAGTGGATCGGCGGCCGCTTCACCGGCGTCAACATCGCCTACTACTCGAAGACGGCCGGCCAGAACGACATCGCGATCATGCTCGGCTATTTCTTCGGGGTCGTCGGCTTCCTGATCGGGATGGGCTTCGCCAACTATCCGATCCAGCGGATGCTCGGTTACCCGCCGACGCTGGCTGAGCACGAGGCCGAGGAGGAGGGCGTCGGTCGCTACTTCCGGCTGTGCACCGACCACAAGGTCGTGGCCATCCAGTACCTGGTCGGGATCGGCGTGTTCTTCTTCATCGGCGGCCTCAACGCGATGCTCATCCGCACCGAGCTGCTTCAGCCCAACACGCACGTGTTCGGCGCCAACCAGTACCTGACCCTGGTCGGCATGCACGGCACGATGATGATGGGGATGATGACCTCCGGGATCCTCGGCCCGTTCGCCAACTGGGTCGTGCCGCCGATGATCGGCGCCCGCCGGATGGCCTTCCCGCGGATCGAGTCGTTCACCTTCTGGCTGCTCATGGCGGCCGGCGTGGTCCTGATCACGACGATCTTCTTCGGCGGGTTCCAGACCGGCTGGACCGGCTACCAGCCGCTCGGCGACCAGAACACTGCGGGCTACGACGCCTACATCGGATTCTTCGCGCTGGTCGGGGTGTCGATGACCCTGCTCGGCCTGAACCTCGCGGTGACGATCATCAGCATGCGGGCGCCGGGGATGACCTGGACGCGGCTGCCGATCTTCGTCTGGAGCGTGCTGGCCACCGCCGCGCTGATGTTCCTGGCCGCGCCGATGCTGATCGCCGCGCTGCTCATGGGCGCGATGGATCGCACCATCCAGACCGCCTTCTACGTGGCGGGTCAGGGCGGGAGCTCCTACCTGTTCCAGAACCTGTTCTGGGTGTTCGGACACCCCGAGGTGTACATCGTCGCGCTGCCCGGCTTCGGCATCGTGCTCGAGTTGCTGCCGGTGTTCGCGCGCAAACCACTGTGGGGCTATCGCCTGGCCGTGTCGGGCATGCTCGGCGTCGGGCTGCTCAGCTTCTTCGTGTGGCAGCACCACCTGTTCGTGAGCGGGATCAACGCCGATCTGCGCCCGTTCTACATGCTCTCGACCGAGCTGATCTCCCTGCCCACCGGGTTCACCTTCCTGTGCTTCATGGGCACCCTGTGGCGCGGGCGAATACGGTTCACCGTGCCGATGCTGTTCTGCCTGGCCTGGGCGTTCAACTTCCTGTTCGGCGGCATCTCCGGCGTGTTCCTGTCCGACGTTCCCAGCGACGTGACCACGCACGGCAGCTTCTTCTCGATGGCCCACTTCCACTACACGATCATGGGCGGGCTGGTGTTCACCTTCTTCGCCGCGATCTACTACTGGGTGCCCAAGATGACCGGGTTCAACCTCTCCGAGCGGCTCGGGAAGGTGCACTTCTGGACGATGTTCCTGGCCTTCAACTCAACCTTCGCGCCGCTGTTCGCGCTCGGGTTCATGGGCATGCCGCGACGCGTGGTCACCTACAACCCGAGCTTCCAGGCGCTCAACGACTGGGCCTCGGTGTCGGCGTTCATCCTCGGCATCTCGATGCTGATCTTCCTCTACAACGTGGTGTGGTCGCTGCTCATCAAACGTGAGCCGGCCGAGGCGAACCCGTGGCATTCGAAGTCCCCCGAGTGGCAGCTGGCCACGCCGGTGCCCGTGTACGACTTCGAGCGAACGCCGGTGTTCGATCCCGATCCGTATCCGTATGGGGTGGAGCCGGTCCCGGTCGGCCGCCCGGTCGTGGCCCCGGCCGGCGGGCAGGCGTAGAGAGAGAAGGTGGACTATGGAAGCGTCAGCATCAGCACCCCTCGCCCGCCACATCGAGCCCGAGCCGCCCGGCTGGCAGCTCAGGGCGGTATGGGTGGCCGTGCGCCTGTGGATCGGCTCGGCGTCGTTCTTCTTCCTCTCGTTCCTGTTCGCGTACTTCTACCTGCGCTCGATCGACTCGAACAACTCGTGGAAGATCGGCCAGGTGAACCCCTCGATCGGGCTGGGGCTGGCCATCGCGGCGCTCCTCGCCCTCAGCGCGATCGTCTTCCGGCTCGGCGCGATGCGACCCAGCGACACCCTGGGCGCCGGGCTTGCCGCGTTCGTTATGGCGTTCGTGGCGATCGTGCTCCAGTTCGTGGAGTACACCCAACTGAGTTTCGGCGCCTCCCAAGGCGGCTACGCGTCGGTGTTCTTCGGCTGGACCGCCACCTATGCCGTGTTCGGCGTGGGATGCCTCTACTGGATCGAGACCCAGCTGGCCAGCCTGTGGCGGGCCCGCCGGGAGGGTCTCAACCGGCCGGTGCGCGAGGGCGTCCCGACCTCTGACATCGCGCTCATGCGCGCCGGCATCGACGCCTGCTCGTTCTTCTGGGCGTACTACGCGACGGTCGGCGTCATCTCCTTCATCATCCTCTATCTGGTGTAGTGGCGATGGACCTGGGGGGGTGGACGATCCAGGCGGCGCTCGTTTACGTCGTCGCCGCCGCACTCCTCTACTACCTGGGCGGACGCCGGTGGCGAAAGCGCGAGCCGCTGCGAGCGGCCGCGTTCGTGGCCGGCCTGATCACGATCGTGTTAGCCCTCGACGGACCGATCGACACCTACGCCGATCAGCTGTTCTGGGTCCACATGCTCCAGCACGTGTTGCTGCTCACGCTCGCGCCGCCGCTCATCCTGCTCGGCCGGCCCTGGCCGCGGATGTGGCGCGCGCTCCCGCTGCGCACCCGCGCCACCGTGGGCCGGACGATCGCCCGCGCTCGGTGGGCGGCGCCGCTGCGAGCGCTGGCCCGGCCCCTGCCGGCGTGGGTGCTGTTCAACGCCACCATGGTCCTCTGGCACATTCCGGCGGCCTACAACGCCACGCTCAGCAATCAGACCATCCACAACGTCGAGCACGCGATGTTCTTCTTCACCGGTCTGCTGTTCTGGGCTCGCGTCATCGACCCGGGGCCGCTGCGCCCGCGCCTCCAGTGGCCCGCGCGGGTGGCTTACGCGGTCGGCGCGATGGTCGTCGGCTGGATCCTGGCCATCACGCTGGTGCTGGTCCCGCACCCGCTCTACTCGCATTACGCCGATCTCGCGACCCGGCCGGGCGGGATCTCCGCGCTAACCGACCAGCAGCTCGCCGGCGGCGTGATGTGGGTGCTCGGATCGATCTCGTTCACGATCACCATGCTGATCGGCTTCTACCGCTGGCTCGAGCCAGAGAAGTATCCGCCGCCCTCACCGGTGCGGGCGAGCGGCCCCCTGCCATCGCCGGCCGGCGCGCCCGGGCCGGACAGCGTGCCTCACCCCACGCCCGTGCTCACCCCATGAGAAAGAGAGAGAGGACATGGCGTCGACTCTGGTTCTAGGCAGCTTCCTCGCCGCCTCGCTGCTCACCCTCCTGCTTCCGGTCGGGCTGCTCATCGCGCTGGTGCTCTACCACACCCGCTCGATCATCCGCATGCCGCGCGACCCGGCGCAGGCGGCGGTGCATGCCGCGGGAGCGGCCGAGGTCGAAGGTCGGCCGGACGCCGGCGAGACCGCCCCGCCGCCCACGCAGACGTGATGGAAGCGGGCGCCGGCACCGTCGTCGCGCGGCGCTCCCGTCTGGCACGGGTGACGCTCGTGATGGTGGGTGCCGGTGTGCTCGGCGCGTGCATCGGCGCCGCCGCGCATTTCGCGCTGGGCGCCTCCCCGTCGGCGAGCATCGTCAGCGAACGCTACGGTCTCGAAGGACAGGCCGCGTGGGCCGCCGGGACCCGGGCCGCGCCCGCGATCGACACGCTGGTCGACCAGACCGGCCACCCGTTCGCGCTGGCCTCGCTGCGCGGTCACCCGATCGCTCTCGCGTTCTTCGATTCGCACTGCAACCAGGAATGCCCTCTGGAAGGGCACGAGCTGGCGGCGGCTGAGTCCTCGCTGCCGTCCGCCCAGCGCCCGATTCTGGTCGCGGTCAGCGTGAACCCGCTCGACACGCCGGCCAGCGCGGCCAAGGCGGCGCGGGCCTGGGGCCTCGCCGCGGTCGCGCCGTGGCACTGGCTGATGGGCAGCCGGGCCAAGCTCGCGCCGATCTGGCGCAAGTACGACATCTACGTGGGGCGGCCGGTGAACGGCGACATACCCCATACCGAGGCGCTCATCCTGATCGATCGCAGCGGGTATGAGCGCTCCGCCTACCTGTATCCGTTCGGCCAGCAGTTCGTCTCCCACGATCTCGGAGTGCTCGGTCAGGAGGGCCGGAGCTGATGTCCGAGACCGCCCAGGCCATCCCGAGCGCCGCGCTCGCCCCGCGCATCGGCCGGCCGGCGGCGACTGCGAGCTGGCGCGACTACGTGACGCTGACCAAGCCGCGGATCATGTCGCTGCTCGTGCTCACCTCGGTGTGCGCGATGATCGCCGCCGCCCACGGCACCCCGGACGTCGTCCCGCTGGCCGCACTCGTCGTCGGCGGTGCGCTGGCCTGCGGCGGCGCGAGCGCGCTGAACCACGTGCTCGACCGCGACATCGATCAGCTGATGGGCCCCCGGACCGCCTCTCGCCCGGTGGCCGCCGGACGGATTTCCCCGGCCCGTGGCACCGCGTTCGGCCTCGTGCTCAGCGCGCTGGCCTTCGTCGTGCTCGTGGCGTTCACGAATCTCCTGGCCGCGGTCTTGTCGCTGAGCGGCGGTGCGTTCTACGTCGGCATCTACACCTACTGGCTCAAGCGGACGACGTCGCAGAACATCGTGATCGGTGGGGCCGCCGGCGCGATCCCGCCGCTGGCCGGCTGGGCGGCGGCCCACGGCGGCCTGGGCGCCGGGGCGCTCTGGCTGTTTCTCATCGTCCTGCTGTGGACGCCCCCGCACTTCTGGGCGCTGGCGTTGCTCCTGGTGCGCCACTACGCCGCCGCCGACGTGCCGATGATGCCGGTCGTCCGGGGGCCTGCGGCCACCGCGCGCCTCGTTCTGAGCTACTCGGTCGTGCTCGTGGCGGCCACGCTCCTGCCGGGTGGCGTGGGGACCTTCGGCGTGTTCTACACGGGCGCCTCGGCGCTCCTCGGAGGGGGGCTGATCGTGCTCGCGTGGCGACTCTGGCGCCAGAGCTCGCCGGCCCGCGCGGCGGTGCTGTTTCACTTCTCGCTGCTCTACCTCGCGCTGCTGTTCGTCGCCGTGGCGATCGATGCGGCCGTGCGCTGAGAGCCGTTTGAGGCGAGACGACGGCGGAAGGGGCCGCGCCCGTCAGCGCGGCCCTCCTCCTCTGCCTCATCTGGCGACGAGCGCGACAGGAGTACCGCGGTGGCCACGAGCACCAGCGTTGCCGGGAGCGCCATGGCCAGGTTGAGCATGATCACCATCGTCGTCATGGTGCGCCATTACCCGGGCCGGGCAGTGGGACACCATGACTCGAATGGCCGGGTAACCGATGGCCGCGGTGAGCGGCCGAGCGCTGGTAGCCGAGGGCGATCGCGCCGCCGGGGGACTCCTCTCTGCCTATCTGCGGCGCGAGGGGTTTCAGGTCCTGGAGGCCTGCAGCGGAGTCGAGGCGCTCTCGGTCCTGCGCCGCGGCACCGTCGACATCGCGCTGGTCGACCCGCTGCTCCCGGAGATCGACGGGGTCGAGCTGGTGCGCCGGGTCCGGCGCGAGTCGACCATCCCGATCATCATGCTGGCGGCCAGCCGCGAGGAGGCGGCGCGAATCGCGGCGCTCGACGCGGGCGCCGATGACTATGTGGTCAAGCCCGCCTCGATGCCCGAGGTCGCCGCCCGGCTCCGCGCCCAGCTCCGGCGTGCCCGCGGCTTCGAGACCGAAGAGACCGTGCTCCGCGCCGGCGAGCTCGAGCTCGACCTCGACGCGCGTCGCTGCACCGCCCAGCGGCGCCCGGTCGACCTGACCCGCCGCGAGTTCGACCTGTTGAGCGCTCTGCTGCGCTATCCGGGCCGGGTGCACACGCGTGAGCAGCTGCTCGAGCTGGTGTGGGGGACCGATTCGATCAGCCCGAAGACCGTGGACGCCCACGTGGCCGGGCTACGGCGCAAGCTCGGCTCGGCGATCCGCATCGCCACCCTGCGCGGTCTCGGCTACATGCTCGATTTCGGTCCGGCTCAGCCGGGGGTGCAGCCCGGTGACGGTGGCCGTCCGGCTGGCGAATCCGGCTGAGCCCTCCCCAAAGCTCAGCGCGCGCTCACGTAAGACTTACGTTGCTCCGACACTCGGCTTGCGCGAGCCGGGAAGGCTCTGGGTGTCCCCGCAATCCGAGAATCCGAAAGGGAGAACGCCGAATGCCGGCCATCATGATCTTCTTGAATATCGTCTTCATCGCAGGCGTCGTGGTCGGAATCGTCGGCCTGCTCTCTTGGGGCATCGTCTCCGATCGTCCCTTCGCCACCTACCTCTCGCGCCGGGCCGTGGCCCGAGCCAATCGGGTCCCGGAGCGTCGGCGCACCCCGCGCGAGCGCTCGGGCTACCGCGGCCCGAACCGCCGCGTGATCGACGTCGGCGCGTAACCGACGAAGCTCTCTCGAAGCACCCGGCAAGCCGCCGCGAAGGATTCGCGGCGGCTTCGCCGTTTAACCGCCCAGCGCGCTCGCCTGGATCTCGGCGTCGAGCGTCCCCTGGACGTCGTACTGGCCGGTGTGGGTCGCCGAGATCCGGCCAGTTCGGCTGATGAAGATCGTCGTCGGAGTCGCGATCAGACCCTGGGGGAGGATCCCGGTGATCTGGTTGGCCGCCATCTGGTAGCTCGGATAGCTCACCGGATGCTGGGTCAGGAAGGCGCCGGCGTCGGAGGAGTCGTCGTTGACGTCGGCGCCGAGGAAGGCGACCCGCCGGCCGTACTCCGCCGCGGCCGTGGCCAGCAGCCCGAACTCAGCGCGGCAGGGGCCGCACCACGAGCCCCAGGCGTTGACCACGATCGGGTAGCCGCGCAGCGCCCGGATCCTCGCCGCGAGCGCCGGTTCGCCGCCGAGCAGCTGGTCGGCCTGCGCGTGGATCGCCGCCAGCGGCGCCGGCGATCCGGCCAGCCGCGCCTGCACGGCGGCCAGGGTGGTGGGGGCGCCCGGCGCACGGGTCAGGGCGGCCCGTACCTGGCGCGTCAGAGCCGCGCGGCTCAGCCAGCCCGAGGTCGAAGCGTCGTAGTACCAGAGAATCCGTCCCGTCGACGAGACGAGGACGAACCACGGCTCGTCCTGCACGCCGTAGCCGTCGGCGAGCCGCCCGGTCCCGTCGATGCCCACCGGATAGGACAGCGGGTGGGGAAGCTTGGACAGGAACCTCGGGAGCGCGTGCGCCGAGGGCTCGACGCTCGCCTCGTCCACCGCGGTCAGCTTCGGGAGCCCGGCCGCCGCGGCCGTCGACTGGTAGCCGTTCAGCGCGTCGAGCGCACCGGCCAGGTTCGTGACCTCGCTGTCCCAGGTGGCGAAGAACAGATATAGACGGGCAGCCCGGTCGGGTCCCAGACTCAGCCGCCCGCCGCCGGTGCGGGCCACCTCCTCGGTCATGGTCGGGGCCACACCGGAGACCTGCGCGTAGGACAGGTTCGAGTGCACCCGGGGATGATCGGGCAGCAGCCGCGAGGATTCCTGGGCCAGGAGCTGCCCAAGCTGCCCGACCGCGGCATAAGACTGCTGGGTCAGGTAGAGCCGGGCCAACCGGCCGTCCGGACCGATTACGAACAGCGCCGGCGTGTGGTCGATCTGACCCTGCTCGATCGCCACCTCGATGTTGTAGGCCTTCCAGACCCGCTTCAGGGCGGTTGGCGACCCGGTGAGGAAGTGCCAGTCATGGACCATGCCATGCAGCTCGGAGTACGAGCGCACGTCCGTGATCGTCGTAGCGGTCGGGTTGGCGTCGATCCCCAGGAGCTGGACTCGTGAGCCGGCGGACCCGAGCATCGCCTTGGCGTCCACCATCGCGGTCGTGGTGAGCGGGCAGATCGTCGTGCACTCGGAGTCGTTGAAGGCCAGGATCACCACCTTCCCGCGGAACGAGCGCAGCGAGACCGGCGCGCCGAACTGGTCGGTCAGCGTGAAGTCCGGGGCGCGCCCGGACAGGCCGGTCCCCGGGTCGAGGTATGGATTGGACTGAAGCGTGTCGCTTGCCGACCGGGGGCTGGTCGAAGTGAGCTCGACGCCGCCGACCAGGACCGCCACCAGCGCGGCAACACTCAGCGTTACCCACAGGCGGCTGGGCATCCGCCTGGCTGTCGCGAGATAGCGCATGAGGTCCATGGGTCGAACGCGCCTGCCGCGCGCGCCGGTGCGGGATGTCCACCGGCTGTGGGGCGGATACTAAGGAACCCGCGAGCCACGCAATCAGGCCGGCTTCACCGCCGCCACGTCGGCCTGCGGCAGCCCTCGCTCGATGTCCTCGAGCGTGGGCGGCCGGCCGCGCAGCGGCCGTTCGGCAGCGCCGGCACTGATCGCCGCCCGGACCAAGTCGAGCTGCCGCGGCACGATGCTCGGATCCGAGCCGGGGAAGGCGCTGGCCGCTTCGCACACGCCCTTGAGCAGCATGAGGACGTCCATCGCCCCGACGTCCGAGCGCACCGCGCCGGCGGCCTTGGCGCGGGTGAGGAGCTCCTCGAGCCCGCCGACGATCTCCGCGTGGGCGGCCCGGATCTCCTGATTGGCCAGGAACGCGTCGGCTACCGCGTCGAACAGGCAGCGGTCGAGCTGCTGGCGCCCCACGACCTCCTCGAGGAAGCCGAACAGCGCCTCGCCGGCATCGGGGGCGTCGAGCAGTTTTCGGCCGTACTCGGTGGCTTCGCCCATCCGCTCGATCACGATCGCCGCGATCAGATCCTGCTTGGTCGGGAAGTTCCGAAACAGCGTCCCGCGGCCCACGCCGGCCTGCTGGGCGATCTCGGCCACTCCGACCTCGAGGCCGCGCTCGCGGAACAGCGCCTGGGCCGCATCGAGCAGCCGCCGGCGATTTCGCTCGGCGTCTGCTCTCAGCACACGCTCGGTTGGCGCCATGCGCATGGATTGTCCTACGCCGGGACCGCCGATGACGCCAGCTCCTCGAGATCGAGCTTCTCAAGGTGGCGCCGGCGGACCGCCAAGGCCAGGATCGCCACCCCGGCAGCGAGCATCACAGCGGCGGCGATGAACGCCACGTGGTAGCCCGAGACGCGTGCGGCGATGCTTGCCGCGGCCGCTCCCGCGCCGTGCACGCCTCGCAGCAGATCGCTGGTCCGGCTCGCCGCCAGCGTGGACAGGATGGCCAGCCCCAGCGAGCCTCCGACCTGCTGGGCGGTGTTGAACAGGCCCGAGGCCAGTCCGGCGTCGCCCGCGGCGACCCCGCCGGTGGCCAGCAGCGTGATCGGGACGAACGTGAGGCCCATCCCGATGCTCATCGGCAACAGGCCGGGGAGCAGGTCTCCGGCGTAGGTGCCGTGCACGGGCACGCGGGCGAGGATCACCATGCCTGCTGTGGCCAGAGCGATCCCGACCAGGGCGATGTTCCGGACACCGGCTCGCCGGATCAGCTGCTGGGCGAGCCCCGCCCCGACCACGATCCCGCCGGTGACCGGCAGGAACGCCAGGCCCGCCCGCAGCGGGCTGTAGCCGAGGATCTCCTGCACGTACAGCGAGGCGAAGAAGAACATCCCGAACATCCCCGAGGCCACGAGCAGCAACACGGCGTCCGCCGCCGCCAGCGTCCGGATGCGGAAGATGCTCAGCCGGATCAGCGGCGCGACGCTGCGCTGCTCGATGATCACGAACGCGACCAGCAGCGCCACCGCGGCGGCGATCAGCCCGAGCGTGCGGGCCGAGCCCCAGCCGAACGCCTGGGCCTTGACGATCGCGTACACGAGGACTACCAGGCCGCCGGTCACCGTGATCGCTCCGGCCAGGTCGAAGGTCCGATGCCCCACGTCCGCCCGCGACTCGGGGACGAAGCGCACGGTGGCGAGCAGCGTGGCAACACCGACGGGGACGTTGACGATGAAGATCCACGGCCACGAGGCGAGCTGAGTCAGCGCGCCGCCCAGGATCAGGCCGACCGCGCCGCCGCCCGCGGCGATCGCGCTCCACACGGCGAGCGCCTTGGTGCGCTCCTCCTGCTCGGTGAACGTCGTGGTGATGATCGATAGCGCGGCGGGCGAGAGCAGCGCGCCACCGAGGCCCTGCAGGCCGCGGCCCACGATCAGCATGCCGCTCGACTGCGCGAGCCCGTTCAGCAACGACGCCGCCGAGAACAGCGCGGTGCCGACCATGAACAGCCGCTTGCGGCCGATCAGGTCGCCGGCCCGCCCTCCGAGCAGCAGGAACCCGCCGAAGATCAGGGTGTACGCGTTGACCACCCACTGCAGGCTCGAGGGGGAGAAATGCAGCCCGCGCTGGATCGACGGGAGCGCGACGTTCACCACCGTGGCGTCCAGCACGACCATGAACTGGGCCAGGCAGGCGATCACCAGGATCAGCCATCGGTTGCTCGGGTGAGATGCAGCCGGGGCGGCGGGTGATGTGGGCGGGGCGGCGGCGAGAGCGTCGGTCATCGGGCGACTCCTGGGGGGCGGCGTTTTCGCTTGTCGTCTGTGGGCACGGGTGGTAATCTGGACCACCCGGTCCGGTTAGGCTACCACAAGCGGACCGAGCGGTCCGGTTATTTTCTTGTGAAGCCTGCTGGGCGCCGTGGCCCATCCCCGGTGCGCCACCGCGCTCGACGGCTCGGCCGGTTCCCACACTCGGCGCGCCGCAGCTGCCGAGTGTGCGATTGCGGCCGCCCCGCGCACGTCCACCCACACTCGGCGCCAGAGACGCCTCGAGTGTGGCGTTCGGCCGCCTGTCGGGCCTGACGTGTTCCCGGGTCCCGGGCCTACGGTGCAAAAGGTGACAAACCGCCCCCCGGCCGCCGAAAAGCGCAGATAAGCGCCTCCACGGCGCTTATCTGGCCAAAGCGAACGCGGCCGAGGGGACTTTGCGACGTTTTGCACCCCCGTCCGGGTGGGGCGCAGGCTGAAGAGGGTGAAGGCGGCGCGCACCTGGCCGCCCTCGCGCCCGATCCAATCCGAGAATCACCACAGCACGCCGGCGCACGGGCGGCCAGATGCGCATGCCTCCGCCCATCCCCCGCTACCATCACCACCGTTCGGAACCAAACGATGAGAACGAGAAGCACTCCGCCGACCGAAGGGCGGAGCAGGAAGGAAACTGAATATGTCTGACGCCGTTACGCGCGTGTCGGTCGAGATCGA
Organism: Solirubrobacterales bacterium; assembly: GCA_019241635.1. Classification (GTDB taxonomy): domain Bacteria; phylum Actinomycetota; class Thermoleophilia; order Solirubrobacterales; family Solirubrobacteraceae; genus Palsa-465. Next base: position 21,329 of record JAFAWR010000212.1, read on the forward strand.
AGGTAAGGAGATCTCGTTCGAAACCGGCAAGCTGGCCAAGCAGGCCTCCGGCGCCGTCGTCGTCCGGGCGGGCGACACCATGGTCCTCTGTACCGCAACCGCGGGCAATCTGCGCGACGTCGACTTTCTGCCGCTGACGGTGGACGTCGAGGAGCGGATGTATGCCGCGGGCAAGATCCCCGGCTCATTCTTCAAGCGCGAGGGTCGCGCGGGGGAGAAGGCGACGCTGACCGCGCGCATGATCGACCGGCCGATCCGGCCGCTGTTCCCCAAGGGCTGGCGCTATGAGACCCAGCTCGTCGCGCTCCCGATCAGCGTCGATCACGTCAACCCGTACGAGATCCTGGCCATGAACGGCGCGTCCGCCGCGCTGATGGTCTCGAACATCCCGTTCCCGACGCCCGTCGGCGCGGTGCGGATCGGCAAGGTCGACGGCAACTTCGTCGTCAATCCGTCCGAGGAGGACCTGGTCGACAACACCGACCTTGACCTGATCGTGGCCGGCACCGATGAGGCCATCCTGATGGTCGAGGCCGGCGCCAACGAGATCCCCGAGGCGGAGATCCTCGACGCCCTCGACATCGCCCACGGCGAGATCAAGAAGCTGTGCGCGCTCCAGCGTGAGCTGGCCGAGCGCGCCGGCAAGGAAAAGACCGTCGTCGAGATCCCTGGGGTCAGCGACGAGCTCTACGAGCAGATCAAGTCCTCGCATGGCGAGGCGCTCGACGCGGCCACCCAGGTCGTGGACAAGCTCGAGCGCCAGGACGCGTGCAAGGTGGTGGAGGAGCAGGTGCTCACCCACTACTCGGGCGATCCCGAGGCCGACACCTACGCCGAGTACCGGGCCAACGCCCAGCGCGCCTTCGACAAGCTCGAGAAGACGCTGATCCGCGAGCGGATCGCGGTCCAGAAGAAGCGCCCCGATGGACGCACCTCCGACGAGATCCGACCGATCAGCATCGAGGTCGGTGTGGCTCCGCGGGCGCACGGCTCGGCCCTGTTCACCCGGGGCCAGACCCAGGCACTGAGCGTTGTCGCCCTCGGTACGACCCGCGAGGAGATGCGGCTGGACACGCTCGGCCTGGAGACGGCCAAGCGCTATTTCCACCATTACAACTTCCCCGGGTTCTCGGTCGGTGAGGCCGGTCCGATGCGCGGGCCCAAGCGCCGCGACATCGGCCACGGCGCTCTGGCCGAGCGCGCGCTGGTGCCGATGATCCCCAGCCAGGAGGAGTTCCCCTACACGATCCGCGTCGTCTCGGACATCCTCGAGTCCAACGGATCGAGCTCGATGGCATCCGTGTGCGGATCCAGCCTCTCCCTCATGGACGCGGGCGTGCCGCTGCCCAGGCCGGTGGCCGGGATCGCCATGGGCCTGATCAAGGAGGGAGATGACTACATCGTCCTGACCGACATCGCGGGCGTTGAGGACCACCTGGGCGACATGGACTTCAAGGTCGCCGGTACGGAGAACGGAATCACCGCGCTCCAGATGGACATCAAGATCACCGGCGTGACCTTCGAGATCATGCGCGACGCGCTCACCCAGGCCAAGGCGGCCCGGACGTTCATTCTCGGTGAGATGGCCAAGGTCATCGACACTCCGCGCTCGGAGCTCTCCAAGTACGCCCCGGGTATCTCCTCGGTCCAGATCGATCCCGAGAAGATCGGTCTGCTCATCGGCAAGGGCGGCGAGACGATCCGCGCCCTGCAGGAGGAGTTCGAGTCGCAGATCGACGTCAACGACGAAGGCATGGTGCTGGTCTACGCCGCCGATCGCGAGCGCGGAGACGCGCTGGTCGAGCGGATCCGCTCGATGACCAAGGAGGTCGAGGTCGGCGACGAGTTCACCGGCAAGGTGGTCAAGACCACCGCGTTCGGCGCCTTCGTCGAGCTGGCCAAGGGCACCGACGGTCTGCTCCACATCTCCAACGTGGCGCCGGGACGGCGGATCGCCTCGGTCGAGGAGGTCCTCAACAAGGGCGATGAGCTGAACGTCCGCGTGGTCGAGGTCGACCGCGAGCGAGGCCGGATCGGTCTGCGCCTCGCCGACGATCCCGAGATCGCCGGCAAGAGCGTCGAGGAGCTGGCCTCGGTCGGCACCGGCGACAGCGGCCCGCCGCGCCGCGACCGCGGTGACCGCGGTGGCCGTGACGGCCGAGACCGAGGACGCGGGCCGCGCGATCGGGACCGCGACCGGGGCCGCGATGGCGACCGCGGCCGCGACGGGGACCGTGGTGGTCGCGTGCGCGACCGTGACCCCGAGCGCCCCCGCTCGTAGGCCTAGGCGCAGTCACGTCGTGCTCCAAAAGCACCGGCTGACCACACTCGACTCCGGCGTTCGGGTCGTGACCGAGGCGATGCCCTCGGTCCGATCCGTGTCGCTGGGGTTCTGGATCGGGACCGGGTCCCGGGGCGAGAGCGACGCCGAGGCGGGACTCTCGCACCTGCTCGAGCACCTCCTGTTCAAGGGCTCCGAGAAGTACGGCTCGCTCGAGATCGACCAGATCTTCGACGGCATGGGGGCCGAGCTGAACGCCGGCACCGGCAAGGAGACCACCTCGGTCTACGCCCGTGTGATCGACGAGCACGTCCCCGAGGCCTTCGAGGTGATGGCCGACATGGTGTTCCGTCCTGCGCTCAACGACATCGAGTCCGAACGGGCGGTGATCCTCGAGGAGATCGCCATGTATGAGGACGATCCCCAGGAGAAGGTGTTCGACCTGTTCGGCGAGGCGGTGTTCGGCGAGCACCCCCTGGGCCGGGCGATCATCGGCCGCTCCGAAGTGATCGCCGAGACGCCGGCGGACCAGATCGCCCGCTTCCACGCCGAGCGCTACCAGCCTCGGAACGTCGTGATCGCGGCGGCCGGCGCGGTCGAGCATGAGGCGTTCGTCGAGCTGGCCGCGCGCACGGTAGCGGCGGCGACCAACGGCCGTCCCGCGCCGGCAGGGCAGCCCGCGCCCGCCATCGGCGCCCCTCGCCGGTGCTTCGAGCGCAAGGACACCGAGCAGTACCACGTGTGCCTGGGCGGCCCGGGGCTGTCCCGCCACGACGAGCGCCGGTTCGCCCTGCGGGTCCTCGACAACGTGTTCGGCGGCACGTCTTCATCGCGGTTGTTCCAGGAGGTCCGCGAGCGCCGCGGTCTGGCCTACGCCGTGTACTCGTTCACCAGCGCCTATCAGGACACCGGTCAGGTCGGGCTGTATCTGGGGACCCGCCCCGACAACGTCGGCGAAGGGCTCTCGGTCATCGCCTCCGAGCTCGTTCGCCTCAGGGAGGAGCCGGCCACGCCCGAGGAACTGGCGCGGGCCAAGGAGAACCTCAAGGGCCGGGTCGTGCTCGCCCTCGAGTCCACCGGCGCCCGGATGAACCGGCTGGGCGCGGAGCTCCTCGCCGACATGCCGCTGCTCTCGCTGGACGAGACGGTCGAGCGGATCGACGCGGTCACGCTCGAAGACCTGTCCGGGCTGGTCGGCGAGCTGTGGTCACCCGATCGCCTGTCGGCCGCCGGCATCGGGCCGGAGGAGGGCCGCTTCGAGGAGGCGCTGGCCTCCCTGGGACCCGCGCTGGTGGAGACGCCGTAGTGGCCCAGATCCGCGTCGCGGTCGCTGGGGCGGCCGGGCGGATGGGCCAGACGGTGTGCCGGGCGGTAGACGGCGCCGCGGACATGCAGCTGACCGGCCGGGCCGACCCGGCCCTCGACACACCCCTCGCCGCCGTCCTGCCCGAAGCCGACGTGCTCGTCGACTTCACCGTCCCGAGCAGCGCCGTCGCCAACGCGCGCGAGGCGATCGCGGCGCGCGTCCACGTGGTGATCGGAACCACCGGGTTTGACCCGGCCGAGCTCGGCGACCTCTCCGGTGCCGGCGCGAACGTGTTCGTCGCGCCCAACTTCGCCATCGGCGCCGTGCTGATGATGCAGTTCGCCACCCAGGCCGCGCGGCACATGGCCAAGGCCGAGATCATCGAGCTCCACCACGACGCCAAGGTTGACGCGCCGAGCGGCACGGCGGCGCGCACAGCGAGGCTGATGGCGGAGGCGTCGAGCACGGGCGTCACGCCCCCGATCCACTCGGTTCGCCTGCCCGGCCTGGTCGCCCACCAGGAGGTCATCCTGGGCGACGTCGGCCAGACCCTGACCATCCGCCACGACTCGACCGACCGCGAGTCGTTCATGCCCGGTGTGCTTCTGGCCATCCGCAAGGTCGGCGCGCTGCCCCAGTCGCCAGTGGTCGGGCTGGAAAAGCTTCTGGACTAGTGTCCCGACACTAGGGGGCCGTCGGGCGGCCCGGCCCGCTGACCACCGCCTGCACCACGTCGTAGTACCACACGACGACCTGGGCGCGCGGTATCTCCGGATGATCGAGCCACCAGTTGGCCAGCGACTCGCCGGCGCCGACCAGGGCGTGGGCGATCGCGTCAGCGGCCGGTGGCGGATAGCCCGGGCAACCGTCCTCGACCATCCGCTGGATCGCGGCGGCGATCCGTTCGCGCATGTCGGCCACCTGTTCGGCGAACGGGCGAATCGAGGCGAGCTCCTGGAACAGCACGCGCCAGCCGTCGCCGTGCTCCTCGACGAACGAGAGGAACTCGGTGATCCGGGCTCGGAGCATCGACGCGGGCGTCGGATCCGGCGCCCGTGCGGCGACCAGGCGCTCGAGCAGCTCGCCGCCGGCGCGGTCGATGTAGGCGAGGTAGAGCCCCTCCTTGGAGCCGAAGTAGGTGTAGAGCATCGGCTTGGAGACGCCAGCGCGGTCGGCGATTTCGTCCATCGACGCGGACCCGAAGCCGGCCCCGGCAAACACCTGGCCGGCGACGTCGAGGATCAGTTGCTCACGGCGTTCTCGCGGCATTCCGCGGGTGCCGCCTCGGTTGCGAACGCGGCCGCCGCGCCGGGTGCTCCCGGCTCTTGACACATTTTCTGGCACGAACCGTTAGGAATCGTCCGGAGTGGATATTACTGGCGAGTAGATATGCCCGAGAAAGGTGCTCCCCCAAACGTCCATCCGGTTCAGCGGCGCGTGCTCAAGGCGCTCGGCTCGCTGAGCTCACCGCTTCTGCCCGACGATTACCTCGAGCTGGTCAACCCGCTGTGGTCGACCCGCGAGCTCCGCGGGCGGATCGAAGAGGTCAAGCACGAGACCGAGACGGCGGCCACGATCCTGATCAAGCCGGGCTACCGCTGGCCCGGTCACAAGCCTGGCCAGTACGTCCGGATTGGCATCGACATCGACGGGGTGCGCCACTGGCGCGCCTACTCGCTGACCTCGGATCCCTACCGCGAGGACGGGCTGCTCAGCATCACCCCCAAGAAGGTCGACGAGGGCAAGGTGTCTCCGTACCTGGTCGAAGAGGCCAAGCCCGGCATGATCGTCTCGCTCTCGAACATCGAGGGCGAGTTCGTGCTCTCCGAGCCGCCACCTCCGAAGCTCCTGTTCATCAGCGCGGGAAGCGGCGTGACCCCGATCATGAGCATGCTCCGCCACCTCGACCACTACGACCAGCTGAACGACGCCGTCCTGCTCCATTCCGCGCGCCGCACCGACGACGTCATCTTCGGCGACGACCTGCGCGAGCTGGCCGAGCGCCGCGAGGGATTCAAGCTGCACGAGCAGCTGACCGGCGAGCAGGGGCGGATGGGCCCCGAGGACCTCGAGAGGCTGTGCCCTGATTGGCGCGAGCGCGAGGTCTACATCTCCGGACCCAACGACATGCTCGACGCGTTCACCGAACACTTCGAGCGCGAGCACACCTGCGACTGCCTGCACATGGAGCGCTTCCAGCCCAAGCTCGGCCTCGGGGAGAGCGGAGCCGGCGAGGGCGGCCAGATCAAGTTCGTGGCCTCCGACTGCCAGGCCGAGTCCGACGGCAAGACGCCGATCCTCGTGGCCGGCGAGGAGAAGGGCCTCGATCTCCCGTTCGGCTGTCGCGAGGGCATCTGCCACACCTGCGTGGGCGAGCTGCGCTCAGGGCGGGTGCGGGACCTGCGCAACGGCCAGGTCTATGGCCAGGAGGGCGAAGTCATCCGGACCTGCATCAGCGCGCCCGAAGGCCCGATCGAGATCGATCTGTAATACCGACTACCACAGGGAGACCCCCCCACATGGCGAACGCGACCCAGAACGGCCACCAGACCAACGGCCGCGTCACGATCGACGACGAGCCCGAGAATCCGCTGCACCACCTGACCCCGGAGCAGATCGAGGCGATCGGACGCGAGTTCGACGAGCTGCACGAGCAGGTAAAGGAGAGCCTCGGCGACCGCGACGCGCGGTACATCCGCTCGATCATCGCCCTCCAGCGCCGGCTCGCTCTGCTCGGCCGCCTGGAGCTGTTCGCCTCCCGCTGGCGGATCCCCTGGATCCTCGGCGCCTCGACGCTGGGCATGGCCAAGATCCTCGAGAACATGGAGATCGGCCACAACGTCCTGCACGGCCAGTGGGACTGGATGAACGATCCGGTGATCAACTCGCGCGCCTGGGACTGGGACACCGCGTCGCCCTCCGACGCCTGGCGGCACTCCCACAACTTCATCCACCACACGTACACGAACATCATCGGCAAGGACCGCGATCTCGGCTACGAGATCATGCGGATCGACCCCCACCAGGGCTGGCACCCGGTCTACCTGCTCCAGCCCATCTACAACATCCTGCTGGCGATGCTGTTCGAGTGGGGCGTGGCCGTCCACGATCTGAACTTCGAGGCGATCCGCAAGGGTGAGAAGGACAAGGAGCAGCTCCGCAAGGAGCTCAAGGGGATCGCCGGCAAGGCGCGCACGCAGATCCAGAAGGACTACATCGCCTGGCCGCTGATCTCGGGCATCGTGATGACGCTGGCCGAGCTCGCCTACTTCGCCGCCCAGGCCGAGTTCGAGCGCCGGCGCGAGAGCCGGCTCTCGATCAAGTACGGGGTCAAGAAGCTGCGGTTCAAGCGCGAGAAGCCGAGCGGCAACGTGATCAAGCAGATGGTCGAGCGCCGCTCGTTCCGCGAGCCGTTCCGCCGCACCCTGACCGCGAACATCGTGGCCAACCTGATCCGCAACGTGTGGTCCTACGCGATCATCTTCTGCGGCCACTTCCCGGACCAGACCTTCACGTTCACGCAGGAGGAGACCGAGGACGAGAGCCGCGGCGCGTGGTACGTCCGTCAGCTCACCGGCGCCGCCAACATCGATGGCGGCCCGGTGTTCCACGTGATCAGCGGCAACCTCGG
>JAFAWR010000274.1 GCA_019241635.1 Solirubrobacterales bacterium
ACCGGGCCCTCGACGATCCGCGCGAACGTGGTCTTGAGCCCACGCAGGGTCTCGCCGAACACGCGGTAGGCGCCGACCACCGGGCTACTGGCCGGCGAGCGGATCACCTCGATCACATCGTCAGAGATGTCATGTGTACTCATGTCGCCACCACGATCGCGGTCACCAGCAGGTTCAAGGTGGCCAGGGGGAGCAGGATCTTCCAGCCGAACGACATCAGCTGGTCATAGCGCAGACGCGGCAGCGTGGCCCTGATCCAGATGAAGAACGTGAACACGATCAGGAGCTTGGCCAGGACGATGAACGGATCGACCCATCCAGGCGGATGGATCCCGAACGGCATCAGCCAGCCGCCGAAGAAGATCGTCACCGCCATCCCCGAGACCACGATCATGTTCGCGTACTCGGCGAACAGGTACGCGACGAACGGGGTGCCGCCGTACTCGGTGAAGTACCCGGCCACCAGCTCGGCGTCGGCCTCGATCAGGTCGAACGGCGCGCGGTTGGTCTCGGCGAACGACGCGACCAGGAAGACCAGGAAGCCGGCGAACTGCGGGATGAAGTACCACATGCCGCCCTGGGCATGGACAATCCCGGTCAGCGACAGGGTCTGTGCGCTGATCAGCACGCCGACGATCGCGAGACCCTGCGACACCTCGTAGGAGATCAGCTGGGCGGCTCCGCGCATCGCGCCGAGGAAGGAATACTTCGAGCCCGAGGCCCAGCCGCCGAGCATGATCCCGTAGAACGAGATTCCGGCCAGCGCGAACACGTAGAGCGGCCCGATCGAGACGTCGATGCCGTACAGGCCGACCCGCTGCCCGAAGATGTGCTGCACGCCGCCCCAGGGCAGGATGGCCAGCGCGCCGACCGCGGTGATGATCGAGACGACCGGCGCGAGCCGGTACAGCGCGCCGATCGACGTGGTGGTCCGGAACGGCTCCTTCATGGCGAACTTGACGATTTCGGCCAGCGGCTGCATGAGGCCGAACGGGCCGACCCGGTTGGGGCCGTAGCGGCCCTGGAATCGTCCGAGCAGCTTGCGCTCATAGATGATCAGCACGGGCAGGATCCCGAAGATGACCGCGAAGATCGCCAGCGACTTGACGATCTGCACCCACCATGGCTCGAAGTAGTTGACGTCGGCCAGCGCGATCATCGCTTGTGCACCTCGATCACCGGTTCGGTGAACGCGTTGGCCGAATCGCCGGCGATGCCGTCGGCCAGGAACGCGGTGCCGGCGGGAACGCCGGTGCGGACGTGGACGGTGCCGCGCAACCGCGTGCCGTTCTGAGAGACCTCGACTGGGTCGCCCGGCGCGATCCCGAGCCGCTGGGCGTCCTCGGGGGCGAGCTCGACCTGCTGCTGCGCGACGGTGAACTTGAGCGCCGGGGAGATCTCGACCTCGGGCGCGGCCCAGATCGAGCGGTAGGTGCCGAGGCGCAAGCCGCCGTTGGTAACCGGGACGCGGCCAGCGAGCGGCGGCTCGATGCTGCCGGCGGTGATGTCGACGGTGGGGAACTCAGAGGCCGCTTCGCGCTCCTGCCAGCGCACCCCGCGCCCACCGATCTCCTCGAGCGTGAGCTCGCCGTAGAACGGGACCGCGGCGACCAGCTGCTTGAACGCCATCGGGGAGGTCAGCACGCCGATGTCGAGGCCGGCGCGCTTGGCCAGCTCGGCCACCACCGACCAGCCGGCGCGCACCGAGCCGGGGTGGGCGATCGCCGTGCGTAGGCGCTGGAGGCGACCGTCGGGGTGCACGACCGTGCCCTCCTTCTCGGCGTGGGACTCCGCGGGGAAGATCACGTTGGCGTGCTCGGCCAGACCCTCGGTCAAAACGCTTGCGTGCGCCACCACGACGCCGGCATGATGCATCGCCTGCTCCCATAGCGCGCGGTCGGGCTGGTCGCGCAGCGGATCGGTCTGGAACAGGTACAGGGCGGTGATCCCGCCGTCGGCGACGGCCTGGGCGATCTGGCGCGCGCCCCGGCCGGGGTGCGAGAGCTCGGCATAGCCCGGGCCGCTCCCCGGCACGACGCCGGCCTCGCGCAACCCGCGCCCATTCGCGCCCGCCGGAATCTCGAGCAGGCCCGCGCCCTCACGATCAGCGAGTCCGAGACGCTGAGCAACCGCCAGCAGCGAACGCAGGGCGTCGGCCCCGAGACACCGCTCGCCCCACAGGATCACGACGTCCTCGCCGCCGTCACGCAGGAGCTCCGCCAGGCTCGCAACATCGCCGGCGACACCGGCACCGCCCGAACTGAGCGCCCGATCGAGCTCCGACAGGAGTGCGCCCTCCTCTCCGGGACCGAACCGGAGCACGAGCTCGGCGTTGGGGTCGAGCGCGCTCGGCCGGGGTGTGGCCACGGCCAGTCGAACGCCTCGCCGGCGCACGCCCTTGCGGATCCGCAGGTCGAGGATCGGCGCATCGTCGAGCGGCTCGCACCCGACCACGAGCACGGTGTGGGCGAACTCGATGTCCGGCACGGTGGCCTGCAACGCCGGCGCAGCCAGCGCCCGGGTCAGTTCGGCGGGAACCGCCTCGCCGACCCCCGAATCGATGTCGCCCGACTCGAGCGCCTCGCGCATGAGCCGCTGGATCAGGAAGCCCTCCTCGTTGGTCGCCTGCCCGCCGACCAGCGCGCCGATCGCGCCCTTATGCCGGGCCAGGCCGGCCGCCGCATCCAGAGCCCGCTCCCAGGACACCGGGCGCAACGAACCCCCGTCGCGGACCAGCGGCTGCGTGATCCGCTGGTCCACATGGATGGCCTGGTAGGCGAAGCGTCCCTTGTCGCACAGCCATCCGTCATCCACGTCGGGATGGCCGACCGGACCGCCGCCCGCGGGCGCTCCGGGCGCATCGCGTGCGCGCACGCGCATCACCTTCTCGTCGCGGACGGTGAACTCGACGTTGCACTGCGACGGGCACAGCGTGCAGATCCCGCCAGCGCCCTCGATGTCCCACGGCCTCGCCCGGAACCGGTACGGCCGCGAGGTCAGCGCCCCGACCGGGCACAGCTCGACGATGTTGCCGCTGAACGGGGCCACGTAGGGGTGGCCGTCGTGGGTGCCCACGAACGTGTCGGCGGCCCGCTCGGTGAAGATCAGCTGGTAGTCCTCGGCGACTTCCTGGGAGAAGCGCACGCACCGGTAGCAGAGGATGCAGCGCTCGCGGTCGATCGCGATCAGCGGCGACAGCGCCAGTGGCTTCTCGAAGTGGCGCTTGGGCTCGATAAACCGCGAGCGCCCCAGGCCCCATCCGAACGTGATGTCCTGGAGCGGGCACTCGCCTCCCTTGTCGCACACCGGGCAGTCGAGCGGATGGTTGACCAGCAGGAACTCGACGATCGCGTTCTGCGCGTGATGCACGCGCTCGGTCTGGGTGTGGACGACCATCCCGTCCTTGACCGGCGTCGAGCACGAGGTCTGGAGCTTGGGGATGCCCTCGATCTCGACCAGGCACATCCGGCAGGCCCCGACCGGGTTGCCGAGCTTGGGCTCGTAGCAGAAGTAGGGGATCTCGATGTCGTTGGCCCGGGCCGCGTCGACCAGCATCGTGCCCTCGGCCGCGCGGCATTCGCGGCCGTCGATGGTCAGCTGGATGATGTTCTGCGTGGGTCGTGGCATGTGGAGGGGGTCAGTGCACCGGGTACGGCCCGGCGTGCTCATCGGCGACCCCGACCGGGATCACCTCGGCAACTTCCGCCCCCTCGGCGCGCTCCCTCGCCGCCTCGATCTCGGCCTCGAGATCGGTCCGGAACTTCGCCACCATCGAGCCGACCGGCATGGCCATCGCGTCGCCCAGGACGCACAGGCAGTTGCCGATGATCTGCTCCTGCACGGAGGCCATGATGTCGAGATCCATCGGGGTGGCCTCGCCGCGCTCGATTCGCTGCACCATCCTCAGCGTCCAGCGGGTGCCTTCGCGACACGGCACGCACTTGCCGCACGATTCATGGGCGTAGAACTTGACCAGCTTGAGCATGACGTCGAGCACGCTGTGCGACTCGTCGACCACGATGATCGCGCCGGACCCGAGCATCGAGCCGGCCTTGGCCATCGAGTCGAAGTCGTAG
>JAFAWR010000025.1 GCA_019241635.1 Solirubrobacterales bacterium
GGGCGTCGGTGTAGCCGGCGATGAGCGCCTCGGTGTCATCGGTCCAGAGCCGGGCGTTGGTGAGCGCCGGCCTCTGCCGCGCCGCCAGGAACAGCTCGTAGGCAAACAGCATCCGCTCCCGGTCGTGAACCGTCAGGTGCTCTACTACTCGAGCGAGAGCCCCGGCTAGGTCGGACTCTGGCGAGAAGCGCCGGAGGGTCGCGGCGATCATCTCCTGGTCCTCCGCCTGGGCGACAGCCACTGCACTGTTGAGCAACTCGTCCTTATCGGCGAAGTGATAAGTCGTCGATCCGAGCGGCACGTCGGCTTCCTTGGCGACGGCACGATGCGTGAGGCCGTCGATCCCGTCGCGGGCGACGACGGCGACCGCGGCTCGCGCGATCCGTGCGCGGCGGTCGGGGTCATGACGTCGCGCCCGTCGTGGCGCCGGCTCCGGGATCATGGCGGCAACTGTATCCACGGCTCGAGCGCGTTCGCGCGGCCCGGAATCATTGGGCGCTCGCGGTGGCCTACCGCTCCGGGGCAGCCTTCACGCACGGAAGGTCTGAGCGCGGGCACCGGGCGTTCAGTATACGGATAGTATTATACGATAATCGGTATCACTTCGTGCCGACGCGAGGGGTGAGGAGATCGATGACGACTGGACTGGTCTGGCATGAGCGATACGCCTGGCATGACCTCGGGTCGGGCGCCGGCCCGTTCCTCGCCGGCGGGTGGATCGAGCCCGGCGAGCAGCATGCGGAGCACGCGGCGACCAAACGGCGCATCCATAACCTGCTCAACGTCGCGGGCATGCTCGATGTGATCGTTGCCGTCCCGCCCCGGGAAGCGACCGAGCAGGAACTGCTCCGGTTCCACCGCCCTGAGTACGTCAGCCGCGTTCGCGAGCTGTCCGGCGCAGGCGGCGGGGCGCTCGGGCTGGACAGCTTCGTGCCCGCCGGATCTTTCGAGATCGCGGCGCTGGCCGCCGGCGGCGCGCTGTGCGCAGTGGACGAGGTGCTCACTGGGCGCCTCGACGATTGCTATGCGCTCCTGCGGCCCCCGGGCCACCACGCGGAGGCTGACAACGGCGCCGGCTTCTGCATCTTCAACAACGTCGTTCTCGCCGCCGAGCATGCTCTCGCTGCCCATGGGCTCGAGCGCGTCGCGATCGTCGACTGGGACGTCCATCACGGCAACGGCGCGCAGCGCGCGTTCTACGACGATCCTCGGGTCCTGACGATCTCGATCCACCAGGACGGCGTCTTCCCGCCAGCCTCAGGTGCCCCGGAGGAGATCGGCGGGCCGCGAGCCCGGGGCCTGAACCTCAACGTCGCACTGCCGCCGGGGTCGGGCTGGGGCGCGTACTCCTACGCAGTGGAGCGTGTGGCGCTTCCGGCGCTCGAGCGGTTCGGGCCGGAGTTAGTCCTCGTCGCCTGCGGCTTTGACGCGAATGGCTTTGATCCGATGAGCCGACAGCTGCTTCACTCTGAGGCGTTCGCGCTCATGACGCGAGCGGTCAAGGATGCCGCGCGCCGGTTGTGCGACGGTCGTCTCGTCCTGACCCACGAGGGCGGCTACCACATCGGCACCGTCCCATTCTGCGGCCTCGCCGTCCTCGAAGCGCTCACGGGGCACCGCACCGGAGTGGTCGACCCGTTCCTGGAGCCACTGCGCGCGATGCCCGGCCAGGCGCTCGCCGACCACCAGAGGGACGCCGTCGAGCGCACGGTGCAGGCGGCGGAAATCAGCTCGGAGTGAGTGCCGTGCGCCCGTTGAACGACGAGAGATCGTCCGGCTCCTCGAGCTCGACCACCCACTGCTCGGGTCGAGGGTCGATCATGATGAACGCGCAGCGATCGCAGCCCACCTATCGATCACTAACGTCCGTGTCCCGAAGCGCGCCGCATGTCAGGGCGCGCCGGCCAGCGCCCCGTCCTGGCGCTCGAGCGAGGGGGTGTCGGCGATCAGCTTGCGCGTGTACTCGTGCTGCGGGGCGTCGAGCACCGAATCCGTCGCGCCCGACTCGACGAGCCGCCCATCTGAGAGGACAAGGACGCTGTCGGCGATCGCACGCACAAGCGCCAGATTGTGGGTGACGAACAGGAGCGACAGCCCCGCATCCGTCTGGAGGCCGCGCAGCAGCTCGACGATGGCAGCCTGAACCGAGACGTCGAGCGCGGATGTGATCTCGTCG
>JAFAWR010000113.1 GCA_019241635.1 Solirubrobacterales bacterium
CGACGCGAGCGCTCCGATGCGCGCCCGGACGTCGGCCGAGCGCTTGGCGTCGTGGGTCATCGTGGTCAGCAGGTTCTCCGGGAAGCGCTCGGCGCGTTCCAGGTTGGCCTCATGAAACCTCGCGACCTCGATGCCGAACCGCGAGGGGTCGCCGCCGACGTCGTTGAGCGCGAGCAGGCGGTTGTAGCGGTAGAACGCCGTGTCCTCGACGCCCTTGGCCATGATCGCCGGGGTGGTCTGCTGGAAGCGGGTGACGAAGCCGGCCGGGGCGGGTTGCTCCAGCAGCAGCATCGACGCAATCGACGCGTCCATGCCGGACTCCGCGATCGCCCGCCGGTCCTCGTCGGTCACGCGCCCGGCTCCTGCGTCGACGTAGGTGCGGTACACGGGAAGCGACGCCAGCGCGTGCTCGAGGTCTGTGCGGGAGGGTTGGCTGTCTTCGCGGAGCAGGCGGTCGACGTCCTGTGCGAACGGCCCGCGGACCTGCTCGAGCTTCGCCTCGTGGGCGAGCTCGCCGAACGGACGCGGGTCGCCGGAGACCTGCTCCCACAGCGCGGTCAACGGCGCCTCGCCGGCGGGATCGATGAACAGCGCGCACACGTCATTGAGGAACTCGTAGCCGACCGTGCCGGACACCGGCCAGTCGCGGAGCTTCTCGCCGGGGTCGAGGATCTTCTCGACCCAGGCGCGCTCCACTCCGCGATTCCGGAGCGCGGCTAAGTAACCCGCGGGGTCGGCGAGGCCGTCGGGATGATCGATCCGTACGCCGTCGATCACGCCGTCGCGGACCAGCGCGATGACCAGCTCGTGGGTCTCCTCGAAGACGGCCGGGTCCTCCTGGCGCACGCCGGCGAGATCGCCGATGTCGAAGAACCGCCGGTACACGCCGGTGTCGGTGTCGATGTCGAAGAACCGGGCACGCAGCTCCGGATCCGCCCAGTAGTGATTCGCGTCATCGGCGGCCATGTGGTTGGGCACGACGTCGAGGATCAGGCCGAGGCCGGCGTCGCGGGCCGCGCCCGACAGCGCGCGCAGCCCGTCCGCCCCGCCCAGGTCGTTCGATACTTGCCGGGGGTCGATCACGTCGTAGCCGTGGGTCGAGCCGGGCCGGGCCTGGAACGACGGGGACAGGTAGAGGTGCGAGATCCCCAGGTCGCGCAGATACGGTACGAGCGCGCGGGCCTCGGCAAAGCCGAATGAGGCGGTCAGCTGGAGGCGATAGGTGGCGCGAAGCTCGGCGTTCACTGCACGCGCTTGAGGACCACGATCGAGCGGGCCGTGACCGGGACCTCGGTGCGGGCCCCGTGGGAAGAACTGCCCGGCTCGGCCTCGGGGTCGGCGGTCGAGAGCTCGAGGGCCCATTGCGCGCCGAAGCGCCGGCGGGGCAGCGTGAACGCACGGTCCTCGCCCTCGGCGTTGAACAGCAGCACGAACGAGTCATCCTCGACGTCCTCGCCGCGCGGTCCCGGCGTGTCGATCTCCCTGCCGTTGAGGAACATCCCGAGCACGTGCTCGCCGCCCTGCCAGTCACGGCGGGTCATCTTGTTACCGTCGGCACGGAACCACCACACGTCGGGCAGCCCCGAGTCCTTGACCTGCTGGCCGCGCAGGAACGAGCTGCGCCGGAACACCGGATGCTCGCGCCGCAACCGGATCAGCCGGCGCGTGAACTCGCGCAGCTGGGTCTTCTCGTCGGACTCGCTCCAGTCGAACCAGGAGATCTCCGAGTCCTGGCACCAGCCGTTGTTGTTGCCGCCCTGGCTGCGCCCCATCTCGTCGCCGCCCAGCAGCATCGGGGTGCCCTGGGAGAGCAGCAGGGTGACCAGGTAGTTGCGCTGCTGGCGCGCGCGCAGCGCGTTGATCTCGGGGTCGTCGGTCTCGCCCTCGACGCCGTGGTTCCAGGAGCGGTTGTCGTCGGTGCCGTCCTGGTTGTCCTCGCCGTTGGCCTCGTTGTGCTTCTGGTTGTAGGAGACCAGGTCGCGCAGGGTGAAGCCGTCGTGAGCGGTGATGAAGTTGATCGAGGCGAACGGGTCGCGTCCGTCGGCCTCGTACATGTCCGAGGATCCGGCCAGGCGCTCGGCGAAGTCGCCGCAGTTGGCAAAGCCTCGCCAGTAGTCCCGCATCACGTCGCGGTACACGCCGTTCCACTCCGACCACAGCACGGGGAAGTTGCCCACCTGGTAGCCGCCCGGCCCGACGTCCCACGGCTCGGCGATCAGCTTGACCTGCGAGAGCACCGGGTCCTGGTGGATCACGTCGAAGAACGCCGACAGGCGGTCCACGTCGAAGAACTCGCGGGCCAGGGCGGAGGCCAGGTCGAAGCGGAAGCCGTCGACATGGCACTCGATCACCCAGTAGCGCAGTGAGTCCATGATCAGCCGCAGGACGCTCGGGTGGACCGGGTTCAGCGAGTTCCCGGTGCCGGTGAAGTCCATGTAGAAGCGCGGGTCGTCTGGAACCAGCCGGTAGTAGGAGGCGTTGTCGACGCCCTTGAAGGACAGCATCGGGCCGAGGTGGTTGCCCTCGGCGGTGTGGTTGTAGACCACGTCGAGGATCACCTCGATGCCGGCGCGGTGAAGCGCCTTGACCATCCCCTTGAACTCGCGCACCTGCTCGCCCAGGCAGCCGGTGGCCGCGTACTCGCAATACGGCGCCAGGTACCCGATCGTGCTGTAGCCCCAGTAGTTGCGAAGACCCCGGTCGGCCAGGAATGACTCGTCGGAGATGTGGTGCACCGGCAGCAACTCAACGGCGGTGATCCCCAACTCCTGCAAATACGCGATGGCCGGCTCCGAGGCCAGGCCGGCATAGGTGCCGCGGAGGTCCTCGCGCACCTCGGGGTGGAGCATCGTGAACCCCTTGACGTGCGTCTCGTAGATCACCGTGTCGGCCCACGGGATGTTCGGCGGGCGGTCGCCCTCCCAGAAGAACGCGTCGTCGATGACCACCGACTTGGGCATGGCCGCGGCGTCGTCCTCATCGTCGAGCTCGAGGTCGGCGTCCTCCTCGCCGGTGGGGACGTAGGGCAGGACGTTGGCGTCGTGGGCCCAGTCGACCACGCCGTCGATCGACTTGGCGTAGGGATCGAGCAGCAGCTTGGCCGGGTTGAAGCGGTGCCCCTCCTCGGGTGCGTAGGCACCATGCACCCGGAAGCCGTAGCGCAGCCCGGGTCCGGCCCCGGGCAGGTAGCAGTGCCAGTTGTGCGACGTGCGCTGGTCCATCGGCACGCGGGTCTCGTTGTCCTCCTCGTCGAACAGGCAGAGCTCGACCCCTGTGGCGTGCTCGGAGAACAGCGCGAAGTTGGTGCCGCCCCCGTCCCACGTGGCCCCGAGCGGGAAGGGGCGGCCGGGCCAGACCTCATACTCGCTCAAGCGACCAGCGCTCCCGACATCGGCCCGAGCTCGATCGCCCCGCCGGCGACCGCCGGCTCCCCGTGGGTGGCGAGCTCGACGGTGGCGCCCCGGCAGTCGATCCGGCGCGCCGCCGAGCTGAAGTTCGCGATCAGCTCGAAGCGGCCGCGGCGCACCCGCAGCCAGCGCTCGTCCTCATCGAAGTCGATCGCGTCGGGATCGGCGGGGGGCAGGCGGCGGCGGATCTCGATCAACTTCGCGTACAGGCCCGCGAGCTCCTCGTCGCGCCGGCGCGTGAGCTTCGAGCGCTGGAATGTCTGCGGGTCCTGCGGGTCGGGGATCTCCTCGGCGGCGAACGAGGTGAACGAGGCGAACTCCTCGCGGCGGCCGTCGCGGGTGGCGTCGGCGATCCCCGGGTCGATGTGATCGGTGAAGAACTGGAAGGGGGCGTCCTCCCCGTACTCCTCACCCATGAACAGCAGCGGGACGAACGGCGAGAGCAGCGTGCAGAACGCGGCCAGCGGCCGGGCCGGGGCGGGCAGCCGGTCGCCGACGGCGCGGTTGCCGACCTGGTCGTGGTTCTGGTCGAAGACCACGAACCGGTCGGCCGGCACGTCATCGGCGGGGGCCCCGAAGCGCCGGCGGCGAAAGCTCGAGTAATTGCCATCGTGGACGTGGGGCCGGTGATAGGCCTTGGCCAGCTGGGCCACCGTCCCAAACTCTTCGTAATAGCCCTCGCGCTCATCGGTGAGGAGCGTGCGCAGCGAGTGGTGGAAGTCATCGGCCCAGGCGGCGTCGCAGCCCCAGCCGCCGATCGCATGGTCGCGCATCACCTGGGGATCGTTCAGGCCGCTCTCCGCGATGACCAGTGCGTCCTCGCGCTCGGCGTGCACGCGGCGGGCCACCGCCTCGACGAGATGCTCGGCACTCGAGTCGACGATCGCGTGGATCGCGTCGAGGCGCAGGCCGTCGATCCCAAAGTCGCGGATCCAGCCGACCGCGCTCTGCAGCACCCATTCGCGGACCGGGTCGCAGTCGGCGTCGTCGTAGTTCATCGCCTGGCCCCACGGGGTCTCGTACTTGTCGGTGAAGTAAGGCCCGAACGCCTCGAGCGCCGGCGTGCCGGACGCGCCGACGTGGTTGTAGACGACGTCGAGGATCACCGCCAGCCCGGCCTCGTGCGCGGCGTCGATGAACGCTCGGAACCCGTGAGGGCCGCCGTACGTCGACTGGGTGGCCGAGATGTAGATGCCGTCATAGCCCCAGCCGTGATGGCCGGGGAACTCGGCCACCGGCATGACCTCGATTGCCGTTATCCCAAGCTCCGCCAACCTGGGCAGATGCTCGATGGCGGCTTCGAAGGTCCCTTGCGGCGTGAAACTCCCTATATGTAATTCGTAAATGACCAGGTCGCGCGCGGACGGCGTCGGATAGGGAGATTCCGGCGGCACCAGCTCGACTACGCGTGAGGGGCCGCGGATGCCCTCCGGCTGCCAGCGCGACGCCGGATCGGGCAGCGTCTGTCCGCCCAGGCAGTACCAGTAATCGTCTCCCGGCTGCGCGGGAGTCACCGCCTCGTAGACGCCGTAGCCGGCGTCGGTCAGCGCGACGTCGCGGCCGGCGACACGCAGCGAGATCGACTCCGCGCGCGGCGCCCACACGCGGAACTCGGTGGTCCCGTCGCCGCGCGGGCGGGCACCCAGCGGGCGCTCCCACGGGAATTCGGCGACGCCGAACTCGACAGGCACGGACATCGCTACGTTCACTGCGATTCGGGGATGAACCACACCGCCGCGAGCGGCGGCAGCGTGACCAGCGCGGACACCGGCTGGTTGTGCCACGGGATCGGCTCGGGATCCAGGCCACCCATGTTGCCGACGTCGCTGCCGCCGTAGTAGGTGGAGTCGGTGTTGATCGCCTCCTTCCAGCGCGTGGCGCGGGGCAATCCGAGGCGATAGCCGGTCCGCGGCACCGGCGAGAGGTTGGCGGCGAAGACGATTATCCGAGGCTCACCGTCGGCATCCGGCTTGGAGGCGCGGGCGAAGGCCAGCACGTTCGCGTCGGCGTCGTTGGGCTCGAGCCACCAGAAGCCCGACGGATCGGAATCGATCTCCCACAGCGCGGGCTCGTCGCGGTAGATCCGGTTCAGGTCGCGGACCAGGGCCTGGATGCCGGCGTGCTCGGGCTGCTCGAGCAGGTGCCAGTCGAGCGAGCGCTCGTAGCTCCACTCGGCGTCCTGCGCGAGCTCCGAGCCCATGAACAGCAGCTTCTTGCCGGGGTGCGCCCACATGTAGGCGTACAGCGAGCGCAGGTTGGCCAGCTTCTGCCACTTGTCCGAGCCGGCCATCTTGCGGTACAGCGAGCCCTTGCCGTGCACGACCTCGTCGTGTGAGAGCGGCAGGATGAAGTTCTCGCTGAACGCGTACATCAGGCTGAAGGTCAACTCGTGGTGGTGGTAGCGGCGGTAGATCGGGTCCTGCTCGAAGTAGCCGAGCGTGTCGTGCATCCAGCCCATGTTCCACTTGAAGCCGAAGCCGAGACCGCCGAGATACGTGGGCCTTGATACCCCCGGCCAAGCCGTTGACTCCTCGGCGGCGGTCAGCGCGCCGGGCTCCCGCCCGTAGACCACCTCGTTGAACTCCTTGAGGAACGACACGGCGTCGAGGTCCTCGCGGCCGCCGAACTGGTTGGGCACCCACTCGCCCTCGCGCCGCGAGTAGTCGAGGTAGAGCATCGAGGCCACGGCGTCGACCCGGATCCCGTCCACGTGGTACTCGCGCAGCCAGAACAAAGCGTTCGAGATGAGGAAGTTGCGGACCTCGTGGCGGCCGTAGTTGAACACCAGGGTTCCCCAGTCGGGGTGCTCGCCGCGGCGGGGATCGGCGTGCTCGTAGAGCGCGGTGCCGTCGAAGCGCGCGAGCGCGAACTCGTCGCGCGGGAAGTGGGCGGGGACCCAGTCGAGGAGCACTCCGACGCCGTTCTGGTGCAGGCGATCGACGAACAGCCGGAAGTCGTCGGGCGAGCCGTAGAACGGGGTGGGGGCGAAGTAGCCGGTGACCTGGTAGCCCCACGATCCCGCGAACGGATGGGCCATGACCGGCAGCAGCTCGACGTGGGTGAAGCCGAGGTCCTTGACGTACGCGCTCAGCTCGTCGGCCAGCTCGAGGTAGGTGAGTGGCCGGTTGCCCTCAAGCGTGTTCAGGCGCCAGGAGCCGAGGTGCACCTCGTAGATCGAGACCGGCTGCTCGAGTGCCTGCTCCTCCTGGCGGGCGCGCAGCCATTCGGCGTCCTGCGGGCTCCACGTGTGACCGGTCTCGAACACCACCGACGCGGTCTTGGGCGGGACCTCGGTGGCCAGGGCGTAGGGATCGGCCTTGAGCAGGATCTGGTGATCCTGGGTGAGGATCTCGTACTTGTACCTGGTGCCCGGTCCGACGTCGGGCAGGAACAGCTCCCACACGCCGGTCGACCCGAGCGAGCGCATCGCGTGCAGGCGGCCGTCCCACGAGTTGAAGTCGCCGACCACGCTGACCGCGCGGGCGGCCGGCGCCCAGACGGCGAACGCGGTGCCGGTGACGCCCTGGATTTCACGGACGTGCGCGCCGAGCTTGTTGTAAAGCTCTTCGTGGCGTCCCTCCGCGATCAGGTGCTGGTCGAGCTCGCCGATCGTCGGTCCGAACGCATAGGGGTCCTCGATCGTGAACTTGCCCGCGTCACCGTAGTCGACCTCGAGCTGGTAGTGCAGCGGGAGCTCGACGTCCTTGAGCTGCCCCTCGAACACGCCGCCCGGATGGATCTGCTGGAGCTCCACGCCGGGCGTGCCATTGGTGATCGCGGTGACGGCGCAGGCGGCCGGACGCAGCACGCGGACGACCACCCCGCCATCCTGCGGGTGGGCGCCCAGGACGGAATGCGGGTTCGGATGCTCGCGGCGAACCAGCGACTCGAGCTCTGAGGTGGCGACGGTCATGACTCCTGTGACCTTCCCGGGTTCATGCGCTCTCAAGCAGGCGGACGATCCCGGCGACCGGGATCGGCGTCCAATCCGGCCGGTTGTTGAGCTCGTAGCGGAGCTCGTAGATCGCCTTCTCGAGCTCGTAGATCGAGAGCAGGTTGTTGATCGCGGCCTCCCCGGCCGGCATCAGCGTCGGGTCGACGGCGGCGAAGTAAGCGCTCAGGAACTGCTCGCGGGCGCGCCGCTCGAAGTCCGCGGGTGCCTGCTGGCCCCGGAGGATCTCGACCGCGGAGGTCACGTAGGCGAACGAGCGCAGCATGCCGGCCACGTCGCGCAGCGGCGAGCGCTTCTGCCGGCGCTCCGGGAGCGGACGCGCGGGCTCCCCCTCGAAGTCGAGGATCACCCAGCCCTCCGGCGTGTGCAGGGTCTGGCCCAGGTGATAGTCGCCGTGGGTGCGGATGACCCGGCCGGTGACCCCGATCTGGGCGCGGGCGGCGAGGCGCTCGCGTACGTCCTGGCCGCGCCCGGCGATCGGCGCGAGCTTCGGATCGTCGTCGGGCAGGCGCAGGAAGATCCGCTCGATGTCCTCGTCCACCGTGGCGGTCAGGAGCGACAGCGCCTCCTGGCTCGGCTCCTCGGGGGAGAAGGCCGGGTCGCTGGCGTCGGAGGCCAGCGCGTTGTGGAGCTGGGCGGTCACCGCGCCCAGGCTGGTCAGTCGCTCGAGGAAGGTGTCGGGCGCGGTGGCGATCTCGTCCAGCGCGAGCTCCCATCCATCGACCGCGTCGGGCAGGAACGCCTGGGCCACCCCAAGGGTGGCGGCGAACGCCTGCCCCTCGTAGTCGTACCAGCCGCGGAGTGCCGCGATGTTGGGGAAGCCGCGGTAGGTGAGGAAGCGCAGGATCTCGAGCTCGGGGTTGACTCCCGGCTCGAGCTTGCGGAACACCTTGAGCACGATCCGTTCATCGAAGACGACCGAGGAGTTCGACTGCTCGACGCCCATCAGACGGACGTGGCTCGCCTCGGCGATGCTCTCGGTGTCTTCGACGAAGGGATGGAAGCTGAAGTGCCCGTCGTCGGTCTCGATCTCGTCGCTCGCGGCGATCCGGCGCATGAGCTCGAGTGCATGCTCGGGCTCGGCCAGCGCGTCGTACACCGCCCAGTCGTCGGTGTGGGCGATCGAGTCGCCACGGGGCACGTCGCTGGGTGGTCGGATGGCCAGCGGCAGCTGGTAGAGCTCGTGGGTGCCGGTGCCGAACCGGGTCTCGACCAGCGCGAGGACGAGCAGCGGGTCCTCGCGGAGCGTGACGCTCTCAGCGATCTCGATCCCGGCCACGGTGCGCGACTTCGACGCGTACCAGCGCTGCTGCTTGACCCAGTCGCGCAGATCCTCCTCGTCGACGCACCGGCGGATCTCCTCGGCGGTGATGCCCTGCAGGCGCTCACTCATCGCTGGTGCCTTCCTTCTCGCCGTCGACCAGCTGGAACCAGAAGAACCCGCGGGGTCCGAGGGTCAGCAGATAGGGCAGCTCGCCGATGCGCGGGAAGCGCGAGTGGCCGAACAGCTCGACCGGATAGCGCCCCTCGTAGGCGGACAGGTCAAGCTCGACGGCCTGGGCGGTGCGGGCCACGTTGTGGACGCACAGCACGATGTCGTCCTCGAAGGTGCGGATGTGGGAGAAGATCCGAGGGTTGGACGGCTCGATCGGCTCGTAGGTGCCGAAGCCGAACACCGGGTGCTCCTTGCGCAGTGCGATGAACCGGTGCAGCCAACGCAGGAGGCTGGTTGCGGTTCTGAGCTGCGCCTCGACGTTGACGGCCTGGAAGCCGTACACCGGATCCATCAGCGGCGGCGCGTAGAGCTGGGCGAAGTCGGCGCGGCTGAAGCCCCCGTTGCGGTCGCCCGTCCACTGCATGGGCGTGCGCACGCCGTCGCGGTCGCCGAGGAACACGTTGTCGCCCATGGCGATCTCGTCGCCGTAGTAGAGGACCGGCGAGCCCGGGAGCGAGAACAGGATCGCGTGCATGAGCTCGATCTCGTCGCGGCCGTTGTCGAGTAGCGGGGCGAGGCGCCGGCGGATGCCCAGGTTGATCTTCATCCGCGGATCCTTGGCGTACTCGGAGTACATGTAGTCGCGCTCCTCGTCGGTCACCATCTCGAGCGTGAGCTCGTCGTGGTTGCGCAGGAACAGCCCCCATTGGCAGCTCTCGGGGATGGTCGGGGTCTGCTCGAGGATCTCGTAGATCGGCACCGCCTCCTCGCGGCGAATGGCCATGAACATGCGGGGCATGACCGGGAAGTGGAACGCCATCTGGCACTCGTCGCCGTCCCCAAAGTACTCGACGACATCGGCCGGCCACTGGTTGGCCTCGGCGAGGAGCACGCGATCCGGGTAGTTCTCGTCGACCTCCTTGCGGACCCGTTTCAGGTAGGCGTGGGTCTCGGAGAGGTTCTCGCAGATCGTGCCCTGGCGCTCGTACAGGTAGGGGACGGCGTCGAGGCGGAAGCCGTCGAGACCGAGGTCGAGCCAAAAGCGCAGCACCTCGAGCATGGCCTCCTGGACCTCGGGGTTGTCGAAGTTGAGGTCGGGCTGGTGGGAGAAGAAGCGGTGCCAGTAGTAGGCGCCGGCCACCGGATCCCAAGTCCAGTTGGAGGCCTCTGTGTCGAGGAAGATGATCCGGGCGTCCTGGTACTTCTCGACCGTGTCCGACCACACGTACCAGTCGCGCTTGGGGTTGTCCGGGCTCGAGCGCGACTCCTGGAACCACTGATGATCTGAGCTCGTGTGGTTCATGACCAGGTCGGCGATCACACGGATGCGCCGGGCGTGCGCGGCGTCGATCAGCTCGTGCACGTCGTCGACGTTTCCGTAGTCGGGGTGCACCGAGGTGAAGTCCGCGATGTCGTATCCGCCGTCTCTGAGCGGACTCCGGTAGAACGGCAGCAGCCAGATGCAGTCGACGCCCAGCCACTGGAGGTAGTCGAGCTTCTCGGTCAGGCCGCGGAAGTCGCCCGAGCCGTCGCCGTTGGCGTCGAAGAAACCACGGATGTGGATCTCGTAGAACACCGCGCGCTTGAACCACAGCGGCTCATGCTCGAACCACTGACGGGTCTGGGAGTGCGCCTGCGGCGCGGCGTCCTGTGGCGGCGACGCTGGAACCGCCTTGGTCCGGGTCTCGGCCGCGATCAGGTGGGTGAGGGTTGGCGGGCCGACGCTCATGTGCGCTCCGCCTGGTCCCGTGCCGGCACGGTCTACATCTCGACGCGCACGAGGTGCGCCTGCCGGATGCCGGGCTCGAGCCGGACGTAGTTGGCACCGATGCGCCACAGGAAGCGCTCGTCGGTGAGCAGGTCGTGGGCGGTGAAGCTGGGGGGCAGACCGAGATTGGCGGGCACGATCGCGAGGCCCTCCTGAGCCTGGTGGGGGTCGACGCTGACCACGGTGATGATCGTGTTGCCCGGCGCGTGCTTGGCGTAGGCGATCAGCGCATCGTTGGCGGTGTCGAGGAAGGTTACGTTGGACAGGTCGTGCAGCGCGTCGTTCTCGCGCCGGATCTGGTTCAGGCGCTGGATGTACGGGAGCAGCGGGCCGTCGAGCGCGCGCTGCTTGATCTCGTACTTCTCGGAGTTCAGGTACTCCTCGGAGCCCTCGCGGACCGGCACATTCTCGAAGTGCTCGTAGCCGGAGTAGATGCCGTAGGTCGGGCTGAGCGTGGCGGCCAGCGTGACTCTGGTTTCGAATGCCGGTCGGCCGCCGTGCTGGAGGTACTCGTGCAGGATGTCCGGCGTGTTGGCGAAGAAGTTCGGGCGGAAGTACTCGGACTCCTCACTGTGCGCGAGCTCGTTCAGGTACTCGGTCAGCTCCCAGCGCGCGTTCTTCCAGGTGAAGTACGTGTAGGACTGGGTGAAGCCGATCTTGGCCAGGTGGCGCATGACCGACCTTCTCGTGAACGCCTCGGCAAGGAAGATCACGTCGCGGTTGTGGTCGTGGACGTTCTTGATCAGCCAGCGCCAGAATTCAAACGGCTTGGTGTGCGGGTTGTCGACGCGGAACACGGTGATGCCTGCATCGACCCATTGGATGACGATCTTCAGGAGCGCGTCCCATAGGCCCTTCCAGTCCGGCGACTCCCAGTTGACGTTGTAGATGTCCTGGTAGCGCTTGGGCGGGTTTTCCGCGTACTTGAGCGTCCCGTCGGGACGGCGGTGGAACCACTCGGGGTGCTCGTGCAGCCAGGGGTGGTCGGCCGAGCACTGGATCGCGAAGTCGAGCGCGATCGCGATGTCGTGCTGCTGGGCCTGTTCGGCGAGGTGTCTCAGGTCATCGATCGTCCCGAGGTCTCGGTGAACCGCCTCGTGGCCGCCGGTCTCGTCGCCGATCGCCCAGGGCGAGCCGGGGTCCTCGGGGCCGGCGCTCAGCGCGTTGTTCTTGCCCTTTCGGTTGGTGTGGCCGATCGGATGGATCGGCGGGAGGTAGAGCACGTCGAAGCCGAGCTCTTGCAGGCGGGGCAGCTGGCTCTGTACGCCTTGGAGGCCACCCCAGGAGCGCGGGAACAGCTCGTACCAGGCGCCGAACTTGGCCAGTTTGCGGTCGACCTCGATGGCGAGGGGTGGATCGATGCTGACCGCGCCGTGCCTGGGCTGGATGCGCTCCAGCGTGGCGAACAGCTCCGGGCCGAGAGCGACGTCGTGCTTGGCCGTCTCGGGAACGTCCTCGTCGGACAGGGTGGCGATCGCGTGCTCGATTAGGGCCTGGTCGGATTTGGACTTGGCCTCGTTCGTCGCGTGTTGCAGCAGCTGGACGCCTTCGGACAGCTCGCCGGCCAGGTCGTGCTGCTGGGCGGTGACCTTGCGGTTCAGCTCGTCGCGCCACGTGCCGAACACGTCGGTCCACGCCTCGATCGTGTACTCCCAGCGGCCGGTCTTGTCGACCTCGAAGCTCCCTGCCCAGCGAACGCCGCCGAGGTGGGCGTCGATGCGAACCATCTCGGCCTCGCGCCAGTTACGGGCCTGCGGTGGCTTGTAGCGGATGACCGCGCGGAGGAGGTCGTGGCCGTCGCGGAAGATGTCGGCCTCTACGTTCACGGTGTCGCCGACCACCCGCTTGGCGGGGTAGAGGCCGTCGTCGACCGCCGGCGTCGGATACTGGATGACGATCCGTTCCGGGGGCGCCTTCGAAGCGCCGGCACGTCGGGCCTTGGCAGGCGTCGGTTCGACCTGCGTGCTCACGCGCGCGGTTGCGGCGATTGGGGACCGGTGGATGGGGTCCTCACGTCTCGAAAAATATCCTTGATTGCGATGGGTAAACGTGTTGGTGTGATCTACCGGTGATCGAGCTCCCACGCTCAAGCGGCGTTCAACTGCATATCACGTCGCTGCCGGAGGGGCGCTTGGGCCCGGGCGCGTACCGATTCGTGGACTGGCTGGCCGCCGCCGGGCAGACCTGGTGGCAGGTCCTGCCGCTCGGTCCGCCCGACCGCTACCGCTCGCCGTACAAGGCGCGATCGGCGTTCGCGGCGTGGCCGGGGCTGCTGGCCGATCCGCGCGCTCCGGTTTCTGCTTCGGAGGTCGACGAGTTCCGCGCGCGCGAGTCTTTCTGGGCTCGGGACTGGGAGCGGTTTGGTGGTCGTGGTGCCTTGGCCGATCAGGTTCGGTTCGATCGCGAGTGGCGGGAGCTGCGGGCCTACGCCTCGTCGGCCGGGGTCCGGATGTTCGGAGACGTCGCGATCTACGTGGCGCCCGGGAGCGCGGATCACCGGGCCCATGGGGAGTTGTTTCGGTCCGGCATGGTGGCCGGCGCGCCGCCGGACGCTTATTCCGCCTCCGGGCAGCTGTGGGGCAACCCTCTGTATGACTGGCCGGCGCTGCGGCGTCGGCGCTACCGGTGGTGGGTGGAGCGCCTGCGCCGGACGATGTCGCTGTTCGACCTGGCCCGGATCGACCACTTCCGCGGCTTCGTGTCGTACTGGGCGGTGCCGGCGCGCGCGCGGACGGCGGCGGGCGGGCGCTGGCAGCGCGGGCCCGGGCGGGCGGTGTTCGACGCGGTTTCGGCTTCGCTGGGAGATCTCGCGCTGGTCGCCGAGGACCTGGGGGTGATCACGCCGCCGGTGGATCGGCTGCGCAAGTCGCTCGGCTTTCCCGGCATGGTCGTGCTGCAGTTCGCCTTCGATCCCTCGGATCCGGACAGCGTGCATCGGTTCGAGAACCACACGGTGGACCGGGTCGTGTACACGGGCACGCACGACCACGACACGGCGCGCGGGTGGTACTCGTCGCTGGACGATCCTGCTCGGCTTGCGGTCGATGCAGAGCTGGACCGGGTCGGGGTCCGCGACCCCCGCCGGCCGTGGTGGGGTCTGATCCGCCTGGCCCTGGCCTCCCAGGCTCAGGTGGCCATGATGCAGGCGCAGGACGTGCTCGGGTTGGGGTCCGAGGCGCGCATGAACGCCCCGGGACGCGCGGCCGGCGCGTGGCGCTGGCGGATGTCGCGGGGCGCGTTGACGCCCGCGCTGGCGCGGCGGCTGCGCGAGGCCACCGAGGCGGCGGGGCGCCTGGTGCGCGAGTAAGCCGCCATTCGACGACCCGCTCCGGTGCGAATGGCAGTTCACTGGCGTATGGCGCGAGTGAATCTCCATTCACCTGGCGGGGGTGGGGCGAGTGGCGGAATACTCGCGGGGGGACGGGGCGGTTGGGCGGGGCGGTTGGGCGGGGCGGGACGGGCTCAAGTTGGGCGCGCCGGCGCCGATCCCAGAGGAGATGAGCATTGACGCGGTGGTCGGCCGGATCGACCAGATCATGGCGATGCAGCAACAGCTCGCCGATCCCGCTGCTGCGGCGACCCAGAGCAGCAGCTCGAGTTCGACCGCCGAGACGATCCCGGGTACGACGACCACTGGGTCCACCGGCACGTCGTCGAGCTTCAGCGACGCGCTGAGCTCCGCGATGGATTCCTCGGCGCTCGGCACCGGCGGCTCGAGCACGGACACCAGCGGGGCGCTCACGTCGATGCTCGCGACGTCGGGCCTCAGCAGCGCGATCCCGGGCCTCGGGGCCACGGGGGTCACGGCCGCGACGGGCGCCACCGGGACGGCGGCGTCCCAGGTCCAGGCGATGACCAATATGGCCAACTCGCTGGTCGGGAAGCCCTACGTCTACGGTGGCGGGCACGGCGGATGGGGACCGCAGTCGGGCTATGACTGCTCGGGCTTCGTGTCAGCCGTCCTGCATGCCGGCGGGTACCTGAGCCAGCCGGTCGACACCACAGCGCTACCGAGCCAGGCCGGGATGGAATCGGGGCCGGGCCAGTACGTCACGGTCTACGACCGGGCGCTGCCGGGCCAGAGCGGCCACGTGATCATCGAGATCAACGGGCAGTTCTACGAGTCGGGCGGCTCGCACGGGGCGTGGGGCGGCGGCGGTGGCGTCGAGAAGATCGGCACCCCGTCGGCGGCGTACCTGGCGCAGTTCCCCAACGTGCTGCACCCGGCGGGCCTGTAGCCGAGGGGGCGCAGGGCCGGCGGGACGGCGGGGCGCAGGCCCGCCTCACAGCGACCCGCGCACGGCGACCTTCGCGCGTATGAAGGCTGCGCGGGCGCTGACCTTGGCGTGCCGGTAGGCGTAGGTGGCGTCGCCGCGCAGCCGCTGCCACCGGGTTGTCCGGTACGAGATCAGCGAGAACGGGCGCACCGACACCGGGACGCCGTGGCGCGCCAGCACATCGAGGGCTCGCTCGGCGATGTCGATCTGGCCGAACGCGCTCGGGTGGACGTGGTCGGTCATGACCACGTTGCGGGCGCCCCAGGCGCGCAGGTCGACGACCCGCGCCCCCACCCGGCTGGCCACGCGCTCGATGACCTCGTTGAGGTCCCCAACCTTGGCGCCGGCGCGGGGGCGGCCGAGGTCGAGGGGAACGGTGAGCGTCAGCACGGTGTCGCAGCGTTCGGCGAGGAAGCGCAGGGCGCGCTCGAAGCGGGCCTCGAACGCCGCCGCGTCCCACGCGACCGTGCGCACGTCGTTGACCCCGATGTACAGGCATCCGACCACGTAGCGCCCGCCCGGCTCCGCGCGCTTAAGGAAGGCCGGGATCTGCGAGTCGACCACGTCGGCCACCCCGGCGCCGTCCATTGCGTAGCCGGTGAACGGCACGCCGAGACCCCGCGCCACCCACAGCGCCCACGACTGCAGCGCGACGCCCCACTGGAGCTCGCCGCCGCCGTTGGTGATCGAGTCGCCGAACGCGAGCACGCCCAGTCGGCACTCGCGACCCTGAACATTTGGGCCGGTCACGGAGCGCGAGGCTACCCGCTTGTCCATAATCCCCGGCCGTGAGTTACGGCCGCGTGACCATGAACGACGGCCGCGAAGACGTGCGGCGCGCCGCCGAGGATCTCGCCGAACGGCTCCCCGATGCGCTCGCCCCGCTCGCGCGGCTGGCTTACAACTACCGCTGGTCGTGGCTGCCGGGCGGTCCCGAGGTGTTCGCGGCGATCGATCCCGAGCGCTTCGTGCTCGCCTGCCAGAACCCGGTGCGGACCCTCCAGGAGGTCTCGCACGCCACGCTGCGCCGCGCCGCGGCCGACCAGGGCCTGCTCGAGCGGATCGCCCCGGTCGAGGCGCAGGTCAAAGCCGACCTCGACCGGCCGCCGTATCCCTCGATCGACCCGGCGCGTCCGGTGGCGTTCCTGTGCGCCGAGTACGGCATCCACGTGTCGCTGCCGGTCTATTCGGGCGGCCTCGGCGCCCTGGCCGGCGACCTGCTCAAAGAGGCCTCGGACTGTGCGGTGCCGCTCGTCGCGGTGGGCCTCATGTATCGCAAGGGCTACTTCCGCCAGCGGATCGACGCCGGCGGCTGGCAGCACGAGTACTGGATCGACACCGACCCCCACCGGCTGCCCGCCGCGCTGGTCACCGGCGCCGGGGAGATCCCGCTGAAGATCGAGGTGCCGATCTACGACCAGGAAGTCACCGCGCAGATTTGGCGCGTCGACGTGGGGCGGGTGCCGCTGTTCCTGCTCGACACCGACGTGCCCGAGAACGGCCCGGTCGAGCGGTGGATCACCGGCCGGCTGTATGAGTCCGACGAGCACATCCGGCTCGCCCAGTACGTGCTGCTCGGCGCCGGCGGGGTGCGCGCGCTGACCGCGCTCGGGTTCGAGCCCGGCGTGATCCATCTCAACGAGGGGCATGCCGCGCTCGCGCCGGTCCAGCTCGCGGCCCAGGAGATGCACTCGGGCGAGCAGCTGGCCACCGGCATCGCGGCGGCGCGCGAGCGCACCGTGTTCACCACCCACACCCCCGTGCCCGCGGGGAACGACACCTACCCCACCAGCCAGGTCGAGGAGGCGATCGGGAACCTGATGGGCCAGCTCGGGATCGAGGCTCGCGAGGTGATCGCGCTGGGGCGGACCAACCCCGAGGACGAGGACGAGCCGTTCGGCGTCACCCAGGCCGCG
Source organism: Solirubrobacterales bacterium (assembly GCA_019241635.1). Lineage (GTDB taxonomy): Bacteria > Actinomycetota > Thermoleophilia > Solirubrobacterales > Solirubrobacteraceae > Palsa-465. The sequence goes on from JAFAWR010000113.1 coordinate 16,756, forward strand.
CTGCGCATGAGCCGCGCCGCCAACGGGGTGAGCCGGCGCCACGGCGAGGTGGCGCGTGAGATGTGGAAGGCGCTCTGGCCCGAGCTCGAGGTGAGCGAGGTCCCGGTCGCCCACGTCACCAACGGGGTGCACGTGCCGACCTGGATCGGCACGCCGATCCGCGAGCTGATGGACCGCCACCTCGGCGAGGGGTGGATGGCCCACGCGGCCGAGCCCGAGACGTGGGCGAGGGTGGATCAGATCTCCGATGCCGATCTCTGGCAGGCGCGGGAGCGCCAGCGCGCCGGGCTGATCACCGAGCTCCGCACGCGGAGCACGAACGAGCGCCTGCAGCGCGGCGACGTGCGCGAGTACGTCCACGCCGCGGCCAAGACGTTCGATCCGCATGTGCTGACCATCGGCTTCGCGCGGCGGGTGGCCACGTACAAGCGGATCGATCTGCTCACCCGCGACCCCGAATGGACGCAGGCGCTGCTGGGCGGCGATCAGCCCGTGCAGGTGGTGCTGGCCGGCAAGGCGCACCCGCGCGATGAGGAGGCCAAGCGCACCCTCCAGCGCCTGTTCGGCATGAAGGGCGCGAAGATCGTCGGACAGCGCGTGGTCTTCCTCGACGACTACGACCTGGCTACCGCGGCCTGGCTGGTTCGCGGATGCGATGTGTGGCTGAACGTCCCGCGTCCGCCGCTCGAGGCCAGCGGCACGAGCGGGATGAAGTCGGTGGTCAACGGCGGCCTGCAGCTCAGCGTGCTCGACGGCTGGTGGGCGGAGGGCTACGACGGCGAGAACGGATGGGCCCTGTCCGGCGAGGTCGACTCGGACCATCAGGGCCAGGACGAGCGTGACGCCAGCGCTCTGCACAAGCTGCTCGACGAGCAGGTGCTGCCCGCGTTCTACGACCGCGACGAGCACGGCATCCCGGTCGCGTGGCTGGCCCGCGTACGGGCCTCGCTCAAGACGCTCGGCCCCCGTTTCAGCGCCACCCGGATGCTGTCCGAATACGTGTCCGGGCCCTACCGGGGGTCCTGACCCGACTGGGAAGATCACGCCGCGGTTCGGCGTCATTAAGCTGATGGCAGGCGGACGACGAGAAATGGCTTCCCGGCCCCAGAACAGCAGGGCGAGGACCAGAGAACTGGCCGAGCTCTCGGCGCTTGCCGATGGAACGCTCGATCCGGCCCGCCGTCCCGAGGTCGAGGCGAGGATCGCCGCCTCGCCGGAGCTGAGCGCGCTCTACGAGCGCGAGCGCCGCGTCGTCGGTGCTCTGCATCAGGCGCGGGCCCGCGATCGAGCGCCCGAAGGCCTTCGGGCCCGGCTCGAGTCCGCCCGGCCCGCGCGGACGGTGGCGGTGCGCCGGCGCTTGAACGCTGGCGGCGCAGTGGCCGGCGCGCTGGCCGCGGCGGTGCTGGCGCTGGTGTTCGTGCTGCCCTCGGGCGCGCCCGGAGCCCCGTCGGTGTCCGAAGCGGCGGCGCTCGCCCTGCGCGGTCCTGCGCAGCCGGCCCCGGCGCCCGATCCAACCCACCCCCAGGCCACGCTGCACCAGAGCGTCGGCGAGGTGTACTTCCCGAACTGGACCAGCTCGTTCGGCTGGCGAGCCGTGGGTGCGCGCACCGATCGGCTCCGCGGCCACCGGGCGGTGACCGTCTACTACGAGTGGCAAGGCCGGCGAATCGCCTACACGATCGTGTCGGCTCCGGCCCTGGCCCTGCCCGCGGCGCACCGGACCTGGCTGGGCGGGACCGCGCTGCGCACGCTGACCTCGGACGGCCGCCTGGTCGTCACCTGGCGCGAGTCGGGCGAGACGTGCGTGCTTTCGGCGACCGGGGTCAGTGCCGCCGAGCTGCAGAAGCTGGCGGCGTGGTCGGTCCCGGCGGGGGCTCGTTAGCCAATTCCCGCGCCACGCGCTGGCGCGCGCGATGCAGGCGCGTGGTGATCGTGGCTTCGCGCACTCGCAAGGCCCGGGCAGCCTCGCGGTAGGAAAGCCCGACCACATCGATCGCGACCAGGGCATCCCGGAAGTCGTCGGGGAGGCGGGCGATCGCGCCGTATAGCTCGGCCGACTGGACGCGCGAGTCGGCGGCCGGCGCGGTCCGGTCCTCGATCAGGTCGATGTCGTCCGGGAGCGGGGTGGTCTGCGGACGGCGCCCGGCCGCCCGGCGCGAGCTGAAGAACGTATTGCGCAGCACGCGCAGCAAATAGCCGAGGTCGTCCTCGGAGTGCAGGAACCGAGGCCGGCGCAGCACCCGCTCGAAGGTCTCCTGGACGAGGTCCTCGGCCTCCTCACGGGAGCCGCACAGGCTCCATGCCGCGCGGTAGAGCCGGTCGATGTGATCGCCCAGCGCCGCGGGATCGAGCTGACGTCGGTCGTTGATCGGGGACCCACCCACCCGGCCATCAGGATAAAGCGGCCAGCCTTCGCGATGGGTTAGCTCTGGAGCTCCGAGAGCCGGCGCGGCGGGGGGCCGACGTACTTGGCGGTCGGGCGGATCAGGCGCCCCTCGCGCTTCTGCTCGAGGATGTGCGCCGACCAACCGGCGGTGCGCGCGCAGGTGAACAGGGGCGTGAACAGCTCGGGCGGGACCTCGGCGAAGTCGAGCACCACGGCCGACCAGAACTCGACGTTGGTCGCGAGCACGCGGTCGGGCTTGCGCGCCTGCAGCTCGCCCAGTGCGGCCGTCTCGAGCGCCTCGGCCACCTCGAGCCGGGGCGAGCCGAGCTCGCGGGCCGTGCGCCGCA
>JAFAWR010000166.1 GCA_019241635.1 Solirubrobacterales bacterium
GTCGACGCGCTCGACGCCCTCGAGCGGCAGTTCGCCGACTACGACCGCCGTCGGTTCGGCGCCCCGACCTCGCGAGATCGCCTGATCACCGCGACCCGCGAATGCTTCCCGGGGGTGTGGTCGCCCGAATGCTGCGAGGCGTGATCAGGCCGCCTCGAGCAGGAGGTTTCCCGCCGCGGATCGCCGGTACAGGACGACCCGGCCGACGCGGTGGCGCTCGATCAGGCCCGCGTCACGCAGCACCGTCAGATGCTGGGAGATGCTGCCCGGGCACACCTTGAGCCGGCGGGCCAGACCTGTCGTCGAGCACGGCCCCTCGAGCGAAGCGAGGATCATCGCGCGCCGCGGCCCGATCAGCGCAGCCAGCCCCTCGGACGGTGGGGCCACGGGTTCCCACACGAGCCCGCAGCCGCGGGCCGGATAGATCAGCGTCGGCTGCCATGGACCCCGGTCGATGACCGCAACGGCCGGCCAGGCAAATACGCTGGGCACGAGCAGGAGTCCCCGGCCGCGCAGCTCGAGGGACCGGCTCGGAGCTGCGTCGATGACGAGCTCTGCATCGGCGTAGGCGACGGCCGGATCGATGTCTCCGAACAGGGCCCGGAGGCCCCCGCCGGCCATCTGCTGAGCCCGGTAGAGCACATCGCCTTCGAGCCCGATCCGGATCCGCTCCCAATGCGGCTCGAGCAACCGCCGCCAGTAGGAGTGCAGGAGATCGGCCAGCTCCCGGACCGCGGCATCCGGTGCCTCCACGAAGGGCCAGAGGGCCGGCGAGACACCGTCTAAGCCGCCGTCGCCGAGGATCTCACCCCGGATCTGATCGCACGGCGTGGCCATCATCCGCTCAAGCTCGAGCTCGATCTCGCCGCACGGCCCGTCCGGCGGCGGGTGCACGAACTCGGGGCCGTTGCCCCACGCGGGCTGGAGCGCCCGGAGCGTGGCGAAATCGAGATCTCGGACGCGAGCCCGGGCCTCCGCAAGCCACGACGAGTGCAGGCCCCGCGCGGCTGGGCGCTGCAGCGCGCGAACGCTCTGCCACAGCTCGATCAGCGGTGAGACGCCGAAGCGGACGCTGGCCAGATCCGGCGCCCCGAACCTGATCGTCAGCATGTCGACGACGCGACTCGTCGAACCTCGTGCCTGCGCATTGGCTCCTCTATCCCATAACCCCGCGCGGGCTCGGCGAGCCGCGGGGGCAGCGCGGCAAGTATCCGAAGCCCCGTTTACCAGCCGCTTACAACTCGCTGACAGGGCCGGTCAGCGGCCGTGCCACCTGAGCCTGGGCCTCAAACGGGCGCCAGCTGGGAGATTCCCGCCTCGAGGTCGAGCAGCGCGCGCTTGCGCGGGAGCCCGCCACCGTATCCGGTGAGCGACCCGTCGGAGCCGATCACCCGGTGGCAGGGAACGATGATCGGGATCGGCGTCGCACCGACCGCGGCGCCGATCGCGCGCGGCTGCGCGATCAGCTCACGGGCCAACGCCCCGTAGGTCGTGGTCGTCCCGTACGGGATGCTCCGCAGGGCACTCCAGACGCCGTGCTGGAACTCCGTGCCGCCCAGGTCAAGCGCGAGGTCGAACGTGGTGCGATCCCCCACGAAGTACTGCCGGAGCTGCTCGGTCGCGGCGCCGAGCGATTCGGGATCGTGATCGGCGGCCGATAGCGCGGGTGCGGTGCCGGGGAAGTACAGGCGGCGGATCGCTCCGTCCGGGCCGGCGATGAGGGTCAACTCGCCCAACGGGCTCTTGAAGGTGGTGAACGGCATGGTTGGATTCAACCTCCTCAGGTGGCGTCATGGAAGATCACCCCGAGCGCCACGCGCTCGCCGGCGCTCACCGTGCTCACCCCGTGGCGCAGCGCGACCCGGTGATACCCGGACTTGCCGGCGTTCGGGCGCTCGCGGGTGGGGAAGATCACGAATGCGCCCTGGGGCGGGCGCATGACATGGGCCCGGCTCTGGGCGCGGGGGCGCTGCTCGAGCAGCACGAACTCGCCGCCGGCGTAGTCGCGCTCGGGATCGGATAGGACGGTCAGGACCTGGAACGGGAAGTACACCTCGCCGTAGAGATCCTGGTGCAGCGCGTTCCAGTCGCCGGGCCGGTAGCGCAGCAGCAGCGGGGTCGGGCGCTCCTGACCGGCCGCGCGGCAGCGCTCGAGCAGCTCGTCATGGGTGTCGGGAAAGCGGGGCGTATCGCCGGTCAGGCGCTCGGACCAGGCGTTGGCGATCGGGGCCAGTCTGGCGTAGAACGCCGTGCGCGCCGCCTGAACGAGTTCGGGGAGTGGGTGGGCGAAGTAGCGATAGCGGCCGTCGCCGAACCGGTGACGGGCCATGTCGATCGTCGAGCGGAACCCGTCGCCGTCGAAGAGCCCGGCGAGCTCGCGACACTCGCCGGGGTCGAGGATCGGATCGGTGAGGGCGAACCCGCGCTGGTCGAGCTCGGTCCACAGCCGCTCCCAGTCCTGGGACTCGACGCGATTGGCCAGAGCCGGGACCTCTGCCGTGATATTGCTCATGCCGGTGAAACGACCGGCGGGCGGCGCGTGTGAGATCGACCTCGGCGAATCGCCGTGATCAGCCGGGCGCTTTCATCGTGAGCGCCTGCCCAGGCCAACCCGCACGGCGCTCAGCCCCAGCACCGAGCTCTCGACGAACAACGACACCATGCCGAGCGTGCATAGCCAGTTGCCGACGTCCGGGTGGTCACCCGGAAGCCCGAGCGTGCGACTCCACAGGTAGCCGATCAGCGGGCCGGCCGCGAGCGCCGCGGCGGCCGCCCAGGCCAGCGGCGAGGACCAGTGCAGGAGCACCAGGGCGACGATCAGGCTGCCCGCGATCAGAGCCATGTAGGACCAGAAGATCCACCGCGTGCTCTGGTAGGTGGCGGCGGCATCGAGCACGTGGATCAGACCGACCCCGAGCACGGCGACCGCGCCCAGCATTCGGGCGGTGCTCTCGAGGATCGCCGAGGTCGGCTCAAAGCGGTTCCCCACCGGCGCGAGAACCGTCAGCACGCCCGAGTTGTTGCTTTCTGTGCTTGTTTGCATATGTTGCTCCTACGCTACGTAGTAGACAGACTCTCCTTGTAGGACCGACCGCGCGGCCGATCCTTCCCCGTCTCACCAAGTTCTTAGGTTCGAGGCGCGAGAGGGACGGAGGCTCCTTCGCCGAACTCATTGGTCTGTGTCCGACCCGCACCTGCCTTCGCCTCAGGCGTTGACCCATGAGGGACGCGCCCGATATCGGGCGTGGCTCGCGTTCGGCTCGCTGGACGAGTTCGCCGATCCCCGTCTCGCCTACCGGAGGCTGTTCGCCGAGCTGCTCGGCACGTTCCTGCTCGTGCTGGCGGCCGCCGGCGGCGGGTTGCTCCACGCCAGGGGCGAGGTCAGCCTGGCCGCGGCCGTGGTCGCGCCGGCGCTCACCGTGCTGGCGATCATCCTGTTCATGGGCGCGGTGTCCGGCGCCCACCTGAACCCGGTCGTGTCGCTGGCCTTCGCCCTGCGGGGCGATTTCCCGTGGCGCCGGGTGCCGTGGTACGTGCTCGCCCAGCTTCTCGGAGCTGCGCTGGCCTGCCTGTTCCTCCTGGGCGTGTTCGGCAACGTCGAGCATCTGGGCGCCACCCTGCCCGGCCCCGAATACCATCCCTGGCAGGCGTTCCTGATGGAGATCGTGCTGACCGGAGGACTCGTGAGCGTGATCCTGGGGACGGCATCGGCCGCCCAGAACGTCGGCACCATCGGGGCTCTCGGGGTCGGCGGCTACATCGCGCTGGCCGGGTTGTGGGCGGCTCCGGTCAGCGGAACCTCGATGAACCCGGCACGGTCGTTCGGACCGGCTCTCGTGGCCGGCGACTGGCGCGCATTCTGGGCCTACGTCGCCGGGCCCCTGCTGGGCGCCGCCGTGGCGGTCGCCTGTGCCTGGATCCTCCGAGGCCCCGGAGGTGACAGCGCCGCGCGTGCGGCGGCCACCGGGACCCTGGGACAGGCCGTCTCACACCCCGACTGAAGGAGCGCAGCACATGCCCAAAGACAAGGCGGCCAAGGCCAAGGACAGCCAAGTCCCGATCAAATGGGAGGACGATGTCGCCGAGCACGACTACGCGGCGGCCGAGGCGTACCTCTCGCTGAAGCTGAACCCGGCGGCGACGGACAAGATGGTCGGTCGGCTGCGCAAGGCCAAGCTGACCACCCGCCGGGCCAACGACATCCTCCGGGCATCCGGCCTGACCGCGGCACCGCTCGACGACCCCGGGGTGGTCAAGGACCTCATCAAGGTCATCGAGGGCACACCCCTCAGTCCGGTTCTGGTCGTCGGCGGCGACGGCAGAACCGACATCGCCGACGGGTTTCATCGCGTCTCGCTGGTCTACCGCATCGACCCTTACGGGAACGTCCCGCTGAGAATGGCGGACGCCGGGTAGGGCGTCCGGCGTCAGTCGAAGGCGGGGATCTCCGTGATCGCTCGCCCCATGATCAGGGTGTGAACCTCGTCGGTTCCCTCGTAGGTGCGGACCGCCTCGAGATTGTTGGCGTGGCGCATGGGCGTGTGGTCGAGCGTGATCCCGTTTCCCCCGAGCAGCGTCCGGGCCTCGCGGCAGATCTCGATCGCCTCGCGCACGTTGTTGAGCTTTCCGAATGAGATCTGCTCGGGGCGCAGCGTCCCGGCGTCCTTCTGGCGCCCCGTGTGCAGCGCCACGAGGAGGCCCTTCTGGATCTCCAGGACCATGTCCACGAGCTTGCGCTGGGTGAGCTGGAAGCTGGCGATCGGGCGGTCGAACTGGCGGCGCTGCAGCGCGTAGGCGAGCGCGTCCTCGTAGGAGTCGCGGGCGGCACCGAGCGCGCCCCACATGATCCCGTAGCGCGCCTCGTTCAGACAG
>JAFAWR010000330.1 GCA_019241635.1 Solirubrobacterales bacterium
CCGGCAACGACGGCGACTCGCCTCCGCCCCAGGTCGCGCCGGCATCGACACACGCCGAGCGCCAGCCGGCCAGCAGGTCCTCATGGCGCTCGCGACGCGAGTACCACTCCGACGCGCCGGTGGCGAAATACGCGTTGACGACCAGCGGGAGCGCTCCCACGCAGCAGAGGTCGTTGACGATCGCCGCCACCGTGTCGTAGGCGACATTCCCAAACCCCGCGAAGCCGAGCTCCTCCGCGACCTGTCGCGCGATGATCGACTTCGTCCCGAGCCCCTCCACCACGAACGCCATCAGCCGGCCACCAGCCTCGAACACGAACGCCGGCTCGCCCCGCGACTCGTCCAGCGCCCGGCCGCCGAAGCCGCCGAGCAACCCGGAGGTGGCGAGCGCCTCGCTCAGCGCGCTGCGCTTGCCGGCGTCGAGGGTCTCGTAGTCGACGCCGGCCGACCGGTACGCGTCGCTCACGCCGCCGTCAGTCCATCGGCCAGTCGTGGACGGGCTCGTTGGAGTGCATGTGCTCGCGGTAGCGGCGGGTCATCTCGCGCAACGCCTCGCCCCGATCCAGGCTCTCGTCCTCATACAGCCGGTGGAACACCTGGCTCTGCCATGAGGCGCCGTTTCGCAGCAGCACGCACCGGCGCTCGATTATGCCGAGTAGGCGGTCGGCATCCGCCGCGGCGACTCCCCACAGCGAGAGGCCCTCGCGTGCGAGCGGCAGCAGGCGCCTGACCACGAGCTCGGCCACCGGCACCTCGCCCAGCCCGGGCCAGTACAGGCGAGCGTCGATCCCGCCGCGAGCGCCGGCGTGGAAGTTCTCCTCGGCGGCCGAAAACGACATCTGCGACCACACCGGCCGATCGTCCTCGGCCAGCATCCGCAAGAGGCCGTAGTAGAAGGCGGCGTTGGCCATGATGTCGACCACGGTCGGCCCGGCCGGCAGGACGCGGTTCTCCACGCGCAGGTGCGGCTGGTCGCGCACGACGTCGTAGATCGGGCGGTTCCAGCGGTAGATCGTCCCGTTGTGCAGGCGCATCTCGCCCAGGCGCGGGACGTCGCCGCGCTCGAGCGTCGCCAGCGGATCCTCGTCATCGACCACCGGCAGCAGGGCCGGGAAGTAGCTGACGTTCTCCTCGAACAGATCGAAGATCGAGGTGATCCAGCGTTCCCCGAACCACACCCGCGGGCGCACGCCCTGGACCTTCAGCTCCTCCGGCCGGGTGTCCGTGGCCTGCTCGAAGAGGGCGATGCGAGTCTCGCGCCATAGCTCCTTGCCGCAGAAGAACGGCGAGTTCGCCGCCACCGCGACCTGCACGCCGGCGATCGCCTGCGCGGCGTTCCAGTACCGGGCGAACGCGTCGGGCTCGACCTGCTGGTGGAGCTGGACGCTGGTGCAGGCCGCCTCGGGGGCGATCGTGTCGGCGTGGATGAACAGCCGCTCCACGCCGGCAATCGAGATCTCGAGGTCCTCGCCCCGGGCGGCGAACACCTGCTCATTCAAGAGCGCATAGCGGGGGTTCGCGCTGAACGCGTCGGCCCGCAGATGCTGGGAGCCGATCGTGGGCAGGATCCCGATGATCATCATGTGCGCGCCCGCCGTGCGCGAGCGATGCTCCGCGTCGTTCAGGCTCGCGCGGGCGTCGCGCTCTAGCTCGGAGAACACCTCGCCCTCGAGCAGCCGCGGCGGGACGTTGATCTCGACGTTGAACTGCCCGAGCTCGGTCTGGAAGCTCGGATCGGCAATCGCCTCGAGCGCCGCGGCGTTGACCAGGGCCGGATCGCCGGCATCATCGGTCAGGTTGAGCTCGATCTCGAGCCCGAACGAGCGCCGCTCCGGGTTGAAGCGCGCCTCGGAGAGCATCCGGGCAAACACGTCCAGACACGCCCGGACCTTACGCCGGTAGCGCTGACGATCCTCGCGGCTGAAGGTCCTGGCGGCGACCTGCTGACCCACACCCACAGTATCCCGGCAGAGCGCCCCCGGGTACAACCGGAGATCGCGTGGCCGCGATGGGATCGGAGCGGCGCCTAACATCTGCCGCTCCATCCATGGCTGAACACCCCAACGTATTCGAACACGCCGATTGGGAACGCGACATCGGACCGGCGCGCGGAACCCGGGTCGGCGCCGCCGCAGGTGCCAAAGAACTCGGTTGCACGCTGTACGAGCTCGACCCGGGCGGCCAGGCCGTGCCGTACCACATGCACCACGGCAACGAGGAGCTGCTGATCGTGCTCGAGGGCGCGCTCGAGCTCCGCACCCCGGACGGCACCCGCGAGGTTGCCAAGGGGGCGGTCGTGGCATTCCCGGCCGGGGCGGATGGCGCGCACCGCGTCCGCAACGCCGCCGACGCTCCGGCGCGTTACCTAGTGGTCTCGACCATGCGCTTCCCCGAGGTGGCCGAGCAGCTCGACACCGGCACCGTGCTAGCCCTCAAGGGGCCGGCCGACGGCCTGGCCTTCCCGGCCGAAAGCGCCGGCGACTACATGGCGCTCACGATCCAGGCGCTCCAGGCCGACCCGGGAAGCTGAGCCAACCGGCTCAGTCGGGCACAAACAGGCGGCCCTGCATCTGCTCGTCGCTCTGGGGATTGAACTCCCAGAGCGGCTTGACCTGGGCGCGGATGTCCTCGGGGAGGCGGTCGAGGCCGTGGTGGTCGATCTCGACCAGGTTGCCGGCGGGATCACGGAGGTAGAGCTGGACGACATCGCCGGGCAGCTCGACCAGGTGATTGTTGAACGACCGACCGTCGAACGCGCCCCGGCGCTCGGCCACCCGATACACCGGTTCGAGGTCATCGACCGTGATGCCCAGGTGGTGATGGCTGCTCGGCTGAACATCGCGCTCAAACAGGTGCAGCTGCGTCCGCCCGAGCGCCAGCCACTGAACCGGCAAGCCGAAGTTCGGCGTGGCGATCGGCTCGGCGCCGAGCAGCTCGACCCAGAAGTCAACCGACTCCTGCAGGTCGCGGGCGTTGATGCTGACGTGGTTGATGCGGCCGCTCACCCGGGCAACGATACCGCCGCACGAGCTACCCGCCGCCGATCTCCGCCGGGCCGGCAGTGCGCGAGCGCGCTCGCGTAGAACCGGAGGTAGCTGGTCCAGTGGCTGCTCCAGTACGACATCTCGTGGCCCCCTGGCCACACGTGGAACTGGACCCGCTGGCCGTCACGCCGGAGCTCGGCGGCCAGCTCCGGTCCGCCGCCCGGAACGGATCAACCGTCCCCACGTCGATCTACACCGCCATCCCGCGACAGGGGTCGCGGTCACGCGACCACGAGCACGCCGGCGCTCATGATGACCGTCGCCACGGCGACCAATGCCGCCCGCCGAATTACGCGCTCGCGTCGCAAGTCATCGCGTACTCTGGCGACGCCTGATCGTTCGCTGCGGGGGTAGCATCGCCGCGTGCCGCGCGCCTTCTCCGCCTCCACTCTGAGCCTTCGCGCCCAGCAATGGGCGGCGCAGGCCCTCGATGCGCTGCCGGCATCGGCGCAAATCAGGCTTTCGGGCCGCCCGCCGGTGCAGGTTGACGGAGAGACGCTCGCTCCCGAGGTACAGCTGGCGCTGACCATGATCGAGCGCCGCCGCGAGCCGCCGCCCGAGACGCTCTCCCCGGACGAGGCGCGCCGGCGGCGGCGCCGGCTGTCGGCCGTGTACGCCGGCAAACCCGCCCGGGTCGGCGACGTCGCGGATCTCAACCTCGAGCTCGGCGGCGGCCTGCACGTACGCGCTCGGCACTACGTTCCGGACGAGCACGGCGCGCCGCATCCACTGCTCGTCTACTACCACGGTGGCGGCTTCACCTATGGCGACCTGGAGACCCATGACGGCGTGTGCCGCCTCCTGTGCCGCCACGCCGGCGCGCACGTGCTGGCCATCGACTACCGCCTGGCTCCGGAGCATCCCTTCCCGGCGGCGGTCGAGGACGCCCGGGCGGCGCTGCGGTGGGCGTGCGAGAACGCCGCGACGCTGGGCGCCGATCCGCAGCGTGTGGGCGTGGGCGGCGACAGCGCCGGCGGCAACCTGGCCGCCGTGGTCGCGCAGCTGGCCGCCCGCGACGGCGGTCCCGCCCCGGCGCTCCAGCTTCTGATCTACCCGGCCACCGACTTCAGCCGCCGGCGACGCTCACGGGAGCTGTTCGGCGAAGGGTTCCTGTTGACCAACCCGGAGATGGACTGGTTCGAGGCGAACTACCTCGGCCCCGAGCCGGCGCACCGCCGCGATCCGCGCGCCTCTCCGCTACTCGGCGAGGACCTGTCGGGGCTCGCGCCCGCCTACGTCGTGACCGCGGCGTTCGATCCGCTGCGCGACGAGGGCGAGGAGTACGCGAGCGCGCTCCGCCAGGCCGGCACGCCAGTCGCGCTGCGCCGCTTTCCGGGCTTCATCCACGCCTTCATCGCGGGGGCAGGCGTGAGCCGCAGCGCACGGGATGCCCTGATCGAGATCGCCGGCGTCACGCGCGGCATGTTCGCCGCCGCGGCGCGTACCGGGGATCAGGCCGCGGCGCGCACCGCCGATCAGACCGCGGCGCGTACCGGCGATCAGGCCGCGAACCGCTGAGCCGCGCGGGCGCGCGCCTTGGCCGCCTCGACGTCACGGTTCTTGGCCGGCGCGTTCGTCTGCAGGTCGCTCAGCAGATGGAACGAGGCGTGCGCCACCGCGTCCACGGCACGCGCGAAGGCCTCCTCATTGGCTTGCGAGGGCTTGTTGAAGCCGCTGATCTTGCGCACGTATTGCAGCGCGGCGGCTCTGATCTCCGTCTCGGAGGCGGGTGGATCGAAGTTGTAGAGGGTTCGGATATTTCGACACATGCCTCGTAGCCTAACGGCGCGAACCAGATGACTGATTCCGCGGCCACGAGGCATTGGGGGCGGTGCGGGGCGGGGCGGGGGGTGAGCGGGGCGGCGCGGTGAGCGGGGCGGCGCGGTGAGCGGGGCGGCGGGATGAGCGGGGCCGAAACTCGGCCGGGGCTCGCCGCCCCGGCCCCGCGGCCGTATGAACCCGGGCCGCTCGATGGACCTCTTTTGAACGGGACGAAGTCGCCACTCGGCATCTGCCGGACCGCGAGTGGCGAGATCAGTCCCGAATAGCGCGCACTTCTCACCATTCGCGCCGCGCGCGTCCT
>JAFAWR010000021.1 GCA_019241635.1 Solirubrobacterales bacterium
CCCAGGGCTACCGGCTGGCCGACCAGATCCACAAGACCGGCCTGGCCATCGTCTGGAGCGGACCCCGGGACGAGGCCCAGCAGTACTGGGAGCAGCTCGACAGCGCCGGCCTCACCATGGCCCCGCTCGAGGCGAGCTAACCCGCCCCGCCCTTCCGCGCCGCCCACCGTTCCGCCCCCACGTGCAGTTTCCGCCATTGGGCGACGGGTTGCCGCGTCTGTGACGGATCCTGCCCCTGTGGAGGGCACTTTCCGGAATTCCTGTCGGGTGGGGACCTGGAATGGCGGAAACTGCCCCCGAGGGTGGCCCCGAATGGCGGAAATTGCCCCCGTCCGGGCGTCTATACGCCGCGGGGGAGCGCCTTGGCCTTCTGGCGCTCGGGGCTGATCCGGACGACGTTCCAGACGATCCCGAGCTTCTCGAGCAGGGAGATCAGGAGGCCGGTGGGGTCGGCGACGCGCTCCCAGGGACTGAGGCCGTGGAAGGCCGAGGTGGGGAACGCGTGATGGTTGTGGTGCCAGGCCTCGCCCATCGACAGGGGCGCGAGCCAGAAGACGTTGCGCGACTCGTCCTCGATCGCGAAGCGCTTGCGGCCGAAGAAGTGGCAGACCGAGTTGATCGACCAGGTGACGTGGTGGAGCAGGAATACGCGCACGAAGCCGCCCCAGAGCAGGGCGGTGAGGGCAGCGCCGAACCCGCCGCCGACGATCCACCCGAGCGCGAACGGGATCGCGAAGCCAATGACCACCCAGACGAAGAACAGTTTGTCGATGACCCGCAGCACGCGATCCTTGAGCAGGTCGGAGGCGAAGCGCTCGCGCTCGGCGGTCCCGACGGACTCGAACAGCCAGCCCACGTGCGCGTGCCATAGCCCCTTGACCCCGCCCCAGAATCCCGGTCCCGCCAGATGGGGGGAGTGGGGGTCGCCCTCCTGGTCGGTGAACGTGTGGTGCTTGCGGTGATCGGCCACCCAGGTGATCACCGAGCCCTGCACGGCCATCGAGCCGAGAATGGCGACGATCGCGCGGAAGGTGCGGCTGGACTCAAAGGCCCGGTGGGTGAACATGCGGTGGTAGCCGAGCGTCACGCCGAGCGCGGTCAGCATGTACAGGCCGACCAGCAGGCCGAGCTCGAGCGGCCCGACTGCGCGATTCCAGAGCAGCACGATCGCGGCGATCAGGCCCACCAGAGGGAGCGGGACGCCGATCAGGTTGGCGACCTTGTGCGCGCGCGTCACGTCGCTGAAGGATAGGACGTCGCGCCGGTTTGCGCGCCGGGTGCTTCAGACCGCCGCGGACGGAGCCGGGGCGGCGGGCTCGGGCTCGGGTTCCGGCTGGGTCGGGACCTCGGGGCCGAGGGCACCGGCCACCAGCTCATCGTTCCAGACGTAGTTGATGGGGATCTGGTAGTGGGTCATGTTCCGGCGCCGGAACTCGACCATCTCGATCCCCTCCCAGTAGCGATACCAGTCCTGCTTGGTCTCGAACCAGGCCATCTGGGTGATCTTGTAGCGGTCGTCGCGAGAGCGGTGAACGGCGTACTGGGTCGCGCCGTAGCGCAGCGCGAGCGGCGCCACGTAGGCGACCTCGGCGGCGAACGCCTCGTGGCGCAGGACGGTGGCATACCACTGGATGTGAACGACGCCGGCCATCAGGCACCCACCTCGGCGCGGATCGCGCCGGGGCCTTCAGCCTGCTTGCCCTGGCCCTCCTCGGTGGCGCCGACCAGAATGGCGATCTTCCCGAGGTGCCGGTTGTCGCGCAGCAGCTGATGCGCCTCCGCGACCTTCTCGAATCCCATCGTCTGCCACAGCACCGGACGTACCTTCGATTCCTCGATCAGCTGGTTGGCCTTGGTGGCCTCCCAGGCGTTGGCGAAGTGAGACCCGATTATCTCCTTCTGGCGCATCCACAGATAGCGTACGTCGAAGTCCAGCTGATAGCCCGAGGTGGCTCCGCAGATCACCACCTTGCCGAACGGGCGCACGACGAGTACCGAGGTCGGGAAGGTGGCCTTGCCCACGTGCTCGAACACGATGTCCGGTGGCTCGCCGAGAATCGCCTCGACCGCCTTGCAGAACCGCCGCGACTCTTTGAAGCGGGCGCGCTCCTGATCGGCGGTCTCGTCGCCCTGGCGCATCATGCCCGAGAACTCCGAGCGATTGATGTAGTCGACCGCACCGAGCTGTTTGATCAGCTGGCCTTTCTCCTCGCTCGACACCACGCCGACGGCATCGGCCCCGGTCAGCGCGCAGAGCTGGGTGGCGAACACGCCAAGACCGCCGGCGGCGCCCCAGATCAGAACGCGATGCCCGGCCTGCAGATGGCAGCGGTCGATGAGCATCCGGTAGGCGGTGAAGTAGGTCAGACCGTAGGCCGCCGCCTCCTCCCAGGCCAGATGGTCGGGCTTGGGCAGCAACTGCTGGGCCTGAACCTTGCAGAACTGGGCGAATGAGCCCCAGGTCGTCTCGTAGCCCCAGATCTGCTGGCTCGGGGCGGCCAGGGGGTCGAACCCGTGGACCTCGGGATCCTCGTAGGACGCCTGGTTGCAGTGGATCACGACCTCGTCCCCGGGCTTCCAGCGGGTCACCCCGGGACCGACCTTCCACACGATGCCGGAGGCGTCCGATCCGCCGATGTGATGGCCCCAGCGCGGATGATCACCGTACCGCCAGACGCCGATAGGCTCGCCGAGCGCGGCCCAGACGTTGTTGAAGTTCACGCCGGCCGCCATCACGCGCACGATGACCTCGAACGCCTCCGGCTCGGGCACCTCGATCTCCTCGATCTGAAAGGCGTCCGTGGGCTCGCCCTGGCGCTCCTCGCGGATCACCCAGGCGGCCATCGTCCGGGGAAGCTCGCCAGGCTCGGTCTCGACGTGTGCGACTTGACTCAGGTCAACGGCCACGTCGCCGCATGCTACTGACGCGTAGCTCCAGAGGAGGCAACAGCCGTCGCGTGTGCGCAAGCGCACACGGGAGACGCGGTTGTCAGCGTTATCAGACCAGGCTGACTTCGGCCGGGGCTTCCTCGGTGGCGCTGGTCTGCGCCGTCTCCGGGGCCGGCTGCTTGATCCGCTTGGCGATCAGAACCCACGCAGCGACCGCGCCGCACAGGGTCACCACGGCGCTGACGGTCAGGCCGGTGGAGAGCGCCGATACGAATGCATCCCTGGCGACCACGACGACTCGGGCCGGGACATGGCTGCCACCCACCGTGCCGCCGCTACCCAAGGCGTTGACGATCGCGGTCCGGGTCGCCGCCGGGAGGTGGGGGAGCCCTGAATCGATCTTCGAGCCGCCGATCGTCGCGACGAGCGCGCCCATCACCGCGACCCCGAACGTGCTCCCGACCATGCGGGTCATCGAGAGCACGCCGGACGCCGCGCCGGCCTTGGTGCGGTCGACCGCGTTCATGGCGGCGGTGCTCATCGGCGACATGACGAGACCCATGCCGAGGCCCATGAGGACGAAGCCCGGCAGCAGAAGTCCATAGCCGCTGTGCGGGGTCAGTCGCGACTCGATGACGAGCGAGGCCGCGACGATCAGCAGGCCGGCGGTCATCAGCGGGCGCGAGCCGACGCGGTCGGCCAGACGTCCGGCGAGCGGGGCCGTGATGATGATCAGGACCGTCGAGGGGAGGAAGCGGACGCCGGTCTCGAGCGGCGAGTAGTGCAGGACGTTCTGCAGGTAGAGGGTGAGGAAGAAGAACTGCGCGAACATCGCGAACGAGATCAGGAATGCGACGACGTTCGCGCCGACGTAGGTCCGCGTCCGGAAGAAGGCGAAATTGACCATCGGCGCGGCGACCCGGCGCTCGACGATCACGAAGGCGGGCAGCGCGATCGCGGCGACCACGAGCAGGGAGATCACGCGGAGCGAGCCCCAGTGCCAGGTGTTGGCCTCGACGAGGGCGAGCACGAGTGCGGTCAGCCCCAGCGTGAGCGTGCCGATCCCGGCGAAGTCGATCGTTCTCCCGACGGTGTCGTCGCGCGACTCGCGCGTCGCGAACAGGGTCATGGCGACGGCGATGACCGCGATGGGCGGGTTGATGAAGAAGATCGCACGCCAGCTCACGTCCTGGGTCAGGAAACCCCCGACCACAGGCCCGATGGCCAGAGCGAGCGCGCTGACCCCGGCCCAGGTCCCGATCGCAGTGCCGCGTTGCTCGGGCGGGAAGGCCTGGGTGATGATCGACAGCGTCGCGGGCATCATGAACGCCGCCCCGATGCCCTGCACGGCCCGGAAGGCCACCAGCACCGTGTCGTCGGGCGAGAACCCGATGGTCAGGCTGGAGAGCCCGAACACGACGACGCCGAACAGGAACATGCGCCGCCGGCCGAAGATGTCGCCGAGACGCCCGCCGGTGACCAGCAGCACGGCCAGGGTGAGCGTGTAGGCGTTGACCGTCCACTCGAGCGAGGCGAGCGAGGCGTGCAGGTCGCGCTGGATTGATGGCAGGGCGACGTTCACGACGGTGTTGTCGAGCATCAGCATGAACAGCGCGAAGCACATCGCAGCCAGCGTCCACCAGCGGCTGTTCTCGTCGGTGATCAGGCGGTGGCGGTGGGCGAGCAGGCGGTCAGTCATGAAGGGATGGCCTCCGGGCGGCAGGCGGCGACGTCTTCGCGCTCGAGCAGCTTTGAGAGTGCTGAGGCCAGAGAGCGTCGCTCGGTAGTGGTCAAGGTCTCGGTGAACTGCTCGAGCCCGCTGAGGCGAGCGGCGTTCAGGCGGCGGATCGCTGTGCGCCCGCCGTCGGTCAGGCAGACGCGCTTCATCCGGCGATCTTCCTCGTCCTCGCGTCGCTGGGCGAACCCGCGCCGGACCAGGTCGTCGACCATCCGGCTCGCGGCGGGCAGCGATACGTGAACGAGCTCAGCGGCTTCCTTGAGCGTGAGCTCGCGGGGCTGATCCTCGAGGTGGTGCAGAAGCTTCACTTGGGTCAGCGTGAGCTCGAGCGCGCCGAGCGCCTCGAACAGGTCGGCGTTGCAGTGCTTGTGCACGAACACGATCAGCGCGTAGAGATCGCCGGCCAGGTTGTCCTCGGCGGACGGAATGGTTGCGTCAAGCGTCTTGGTTACTTGCACACACGCAAGTATTGCACAAAAGTAATGAGGAGGGCGGCTGCGGCTCGGGCGGGGAGGCCGGGGCCCGAGGCCGGTGGGGCCCGATGCGCGACGTTAGGGCTGGAGCAGCTGGTTGTTGCTGTTGCCGGCGCCCTTGCCCACGGTGAGCGTGGCCGCCTGGATCGAGGATCCGGCGCTGGCGTCGCCGCCACCCGTCGACAGCGAGTACCGGCCGGGCGAGGAGAAATTGACGGTGATCTGCGCGGTGGCCTGCGGGTTGATCGGGCCGGTGCTGGCGAGCGGCCGGCCGGCGGCGGCCCCGGCGGGCAGGACGGCCAGCGACTCGGCCTGGCTGGCCTGGTTGGTGATGATGAAGGCGACGGGTCCGTCGCCCACCGAGCTCGGCGACACCGAAACGCGGCTGTTGTCGATGTAGACGGTGAGGTTGACCGGGGCCGGGGGCCGGGGATTCGTCGCCCCCTGGGAGCTTCCACCGCAGGCTGAGACGGCAAGCGCACTGACGGCGAGCATCCCGATCGTCGTCCTCGTGCACATCCTCGAGTCCTCCTCTGCAAGACCGGCGGGAGCGCCGGGAGTCCCTGTCGCGCGGCGAACCCTAGCGAGCGTAGTACTCCCGCGCAGGAACGCAACACCAATTGATGTCAACGTGCCGGAGCGGGGCCACAGGAAGGGGGCGGGAAGGGGGTCGCCACGTTGCCTCGGGAAGGGGCCGCAGGCCTCGAAAAAGGGCGGCGGAGCAGGCCAATCCGCGCCTGGAGTTGCCCGGCCGGAGAGGTGTCGACGACGCGGTCAGGTCGAGTTCTGGGTCAGCGAAGCACGGCGGCGCTCGAGACGCCGGAGCTCGCGCTGAAGCTCGGTCCACGAGTCGCTCTCGGCGCGCTCGTACTCGTCGCCGGCGAGATCGCGCAGGCGCTCGTTGTAGGTCATCCACGCGCGGCGGGTGAATTCGTCGAGCTCACGCAGCTTGTCGAGGTCAGGCGCTGTAGTGGTCACGTCACCTCCTTCCCGAGGATGTGAGCCGATCCTACCCGGGGGTTCGGTCATCGAGACAAATGCGCCGCGTAGCGCCGCAATCCTGCTTGCGTGCCGTCCGGGGCGGCGCGTATCACGCATAGGGTGAGCTTGCTCGAACAGGCGATCGCCACCGCAGAGTTCCTCGTAGTGGACACCGAAACCAACGGCTTGGGCGGCGACGGGTGCGAGATGACCGAGGTGGGCGCGGTGCTGGTCGGCGGCGGAGAGCTCCACGACCGCTGGTCTTCGCTGGTGCGCTGCAACCGGCCGCTCGGGCGCGGCATCCAGCGCTTCACGGGGATCACTCAGGAGATGCTGGCCGACGCTCCCGGGCTCGAGGAGGTACTGCCTCCGCTCCACGAGCTGCTGAAAGACCGGGTCCTGGTCGCCCACAACGCCCCGTTCGACCGCCGGGTCCTGCGGCGGGGGTTCGACCTGATCGGCCTCGAGTGGCCGAACCCGCCCGTCCTGTGCACGGCGGCGTTGGCCCGCAAGCTGCTGCCCCTCCAGCGCCGGCGCGGCCTGAGCGTGCTGGCCGACGCCCTGGGGATCGAGGTGGCCACCGCGCACCGGGCGCTGGCCGACGCCGAGACCTGCGCACGCGTGCTGTGCGCGCTGTTCCCCAGGCTGTGCGCCAACGCGCTGACGATCGCCGACGCGATGGCGATGACGGGCGCTCGCCGACGGAGGGCCACCGGGCGCAAACGGCGCACGCCGGCGCTGACCGCCCCGCCCCAGCTCGACTTCGCCGATCTCCCGAAGGACCCAGGTGTGTATCTGTTCCGCGACGACGCGGGACGGGTCCTCTACGTCGGCAAGTCGATCTCGATCCGCAGCCGCGCCCGCGCCCACTTCGCGCCTTCGAGCGTGCCGGCGGACTGGACGGTCCAGGCCACCGTGGTCGACTACCAGAGCACGAACTCCGAGCTCGGCGCGCTGGTCCTCGAGAACCGCCTGATCAAGCACCACCGGCCTCCGGGCAACATCCGCCTGGCCAGGCGGGACGAGCGGCTCTGCTACATCCGCTGCCGCCTCGACATCCCGTTTCCGATCCTCGAGGTGGGCTCCGACCCGGCCGCCGGCCACGCGGTCACGATCGGACCGCTGCGGGGCCGGCGCCTGGCCCAGGAGCTGGTCGAGCAGCTCGACTCGCTGTTCGGGCTGCGGCACTGCGGGAGGCGCCTGCAACTCCGCGAGCATCCCTCGGCGTACGGGCAGATGGGCCGTTGCCTGTCCCCGTGCCTGGGCGATCTGGACCCGAACCTGTACCGGCGCAGGCTCGACGAGGCGCTCCGACTGTTCACCGCCGAGGCGGACGGGCGCGAAAGGCTGCTGGCGCACGTTCGACGCCAGATGCGCGAGGCCTCGGCCAAGCAGCATTACGAACGCGCCGCCTGGCTGCGGCGACGCCTACGTCGGCTCGGCGTGATCCTCGATCGGCTGAGCGGGACGCTCGAGGCCACGCACGTGCGAGCGAAGCTGATTCTCGCCTCCCATCCGGTCGACGCCGCCCGCCACGACGCGTTCTGGATAGCCGGTGGTCGGCTCGTCGATTGGGGGCCTGCGCCGGCGGACAGCGGGATGCTCGAGGAGCGTAATCAAGCCGCTCTAAGGCGCGGCAGCCGAGCTGGGGAGGTGGGAGCTCACGTTCCGCCCGACGAGATCGACGAGCTGCGGATCATCGCCACTTACCTCGATTCGCATCCGGACATCCGCGCGCTCTCGCTCGAGCGCGAATCGCTCAGCGAAACGGCAGCTCTGTCACTTCCGCGGTGAGGGCGTCGCCGATCGAGACCGTGACGCCGGGCGGGGCCTCGCGGCGCACGAGGGCCAACGCGATCGGTCCGAACCGAGGCGACTGAGCGACGCTGGCCACCCTTCCGACCGCCCTGCCCTCAAACTCGAGCTCCTCGCCGACCTCGACCAACCCAGAAAGCCTGAGCCCCCGCAGCTGGCGGTTCGGCTTGCCGCGGTAGTACAGCCGAGCGACCGTCTCCTGGCCCACGTAGCAGCCCTTGGTGAACGACACCGCTCGCTCGTTCAGCCCGGCCTCCTGGGGGATCACGGTGTCGTCGAGATCCACCCCGTAGCGTGGCCGCCCGCGTTCCACCCGCAGGCACTCGGCGGCGGTCTCGCTCACCACGACCGCGCCGGCGTCCTCGAGCGCGCCGCGCAGCGCGTCGGTGTCGGCGGCGTCGCAGAGAAGGTCCACGCCAACATCGGTGCGGATCACCCGTGCCGTGCGCCCGGCACCGGGCACTTCGAAGACCCCGTGCGCGTGCTCGTCCGAGCCCAGGGCGCCGGCGCCGGCCAGCGCTGCGGACTCGGGGCCGAGCAGCGAGAGCATGCCCCGCTCGAGGGTTTGCTTGTGGAGCTCGAGCTGGTAGCCCACGCTGAAGCGCCGGATCATGTTGAACAGGGCCTGGAGCGTCGACCGTTCGGTGTCGAGCAGCAGCTCAGCATCGGTGCGGAGGATCCGCACGTCGCCGAGCATCTTCCCCTTCGGAGTCAGGAACGCCGCGTAGCAACCGGTACCGGGGGCGAGGGTCTCGACGTCGTTCGAGACCTGGCCCTGGAGGAAGGCGGCGGCATCGGCGCCGGTCAGCGCGAGCTTTCCGCGTTCGGAGCGGTCGAAAACCCCGCAGGCCTCGGTGATCGCGCGGTAATCGGCGGCGATGGTGTCGATCGAGGTCATCTGGAAACAGGATAGGCATCGGGCGAACCGCGCCGAATTGCCTGCGCCGTGGCCAGATTGCCCTTGCAAAATCGAAATTTAGGCCTACCATAATTTCTGTCATGGCAAGCCGGGACTCAACATCGCTCCGCTCACCAGCCGTCCAGGACTACGCGAAGGCGATCTACGCCCTCGAGCGGCGCGCCGGCGATGCGGTCAGCACCAACGCGCTGGCCGACCGGCTCGGCGTGACCGCGGCGTCCGCCTCGGGCATGGTCAAGCGCCT
>JAFAWR010000130.1 GCA_019241635.1 Solirubrobacterales bacterium
CTCATGGTTGGTCCTCGTTGATCGTGGCGAGCAGCTCGGAGAGCCGCCGCCGGTCTGATTCGGTTCGTTGGGCGCCTCGCCCGGGGAGGGCGAGCAGCAGGTTGTGGTGGTTCGAGATCACGGCGATCGCGACCTCGCGAGCGCGGGCCACGTCGGGGTCGGTGTCGCCGGCTCGCTGATCGATCAGCGAGACGACCTCGTGCAGGTAGCCATCCCAGCGGCGCTCGCTGCCGCAGAGGACCAGCGCCTCGATCCGCGCGGACTCTTCGGCCACGGCCGCGGCGGGCGCGGGGGCGCCGCAGCGGAGCGTCGTCACGGCCTCCGGCAGCGCGCGCTCGGGCTCGGGAGTGACCGACAACCAGGACGCGCGCTTGACCACGGCGGGTATACTAACGCAAACTGATCACAAAGTCAGGATGGTTCGCAGATGGCCGCTGTCACCGACGTTCAAGCCCCACTCGGCGAGGCTCTCGAGCCCCGGCTCTACCTCGACCCGGAACTGATCGAGCTCGAGCAGGAGCGGATCTTCGAGCGGACGTGGCAGCTGATCGGCCACGTCTCGGCGCTCCCGGGGCCGGGCAGCTACACCACCGGCTTCGCGGGCTCGCAGCCCGTGCTGGTCCTGCGCGATGAGGCGAACAGCCTGCGCGCGTATCGCAACGTCTGCCGGCACCGCGGCTCGTGCCTGCTCAGCGGCTCGGGCCAGTGCAAGGGGGCGATCCGTTGCCGCTATCACGGCTGGACCTACAAGTTCGATGGCACCCTGATCGGCGCGCCCGAGGCCCTCCAGTTCGGCAAGCGCCTGGACAAGCCGGCGCTCGGGCTGATGCCGGCGCGGGTCGAGGAGCTCTGTGGGTTGATCTTCGTCAACCTCGATCCGGATGCGGTGCCGCTGGCCGAGCTCGTCGGCGATCTGCCGGGGCGGCTGGCCCGCTACCGGATCGGAGAACTCGAGCCGTTCGCGCCCGGCGGGGGAACCCAGCCGGCCAACTGGAAGGTCGTGGCCGAGAACTACCTCGAGGGCTACCACATCCCGATCGCCCATCCCGGGCTGATGCGCATGCTCGACTACAAGCACTACGACACCGAGCTGCACGAGCACTACGCGTGGATCGACGCGCCCCTTCGCGATAAGCCGTCAAGCAACCGGCTCGAGCGGCTGTACGCCCAGTTGGTCACGCCGATGCCGGGGCTCACCGAAGCGGACCGCCGCACCTGGCACTACGTGTTCATCTATCCGAACACGACGATCGATCTGTATCCCGATCAGGTCAACACCTGGCAGATGCTTCCCGACGGCGTCGGGCGTACCCGGGATGTGTTCGCCTCCTATCGCTCGACCCACAGCGGCCCGCGGACGCGCGCGGTCCAGTGGATCAACCAGCGCGTGAACACGCTGGTGCTCGACGAGGACATCGACCTGGTCGGGAACGTCCAGCTCGGGTTGCGCACGCGCGGCTACCGGTGCGGACCGCTGTCGCGCCGGGAGAGCGCCGTCGCCTGGTTCGCCGATCGCGTTCGCGCCGATCTCGCCGAGGCTCTGTGAGCAAGCCGACCGCGCGTGAGCGGATTCTCGCCGCCGCGGTCGGCCAGATCGCGCGCGAGGGCATCGACGGCGTCCGCATCGCCCGCATCGCGATGGAGGCGCGCGTGTCGAGCGCGCTCGTCCATTACCACTTCGAGACCCGGGACGCCCTGCTCGCCGAGGCCCTCGACTACTCCTACCAGCGCGCCGGCGAGGCCCGGATCGCCGGCGAGGATGAGCGGCCGGGCGCCTCGCACGCCGACCGGCTGCAGTCGATGATCGACGGCAGCCTGCCGACGACTCCCGGGCTCACCGAGGATTGGGTGCTGTGGGTCGAGCTGTGGCTGCGGGCGGCGCGCCACCCCGATCTCCGGCCGGTCGCCGAAGAGCTCTACGCGCGCATGCACGCCTGGTTCCGCGACGCGATCGCCGCGGGCGTCAAGGACGGGGAGTTCAACCGGTGCGACCCCGACGAGGTCGCCGACCGTACGCTGGCCCTGATCGACGGCTACGGCATCCGGACGCTGATCGGCGACGGCGCGATCCCGCTTGAGCGGGCGCGGAGCGCTGTGGCGCGGGCGTTGGCTCAGGATCTGGGTCTTGGGGAGACGCTTCAGGCGGGTGAGCCCGCCCGCAATGCTGCGCGGGCGGCGTCGCGGCCGGTGCGGACCGCGCCCTCCATGTAGCCGGCCACCCAGTGGTCCGAGCCGGCCACGTAGAACGGCGGCTCGTGGGATCCGTGCAGCGGCCCAACCCGGGTCAGGTCCCCGGGCGCCCAGCTCGAGATGTAGCCCTGGGTGAAGGGGTCGACGCCCCACGCGCGTTCGAGCATGGCCATCGGGAACCGGGCCCGCTCGCCGTAGAGCTCCACCAGCCCGTCGACCACGGCGCTCGACCGCGCCGTCTCGGGCGTGGCCAGGAACGCCGAGAGCCGCTCCGGCGGCACCAGCATGGACAGGACGCCGGGGCGCTGGGGCCACGTTGAGCCGAACAGCCACTCGGTCTCGGCCAGCCCGTTCTGCCCGGTGTCCTGCCAGAACGATTCCTCGTAGGCGGCAACGACCTTGGCCGCGAGGGCCTGGCGATGTGAGCGCAGCGAGCGCAGACGGGCGTCGCTGACGCCGGCGATCTGGACTGCCCGCAACGGGCCGGCGGGGATCGTGCAGACGACCGCCTCGGCCGCGATCTCCTCGCCGTCCGAGAGCGTCACCGCGGTCGCCCCGCCGCCGATCTCGATCTTCTGGACCACCGCCCCGAATCGGATCGTGCCGGGTCCGAGCTCGGCGGCGATCGCCGCCGGCACGGCGGCCGATCCGTCGGCCACCCGCAGGCTCTCCCAGCGCTCGAGGTCGTAGAAGTGCTCGCCCCCGAGCGCGGCGTGCTTGCGCAGCTCGGCCAGTAGCGAGGTCCGCTCGGGGCTGTCGCAGGCGAGCGACAGTGACGCCAGCTCGTGCCGGCGATGGACGGCGGGAAGCGCGCCCTGCCGGCGCAGCCACGCCGCCAGGCTCATGTGGTCGAGCGTCTGGGCATCTGGGTGCGACCATGGGTCCTCAGGGTCGACGGTGGCGGCCAGCTCGACGAACGCGCGTTGAATGCGTGTCTCGTCACGCCGCTCGGCCTCGCTCATCCACGGAGCGTCGTCGCCGACATACACGCCGTCCACCAGCCCCCAGGTCATCTCGCCCGGGTCGGCGACGTAGCTCGGCTCGACCAGCAATCCGAGCTCCTCGACCAGCTCCGCGTAGGCCGCGTGTCCCGGCCCGTAAACCTCGCCGCCGGCCTGGACCGCGCGGCCGTCGGGCAGAGCGACCGCCTCGATGCGGCCGCCCGCACGATCCCGAGCCTCCAGCACGAGCACGTCCGCTCCCGAGCGCTTCA
>JAFAWR010000181.1 GCA_019241635.1 Solirubrobacterales bacterium
CAAGCACCGCAAGCCGGTCATGGCGCTCGGCGCGGCCGGTGGCGCCACGATCATCACCACCGTCCTGCAGACCCTGATCAACCGAATCGACCTGCACATGAGCCTGCCGGCCGCGATCGCCGCCCCGCGCGCCTCGCAGCGCAACTCGTCCACCACGCAGGCCGAGCCGGCGTTCATTGCCGAGCCGACCACGCCCGGCCTCGAGCAGCTCGGGCAGTCGTTCACGATCAGCGACACCTCCCCGCTCGACCCGGCGATCACGATCGCGCCGACGATCGGGGTCGAGAGCGGCCTCCAGCTGCTTCCCGGAGGGCGGATGCTCGCCGCGGCCGAGCCGGTTCGCCGGGGTGGCGGGTCAGCGGGCGTGGTCAACCCCAGCCGCTGAGCCGGCGCGCGGCGGCTACGCTGCGCCCATCGAGATCGCCAACCGCTCACGTGTAGAGAGCTTCACCACCCTTGACGGGTCGACGATCCGCGAGCTGGCGGGGCGACGCCAGGGTGAGGCGCGCCACCAGAGCCTGGCCGAGGCGATCGTTCCCGCCGGCGGAGAGACGATCGAGCATCTGCATCACGCGAGCGAGGAGATCTACTACTTCGTGGCCGGACACGGCCGCCTGCGGCTGGGTCGGGATGAGACCGAGGTGGCCACCGGTGACTGCGTGGTGATCCCGCCGGGCACGCCACACAAGCTGTGGGCCGCTCCGGACACCGACCTCGTCTTGCTGTGCGCTTGCTCTCCGGGCTACCGCGACGAGGACACCGAGCTCACCGAGTCCGGTTAACGCCGGCCCGCGCCCTCGGCGCGCCGCCGCGGTCTACCGTGATGGGCATGGAGATCACCCATCGCGAGCGCGTCGAGGCGCTGCTGGCCGAGGCCGCCGCCGAGCACGCGAGTCTCCGCACTCGCCTGCCCGCCGATCTGGCGGCGTCTCTCCCGGTCGACGCCCAGGGCGTGACCCGGGCAATCGACCATCTCGCGCTGGCCGCCGGGCTGTCGGAGAGCGAGCGGCGCGAGCTGATCCGGCCCCACGCGGTCAACCCCGCGGTGCTCCACGCCCGGGTGTTCGGCCGGGCGCCGCTCACCAGGGAGACCGTGGTGGCCTCGTTTGTCGAGGGCGCGCGCGTGCGCGCTGACGCGCTGCTCGCGCTGGCCGACACGATCGGCGGTGAACCACTCGGTCTCGCGGTCCGCAAGCTGCTGCTCGCCGACCCGCCGCCGGCGAGCGTCACCGGAGACGACGTGATCCCGGCCCTTCGCGCCACCTACGCCGCACACGAGCGCGCGGCGGTGCTGATCGCCGCCAGCCTCGACACCGCATAAGCGCCCCGGGTCGCGCCTGCCGGTGTCAGGATGGTGACTTGCGCCGGGCCGCCGGATCGCGAGAGACTCCCGCCGGTCTCGTTGGATCGGGTTCGACCCGCGCGGCGTCGGCTCGAGCATCCCGGCCATCAGCTGCGATCCGAACTACCTCGGGCCTGACCGGCCGGTCTACATCCCATTCACCCATCAGCTGCTGAACACCTGGCTCTCGCGCTCTCAGGGTTACGCCCACGACTGCGCCGCCCAGAGCGCCACGCAGACGGCGCTGCTTCACAACATGACCACCGTCGACTCGGCGAAGGACATGGACAGCATCCGGCAGGCGCTCGGGCAGCCGCAGATCACCTACTACGGCTACTCCTATGGGACCTACCTCGGCCAGGTGTACGGGACCCTGTTCCCCTCGCACGTCCGCCGCATGATCCTCGACAGCAATGTCGATCCGCGCGGCGTCTGGTACCAGGACAACCTCGACCAGGATGTCGCCTTCAACCGCAACATCAACATCTGGTTTGGATGGCTGGCCAAGTACAACAGCACGTATCATCTGGGCGCCAGCGAGCAGGCGGTGGCCAGGACGTTCTACGCGACTGAGGCACAGCTCGCCTTCCATCCCGCCGGCGGGGTGGTCGGTGCCGATGAGTGGAACGACGCGTTCCAGTTGCCGGCCTACTACCAGCAGTACTACGTGCCCTGGGCCCAGGCGTTCTCCGATTGGGTCAACCACCACGATGCCGCCGCGACCACCGAGCTGATCGGCGCCTACCAGGCCGCTGACGGCCCGGGCAACGACAACTCGTTCGCGGTGTACCTCGGCGTCCAGTGCACCGACCAGCAGTGGCCGACCAACTGGGGCACCTGGAGCCGCGACAACTGGCGGATCTTCAGCTTCGCTCCGTTCCTCACCTGGGACAACGCCTGGTTCAACGCGCCCTGCATCTACTGGCCGGCGCCGGCCTCCCGGCCGGTAAACATCAACGGTCGCGGCGTCTCCAGCACGCTGCTGATCGACGAGACGCTCGACGCGGCGACGCCGTTCCCGGGCAGCCTCGAGGTGCGCAAGCTGTTCCCGAACTCGGTCCTCCTGGCCGAGCCGGGCGGCACCACCCATGCCGAGACGCCCGACGGCGATCTCTGCGTCGACGGGACGATCGCCAACTACCTGGCGACCGGCGCGCTGCCGGCCCGGGACAACCGAGCGGAGTGGGACAAGACGTGCCCGCCCCCGCCGGTGCCGGTGCCGCAGACCGCGACCGCCTCGGCGGCCTTGGCGGCCTCGGCCAGGGGCTCAGCTCGATCGGCCCACCTGCGGTCTCGTCTCAACACGCCCGGGCAGACCGCGGCACCACTCGCGCGGCTCGGGCTGCCGGCGGCCGAAATCCGCTGACGGCGTAGGCATTCGTTTGTGCGCCCCGGGTCCGCCGGGGCGCACGAACGTTGTCGTCGGCTCGGGGTGGCGGCCCGCGCGCTTAACCCGTCACGCCCCCCGAGCTTCTTGGGGCGTGACGTGTTCTGCATCCCCCTGCTGCATTACTCGTCACGCATCTGAGGGAAAACGCCGCGTGACGGGTTATGCACGCCGGATCTGGACGGCGAGACATGGGGCCTAGGGCTTGGCTCCGGGCGGCGCCGGCGGCGTCGAGAGCCGGGCGGGATAGAGAAACTGACCGATTCCGTCCAGCGGCTCGCCGGGGGCCCGCGGCGCGAACCGGCGCAGCTCGTCGTTGACGCTGAAGCGCGGACCGAGCAGCACCACCCCGTCCCGGATCAGCGTGTAGAACCGATCGAGCGGGCGCGGCGGCGGACCGCCGGACCGGACGCCCCGGAAGTCGTACACCCCGCCGTGGCATGGGCAAACGAAGCTCCGAGCCGCCGCCACGTAGCGGACCGGGCAGCCCACGTGCACGCAGCGGGAGGAGATCGCGATCACGTGGTCGTACTGGTCCTTGACC
>JAFAWR010000371.1 GCA_019241635.1 Solirubrobacterales bacterium
GTCGGCTCGGTGATCGTGCTGATCGCGGTGGGCACGGGCTCGTCGGCCGCGGTCACGAACCAGATCGACGCGCTCGGAAGCAACGTGCTGCTGGTCAGCGGGGCGCCCACGCTGGGTGGTCTGTTTCGCCGCGCGGCGGGCGGTAGCTCGAGCGCCAGCGCCGGCAGCGGGCTCACGGTGGCCGACGCGAACGCGCTGGTGAACCAGTTCCAGGCGCCCGACGTGCTCAGCTCCTCGCCGGTCGCGGACGCCAACGGGGTCACGCTGACCTCGGGCACGACCACGTATCAGCCCTCGTCGTTCGTGGGGACCACGCCCTCCTACGAGGTGGCCCGGAGCTACACGATGGCCGAGGGTTCCTGGTTCACCGGCGCCGACGTTCAGAACCACGCTCGCGTGCTCGTGGTCGGGCCGACCGTGGTCAGCGAGTTGTTCGGCGGGTCGGATCCGGTCGGCCAGTCGATCCAGGTCAACGGCACGAATTTCCAGATCATCGGGGTTACCGCCTCGAAGGGATCGAACGGAACCTCCAACCAGGACGACACGGCGATCGCGCCGCTGACTGCGGTGCAGGACACGCTCACCGGCTACGGGAACATCGACCAGATCATCGTCCAGGCCAAGTCGCGCGACCAGCTGAACGCCGCCCAGACCGAGGTGACGAACATCCTCAACCAGCTCGATCCGCCGACCGCAAGCTCGCTCGGGACGAGCAACTTCAACGTGATCAACCAGAGCTCGATCGTCCAGGCATCGACCGCGAGCAGCAAGGTGTTCACCACGCTGCTCGGCGAAGTCGCCGCGATCTCCCTGCTCGTCGGGGGGATCGGCGTCATGAACATCATGCTCGTGTCGGTTACTGAGCGCACCCGCGAGATCGGGATCCGCAAGGCCGTCGGCGCGCGACGCGCCGACATCCTGATCCAGTTTCTCGTCGAGGCCGTGCTGGTTTCGTTCTTCGGCGGCATCGCGGGGGTGATCGCCGGGATCGTCGGCAGCCAATTCAAGATCGCCGGCGTCCAGCCGGTGATCGCCCCCTACTCGATCGGGCTGGCCTTCGGCGCCGCGGTCGTGATCGGGCTGTTCTTCGGCACCTACCCCGCCGGCCGCGCAGCGTCGCTCCGGCCGATCGAGGCACTGCGCTTTGAGTAACCCAGACCCGCAACCCAGAGGAATCGAGATGAACGCGATCCCGTACGACCGGCCCGAGGAGGAGTGGGACAGCTATGAGGATGCGCCCGACGCGACGCTCCCGGGGCGCCCGCGCCGCAAGGTCCTGACCTGGTGGAGCGCCGGGCTGTTCGCGCTGATCCTGTGCGGCGCGGGGTTCTACGCCGGCGTGCGCATCGAGAAGAACCAGCTGGCCAATTCGTCCTCGAGCTCCGCCTTCTCCGCGTTCACCGGTGCGGGTGCCGGCGCGGGGACGGGCGCGGCGTCCCGGACCGGCTCAGGGGCGGCGAGCCGGGCGGGTGCGGCCGGCTCGGGCGCGGGCACGTTCGCGCGCGGAGGCGGCGGTGGCGCGGGCTTCCGCGGCTTGTTCGGCGGCGCCGGCGGCGCCGGCGGGAGCGCGACGCTGGGGACGGTCTCGAGCATCAGCGGGAACTCACTGCTGGTCAACGAAACTTCGGGCAACACGGTCAAGGTCACGCTGTCCAGCGCGACAAAGGTGACCAAGAACGTCAGCGTCGGCAAGAACGCCGTGCGGCCGGGCGACCTCGTGGTCGTCGCGGGGGCCAAGAACACGAACGGCTCGGTCAGCGCGACCACCGTCAGCGACACCGGGGCGAGCCCCGCGGCCGCCGCGAGCGGCGGCTCGGGCAGCTCGAGCTCCGGGACCAGCGGATCTTCCGCGGTCAACCAGTTGTTCGGCGGCGGATGAGCAGGATCGATTCATGAAAGGAACAGAAGGTTGAAACTCATCGGTAAGGCACCCTCAGGGGCGCTTGTCACGGTTCTCGTACTCGGCACCGGCGGTCTGCTCGCCGCGTGTGGCAGCTCGAGCAGCTCAAGCACGACCACCAGCAGCAGCACCACCACGGCAGCCGCCGCCGCGGGCGGCGGGGCTCCGAACGCCACCCGCCGCGCCGCGCTCGTGGCCTGCCTGAAGCAGCATGGCGTCACGCTGCCGGCGCGTCCGGCCGGCGCTGGGGGTCCGCCGGGGTCGGGTGGCGGTGGCGGCGCCGGTGGCGGTGGCGGTGGCGGGAGCACCGGGTCCGGCACGACCGGGACCGGCACTACGCCGCGGCGCGGCTTCTTCGGCGGCGGCGGCTTTGCCGCCAACCCGAAGCTTCGGGCCGCGTTGCAGGCGTGCGGCGCCAGGTTCGGCTTCGGTGGTCGGGGATTCCGCGCCCGGCTCTCGCATACGACGATCACCAAGTACGTGACCTGCGTGCGCCAGCACGGCTACAACCTGCCGAACCCGAATTTCTCGGGCAAGGGGCCGATCTTCCCGGCCAACATCCGCACCAACGCGAAGTTCCAGGCCGCCAGCCGCGCCTGCCAGAGCCTGCTGGTGCCGCCGCGACCCAGCGGGTCGGGGGGTGGAACGAGCACAACCTCAGGAGCATGAGCATGAACGAGCCATCCGCGCCGGCCGGGCACCATGGCGGCGACCGGTGTTACGGCGCCGTTACCTGACCCGCCGTAGGCTCGTGCCATGGAGGCCATGGCCACCGACGAAGTCGCGCTCCGGCTGCGCGACGTGACCAAGGAGTACCCGGGTGGCGTGCACGCGCTGCGTGGCGTGAGCGTCGACATCGGGGTCGGAGATCAGGTGGCCGTGGTGGGACCGTCGGGGTCGGGCAAGACGACCATGCTGACTGTCCTCGGCACGCTCGAGCGGCCCAGCGCCGGCGTCGTACAGGTGGCGGGCCGCGATGTGGCCGGTTCCTCCGACGTAGAGCTCGCCGGGCTGCGCGCGCACGAGATCGGCTTCGTGTTCCAGGGCTTCCACCTCCAGGACACGATGTCCGCGGTCGACAACGTCGCCAACGGGATGCTGTACACCGGTGAGCCGCTGCGCAAGCGGCGCGAAGCCGCCCGCGAGGCACTCGAGCGTGTGGGTCTCGGGCATCGCCTCACCCACCGTCCCCCGCAGCTGTCCGGGGGCGAGCGCCAGCGGGTGGCGATCGCCCGCGCGATCGCCAAGCGGCCGGTGATCATCCTCGCCGATGAGCCCACCGGGAACCTCGACTCGAGCTCGGGGCAGGAGGTCATCTCGCTGCTCCACGAACTGGCCGCCGAGGGCGCGACGCTCGTCCTGATTACCCACGACCAGGGGATCGCCGAGGGCTTCTCGCGGCGCATCCAGATGCGTGACGGCGAGATCGTCGGAGACGAGCGGCAATGAGCGCGCGGTCGGTCCGGACGCGGACAGTCACTGGCGGGTTTATGGCGAGCTGACGGTCGGACCCGTAGGCTCGGCCGCGCGACGAACGTGCGCCTCGTCGCTATGCGGACGGACTCCCCCGATACCCGCAGCTGGGGGCCGGCGGCGGTCCCGGGTCGTGACTCCCACCCGGGTCCGCCAGCCGGTCCCGGTTCCTCATGCTCGCGCGCGGGCTGCCGTGGCCACGGCCGCGATTGCGTAGGCGGCGCCGGCGAGGCCGATGATCGCGCTGCTCGGCGGAAGCGAGGCGATCTGGTAGCTGAGGGCAAGGCCGCCCCACATGGCCGCCACCGCGATCAGCGCCGACAGAACCAGTCCCCAGTAGGGTCGCGCGGTGAGCCGGTGGGCCGCCCCCGCGGGAGCGGCGAGCAACCCGAGGAGGAGCAACGCCCCGACCGCCTGCGTGCTCTCGGCGGTGACTGCCGCCAGCACCACCAGGAAGGCGACGGCGAGCGCGCGGGCGGGGACCCCGCGGACCACGGCCAGCTCGGCGTCGAGCGTGGCCAGCAGCAGGGGCCGCAAGGCGACCAGGACGCTGAGCGACACCGCCAGGCCGATCGCGGCGGCCAGGCGCGAGCCGCCCGGGGTCAGCGCGTAGATCGAGCCAAACAGCGTGTTGGCCGCGGAGATCCCGGTGCCGCCGGACGCGCTCGTGGCCAGCACGGCGAGCAGGAATACGCCGATCCCGAGGATCCACGCGAACACGGTGCCGATCACCGCGTCATCGGCTTGCCCGCGGCGACCGAGGACCGCCATGCCGCCGGCCACCAGCACCGTGAGCGCGAACAGCCCGACGCGCTCGTCGAACCCGAGCACGGCGGCGGCGATCGCGCCGACGAAGGCCACGTGGGTCAGGGCGTCGCCGGCGAACAGCTGCCCGCGGAGCACGACGAACCAGCCGGTGACTCCACATGCCAGCGCGATGAACGTCCCCGCGAGGTACGCGTTGCGGACGAAGTCGTGGGCGAACATCAGACGCGGCGCCTTTCTGCCATCGCCCGGCTGACCCGCGCCACCAGGTATACGGCGAAGGCGATGCTCGTCACGTAGAACCCGACGGGGTAGATCGAGAAGTAGGCGATCCCCAGCCCGAGCCACACGATGGCCAGCGCGAAGACCACGCTGAGGACGAGGCCGGGCAGCGGGCGCATCGTCACCTGCTGGGCGGCGGCCGCGGGCGCGACGAGCAGCGCGAACACGAGCAGGGCGCCGGTGATCTGGCTCGTGGCGGCGACGGCCGCGGCCAAGAGGAGGAGGAACCCCGTGTCGAGTGCGGCGACCGGCAATCCGCGGGCTCGGGCCGCCTCGGGGTCGATTGTCTCGAGCAGCAATGGGCGCGCGGCGACGGCGATCAGCGCGAGCGCCGCGAGCGCGACGAGCAGCAGCGTCAGCACCTGGCCTCGACTGACGCCGAGAAACGTCCCGAACAGCAGCGTCTCGGTGCCGCCGAGCACCGCACTGTTGAGCGACAGGAACAGGAATCCCGCCGCCAGGCCAACTGTCTGGACGGTGGCGATCGTCGCGGTCTCGGTCCCACGCCCGCGCCGCAGCGACCCGCGCGCGCCGCGCATGACCAGCGCCGCGCTGCCGCAGGCCAGGTAGTAGCCGAGCGCGGTCGGGAGCCCGATGAGCGCCGCGCCGGCGGCTCCCGGGAACGCCATCACCGACAGCGTGTGGCCGGCGAAGCTCTGGCGCCGGAGCACCATGTACCAGCCGACCACGGCGGCGAGCACGGCGACGATCGTCCCCGCCATAAGTGCGTTGACCATGAACGGGAAGGTGAACAGCGCGTTCAGGTCGCTGATCGGGTCAGGGGAGAGGCTCGGAGTCACGGAGAGCGCTCGGTGTCACGAGGAGGGACTCAGAGTCACGTCACGAGCTCGTGGCGCGGCGCATGATGATGCGGCGCCTCGGGCTGTCCGACCACGACCAGGCGCCCATCCTGGGTTTGCAGCACCTCGATCGGCGCGCCATACAGGTCGCTTAGCGTGGCGGAGGTGATCACCTCGTCGGCCGAGCCGCTGCGGGCTCGCCCGCCGGCCATGTAGATGACCTGGTCGAGGTAGGGCAGCAGCGGGTTGACGTCGTGGGCGACAAGCAGCACCGAGACGTGCTGGGTCGTGCAGACCCGGCGCAGGAGCCCGGCCACCGCCGCCTGGTTGGGGAGATCGAGGCTGTCGAGCGGCTCATCGAGGATCAGCAGCTCGGGCTCGCGCACGAGTGCCTGGGCGATCAGCAGTCGCTGCTGCTCGCCGCCGGAGAGCTCGCCGATCGGACGCCGGGCGTACTCGGTCGCGCCGACCAGCGCGATCACCTCCTCGACCCGGGCCGTTTCGGCCCTGCGTCGCTCGCGCGCGGTCCTGGTGAGGGCGACCGGAATGCCCCAGCGTGCGCCGTCGAGGCCGAGGCGCACGAGGTCGATGCCGCGAATGCGCGTCGACGGATCAAACCCGTGGCGCTGGGGGAGGTATCCGATCGCGCTTCGCACCTGGGCGGGTGGGCGTCCGAGCACGGCGACCGACCCGGTGTCGAGGCGGACCAGGCCGGGGATCACCCGCATGAGCGTCGACTTGCCCGCTCCGTTCGGCCCGAGTACGGCCACGAACTGCCCCGCGTCGACGCGCAGTTCGACATCGCCGAAGATGCCGCGGCCGCCGAGGCGGACCCCGGCGCCGGTCAGCTCGATCATCGGCCGGTCGCCTCGTGCAGCGCGCGCTCGATCTGCTCGAGCTGCGCCACCTGCCACTGCTCGAAGCTCGCGCTGGCCGGCGC
Source organism: Solirubrobacterales bacterium (assembly GCA_019241635.1). GTDB lineage: Bacteria > Actinomycetota > Thermoleophilia > Solirubrobacterales > Solirubrobacteraceae > Palsa-465. The sequence goes on from JAFAWR010000371.1 coordinate 6,161, forward strand.
CAGGGTCTCGGTGATAGTGGCGATCGGGATGTGGTTGGCGCGCGCCATCGCGTTCAGCCTCTGGATCTCCGGCGTGGCATTCTGCGAGTTGTAGATCCACACCTTGATCTGGTGGCTGGCGATCTGCTCCTGAGTGGTGATTGTGTCCTGGGCGCTCACCTCGGTGCCTTCGCTGATCGCCTTCATGAAACTGTACGGCGTGACCAGGTTCAGGCCCAGGGCCGGCGCCAGCAGCGCGAAGATGCTCTCCGAGGCGCCCACCGGGACGTTCGCGTAGCGGGCCTTGATCTGGGCGATCAGCTGGTGATAAGTCTTCAGGTCGGTCGTCTCGAACGTCGCCAGCCGGCGCGAGTAGTACTGCGCGTCCTTGGGATCGAGCTTCGACAAGTCGGCGGTGATCTGGTGCGCCACCGAGTCGACGTCCGCCGGGCTGTACCACCGGTGCGGGTTGTCCCCGTCGTGCAGCCCGAACAGGCCGCCCACGGTCAGCACGATGCGCTTGGGATTGGGGTTGGCGGCCAGCAGCTTGGGCGCCCACGGGTCATAGCCCACACCGTTGACGATCGCCAGCTCTGACGTGGCCAGCGTGCGTGCGTCGCCTGCGGTCGGCTCGTAGGAGTGAGGGTCCTGGGCCGGGTTCGTGATGATGCTCTCGACGCTGTCCTTGGTCCCGGCGATCTGGCCGGCGATGGAGCCCCAGAAGTTCTCGGCCGCGACCACGCGGATACCGCTTGTGCTGGCGCTCGAGGTGCCGCCACAGCCGGCCAGGACCCCCGCCGCCCCGAGGGCAAGCAGGCCGGCGGCGAGCGTCCTGAGCCGCGTTTTGCGCTGCCAGGCCGTCACCGTCAGAGGCCGCCGGGCCGTCACCGTCAGAAGCCGCCATGCGATCACCTCCACAACCTACCACAAAAATGAGACTGAGTCTCGGAGTCATTCTCGCTTTGTCATGGGAGCGGGGTAACCTATCTCCGTGATGGGATCCGCGAGCCAAGCGGTCAAATGGACCGAGCACGTCGACGAGGTGCTGGCCCGCGCCGGCCTCAAGCGCGGTGGCGCGCGCCAGCGGATCATCGACCTGCTGGCCTACGAGTCCTGCGCGCTGAGCGCGGTCGAGATCGAGGACATGCTCCGCGACCAGGGCACGCCCGCGGGTCGCGCGAGCATCTACCGCGTGCTCGACCTGCTCGTCGATCACGGGTTGGTCGAGCGGGTGAGCGTCGGTCAGGGACTCGCGCGTTTCGAGCGCACGCATCCCGACGGCGAGCACCATCATCACCTGGTGTGCGAGCACTGCGGGGTGCTAATGGCCTTCGACGACCCCGAGCTCGAGGAGGCGATCGAGAGCCTGCCCGAGCGACTGGGGGTGCGGGTGGAGCACCATGACGTGGTTCTGCGCGGCGCCTGCCCGGACTGCGAGGACTAGTGTCCCGATCGACACTAACCGGCTACCACGCGTCGACGTACGGGCGCGCGGCGTGTTTGCCGGGCGCGTCGAACAGGGTGGCGATCCAGCGGGCGCTGTCGGCGGGGTCGATCACGTCGTCGATCTCGAAGTAGGCGGCCATGTTGATGCCCTTGCCTCGTTCGTACGCGTCGGCCACCGCGGCGTCGTAGGCGCGCTCGCGCTCGGCCGGGTCCTCGATCGCGTCGAGCTCGCGGCGCATCCCGAGACGCACCGCGCCCTCCAGGCCCATCCCGCCGAACTCCGCCGTGGGCCAGGCGATCGTGAACAGCGGGGCCTTGAAGCTGCCGGCTGCCATCGCCTGCGCCCCCAGCCCGTAGCCCTTGCGGAGGACGATCGTGCCGGTGGGAACGGTGAGGTTCGCCCCGGTCAGGAACAGGCGGCTGAAGTGCCTCACGGTGGCCGTCTTCTCGGCCTCCGGCCCGACCATGAAACCGGGCGTGTCGCACAGGAACAGGATCGGCAGACCGAACGCGTCGCACAGCTGCATGAACCGGGCCGCCTTGTCGGCGGCCGGCGCATCGATGGCGCCGCCCAGGTGGGCCGGGTTGTTGGCGATCACGCCGAGCGGCTGCGTGTCGTGGCGCGCCAGTGCGGTGATCATCCCCGGCGCCCAGCCGGCGCGCAGCTCGAGCACGTCGTCGAGCAGCGCGCCAATCACCCGGCGCATGTCGTAGATGCGCTTGCGGTTGGCCGGGATCACACCGCGGAGCTCCGTGGGGTCGGCATGGTCGACATGCCAGTCGTCGACGCTGGGTGTCCGACTGAAATACGACAGATATTTCTTTGCTGCGGCGACGGCCGCCGGCTCGTCGTCGACCCGAAGGTCAACCACGCCGTTGCCGTACTGCACGTCGATCGGGCCCACGTCCTGCGGGTCGTGGACGCCGAGCCCACCGCCCTCGATCATCGCCGGTCCACCCATGCCGATGCTCGAGTCCTCGGTGGCGATCACGACGTCGCAGCATCCGAGCAGCGCGGCGTTGCCGGCGAAGCAGTAGCCGGCCGCGATCCCGACGAGGGGGACGAGGCCGCTGAGCTTGGCGAACAGGTGAAACGCGCGGCAGTCCAGACCGGCCACGTGCGGCCAGTCGACGTCCCCGGGACGCCCGCCGCCGCCCTCGGCGAACAGCACGACCGGCAATCTCCGGCGCTCGGCGATCTCGAACAGGCGATCCTTCTTCAGGTGGTTGCGCATCCCCTGGGTGCCGGCCAGGACCGTGTAGTCGTAGGACATGACGACCACCGGCGCGCCGGCGATCGTCGCCGTGCCGGCCACGAGCCCGTCGGCGGGCGTACGCGCGATCAGCTCCTCCCGGTCGCGACGGCGCTCCTGAGCGGCGAAGATCAGCGGGCCGTACTCGACGAAGCTGTCCGCGTCGATTAGGTCGGCAAGGTTCTCGCGGGCGGTGCGCCGGCCCTGCTCGTGGCGCTTGGCGATTGCTTCGGGACGGGCGTGGTCGAGGGTCAGCTCGTGGCGAGCGAGTACCGCGTCGAGCTGGTCGGGCGCCGCCTCGGGGTCGGGCGGAGCGGTTTGCGCGGACCGCGGGGCGCCGTCGCCGGCCGGCGCCACCACGGCCAGCCGCTGCCCGGACACGACCGTGTCCCCGACCGTCACGTCGAGGGATTCGACGTGCCGTCGACCTCGGCCACCACCTCGTGCTCCATCTTCATCGCCTCCAGCACGACCAGGGGCTGGCCCGCGGATACCGAAGCCTGCCGGTCCTGGCAGACGGCCACCACGGTGCCGGCGAACGGCGCCAGGACGGGGATCTCTGACACGCGGCGGAGGCTACGTGACAGCTTGGCGCACCGCGGCCAGGATGTCCTCGGGCGCGGCGTTGTCGCCGGCGTCCTTGGACATGTGCGACCAGGTGACCTTGCCGCCGGGCGCGATCACGAGGGCGCCACCGAGTTGGTTGGCGTCGCCGATCGTGCGGGTCTGGATGGCGCGTTCGCGCACCCCGGTGAGCGCGCCCTTGGCGACCACCTTGGGGTGGAACAGGTCGAGCACGCCGCCGGACTTGGCGCCCGCGGCGTCGTAGCTAACACGGTCCTGGTCGGCCAGGACCGGGAGCTGGATGCCCTGGCGCCGGCGGAAGTGCGCGGCATGGCGGGGGGTGGCCTGGCCGATCAACACGAGGTTGCCGCCAGCCCGGTCGAACTCCGAGCGGGCGCGGTGCAACTGCATCGCGTGAGCCTTGCAATACAGTCAGCCGTAGTGGCGAAGCCAGACCAGGGCGGCGGGGCGCTCGGCCCACAGGTCGCCCAGGCGCACATCGTGGCCCTCGTGGTCAGGCAACACGATGTCGGCGAGACCGTTCCCGGTTGACGGCGCCTTCGGTTTGCGGCCGGCGGGCATGCGGCTCCAACGCTACTACGCGATACTCAGGCCGTGGCGGTCGCCGAGCCCAAGGTCCTCTGGACTCCGAGCGAGGAGCGGATCGAGCGCGCCACGCTGACGCGCTATATGCGGTGGCTGGGCGAGAAGCACGGGCTGGGGTTCGAGGGCTATCACGACCTGTGGCGCTGGTCGGTGTTCGATCTCGAGGCGTTCTGGCGCTCGATCGTGGACTTTTGCGGGGTGCGGTTCGCGGAGGGCGGCGATCGCGTGCTGGGGAGCGAGGCGATGCCGGGGGCGGCGTGGTTCCCGGGCTCGCGGGTCTCGTATGCCGAGCACGTGTTCGCCGGGAAGGACCCGTCTGCGCTGGCGATCCAGCATGCGTCGGAGTCTCGGGAACTGGCCTCGCTGAGTTGGGGTGAGCTGCGATCTGAGACCGCGGCTATCGCCTCCGGCTTGCGCGCGCTGGGCGTCGGCGCGGGCGATCGCGTGGCGGCGTACATGCCGAACATCCCCGAGACCGTGGCCTCGTTCCTGGCCTGCGCTTCCATCGGGGCGGTCTGGTCCTCGGCCGCACCGGAGTTCGGCGCGCGTAGCGTGATCGACCGGTTCGCGCAGATCGAGCCGAAGGTGCTGCTCGCCATCGACGGTTACCGCTATGCCGGCAAGGACTTCGACCGTTCTGAGCTGGTCTCGCGGATTGCCGGCGAGATCCCTTCGTTGGAGAAGGTTGTCCGGCTGGGGTATCTCGATGGCTCGGGCTGGGAGGACGGGTTCCTCGGCTCCTCCGAGGCGCTGGAGTTCGCGGCGCTGCCGTTCGACCACCCGCTGTGGGTGTTGTACTCGTCGGGGACGACCGGGCTGCCCAAGCCGATCGTCCACGGCCAGGGCGGGATCCTCCTCGAGCAGCTCAAGAAGGCCCATCTACACCTCGACGCCCAGGCCGGCGACCGCATGTTCTGGTTCACGACAACCGGCTGGATGATGTGGAACTTCATTGTCGGGATGCTGCTGAGCGACGCCTCGATCGTGCTGTTCGACGGCAACCCGGGCCACCCGGGCATGGACCGGCTGTGGGATCTGGCCGCCGACAGCCGGATGACCACGTTCGGCACGAGCGCGGCATTCGTCGCCGCGTGCATGAAGGACGGGGTTCGCCCGGGATCCGGTCGGGATCTTTCGGCGCTCAAGGCGGTGGGCTCGACCGGGTCGCCGCTGGCCCCTGAGGGATTCCAGTGGGTCTACGACCAGCTTGGTGCCGACACCTGGCTGTTCTCCACGTCCGGGGGGACCGATCTGTGCACGGCTTTCGTGGGCGGAGTGCCGACCCTTCCCGTGTACCTGGGCGAGCTCCAGGCGCGCTCGCTCGGCGCCTCGGTGGAGGCCTGGGACCCGGACGGCAAGCCTCTGATCGACGAGGTCGGCGAGCTCGTGATCACCCGGCCGATGCCGTCGATGCCGCTGTTCTTCTGGGGCGACTCGGAGGGGGAGCGCTACCGGGACAGCTACTTCAGCGTCTACCCGGGGATCTGGCGCCACGGCGACTGGATCGAGATCACCCACCGGCAGACCGCGGTGATCTACGGCCGCTCGGACTCGACGATCAACCGCGGCGGGGTGCGGATGGGGACCTCGGAGATCTACCGCGCGGTGCTGGCGGTCGATGACGTCGTCGACGCGCTGGTCGTCGACGTGCCGCGCGAGGGGAGCGACTGGATGCCGCTGTTCGTGGTCCTGCGTGAGGGGGCGTCGCTGGACGAAGGGCTGGAGCGCGAAATCAAGCGGCGGGTCAGGGAGGACTGCTCACCCCGGCACGTGCCGGACGAGATCCGCCAGATCGACGAGGTCCCGCGCACGCTCTCCGGGAAGGTCCTGGAGGTCCCCGTCAAGCGGATCCTCATGGGCACCCCCGTCGACCAAGCAGCGTCTCGCGAGTCCCTCGCTAACCCGAAAGCTCTCGATTTCTTCGTGGAGCTGGGGGGGGAATCCCAGCCGCCCCGCGGCTCCTAAGGTGTGTGGCAAAAAAGGGCCGTTATCACGGCCCAAATCCGCCACGCACCCTGGAGATGGCGCGTGCGTTTGACAAGGCGATAGCGACTCTGGCGGGTCGGCAGCACGGTTATGTGAGCCGAGCGCAGCTGTTGAGGCTCGGCCTGACTCCCAGCGCGATCAAGTGGCGGGTGCAGACGGGGTGGCTGATCCCGGTGCATGCCGGCGTGTACGCCGTGGGCTACGTCCAGAGAACCCCGGTGGCGCGTGCCCACGCCGCCGTGCTCGCGTGTGGCGAGAAGGCGTGGCTGAGCTACGGCTCGGCGGCGAGCCTGTGGGGGTTTCACAAGTATTGGGACGAGCCGTTCGAGGTGACCGCGCCGTGTAGACGGATGCGCGACGGCATCAGAGTCCACCGGAGCCGGACGCTGACCCGCCGCGACGTCACCCACCAGCTCGGCATCCCGGTGACCACCCCGGCGCGGACCGTGCTCGACGTGGCTCCGCGCCTGACGGGCCGGCGCCTCTCCCGGTTCGTCAACGATGCGCTGCGCACGCCGTATCTGCACGCGGCGGACCTGGCCGACGTGCTGAACCGCAACCCGCGTCGCCCGGCTGCCAACGACCTGCGGCGCTTCGTGGAGGATCCGAAGACGAACTCGCCGCTCGAGGACGACTTCCGGGAGTTCGCTCGGCGGTATGGCCTGCCGGCGCCGGTGACCAATACCCACCTGCTCGGCTACGAGATCGACGTGCTGTATCCGCGCGAGCGCGTGATCGTCGAGGTCGACGGGTACGGCTTCCACTCCGATCGGGACACGTTCGAGCGCGACCGAAAGCGGGATGTGGTCATGCTCGCGGAGGGGATCGTGACGGTCCGGATAACCGGTGAACGGATGGCCGGAGAGCCGGAGGAGGAGGCGCGCCGCCTGCTGGACATCCTGGCCGCCCGCCGCGAGAACGCCGCCTGACGAAAATCTTATGGTTCTCTCAAACTCGGCTGGCAGGGTTCCCACCACGGGCGCACCCGATCCCGGAGGCGCCCGGCCAGCTGAGGAGCTCCGATGCAGCGCAGCCTGAAGCGACAGCTCGTGATCGGCCTGGCGGCGCTGGCAGTGGCGGCGTTCGCGGGCGGCGCCTACGCGGCTACCCAGAGCTTCGCGACGAACAGCCGCCAGGAGTTCCTGAACGACGTGGCCAAGCGGCTCCACGTCACGCCGCAGCAGCTCACCGCCGCGCTCACCGGCGCGACGCTCGACCAGCTCCAGGCGGCGGTCAAGGCCGGGCGGTTGACCCAGGCCCAGGCCAACGCGCTCGCGCAGCGCCTCAAGCAGAGCGCCACGGCGCCGGCGGGCCCGTTCGGTCCCGGTCTTGGCTTCGGACTCGGTCCGCGCTTCGCCCGCCCGGGCGGCCCCGGCTACCCCGGATTCCCGGCGGGTCCCGGATACCCGGGCGGACCCGGAAACCCGGCCGGCCCGGGCCCCGGGTTTCTCGGAGGACCCTTCGCCGGCGGCGGCGAGCTGCAGGCGGCGGCGAGCTACCTCGGCCTGACCGTACCCCAGCTCTTCCAGGAGCTCTCGAGCGGGAAGTCGCTGGCTCAAATCGCGACGTCCAAGGGCAAGTCGCCCGGCGGCCTCGAGCAGGCGATGACGAGCGCGGTCAAGGCCCGGCTGGACAAGCTGGTCGCGGACAAGTACCTGACCGCCGCCCAGGAGAAGACGGTGCTCAGTCGCCTGTCTGCCCGGCTCGCCAACGAGATCGACCAAAAGGGCCTGTCGTTCACGCTGCCCGCCTTCCGCGCCCCGAACGGCGTTCCCGTGCAGCCGAGGAATGTGCCGGTCCCACCGGCGTACACGCCCGCGCCGTACCCGGCGCCGAGCGCCTAAGCCGGTCGGCGCTCTTACCTCGCTCTCATGGTTTTTTGACGGGTTTCTCATAGCCGCGTGCTGTACTGGGAATACCGAAACCATCGTCACGCCCTGCTAGGAGAACCCAACCAATGAAGACCCTCACCCGCCTCCTGCCGATCATCGGCGGCGCGGTTGCCGGCGGGGCAATCGCGCTCGCGGTGGCCAACGGGAGCACCACCACGCACTCGGTGACGACCACGACGGTGGTCCAGCCGTCGGGCTCGCCGGCGCTCCCGACCAGCTTCAACAACGGCAAGCCCCAGACCATCAACCAGATCTACAAGACGGTCGGACCGGGCGTCGTGGACATCACCACGTCCTCAACCCAGAACACGAGCGGCGTGTTCGGGTTCGGCCAGTCTCAGCAGACCGAGGGCGAGGGCGCCGGGGTGGTGTTCGACAAGAAGGGCGACATCCTCACCGACCAGCATGTGGTCTCGGGCGCCAACAAGGTGACCGTGACGTTCCCGGACGGGGTCAAGGCCCCGGCGACCGTCATCGGCTCGGACACCGGCGCCGACCTGGCCGTGATCCGGGTCCAGAACGTCTCCTCCTCCGAGCTTCATCCGCTCCCGTTCGGCGACTCGAGCGCGGTGCAAGTGGGTGACAGCGTGATCGCCATCGGCAGCCCCTTCGGCCTGCCCAGCACCGTCACCGCGGGCATCATCAGCGCGGTCGGTCGCACGATCCAGGCCCCGAACCAGTTCACGATCCCGAACGCGGTCCAGACCGACGCGCCGATCAACCCGGGCAACTCGGGTGGTCCGCTGATCAACGCCGCGGGCCAGGTGATCGGTCTGAACGACCAGATCGAGACCAACAACACCAACGGCCAGGGCGAGGGCACGAGCTCAGGCATCGGCTTCGCCACCCCGTCGAACTCCGACGTGCGGATCGCCAAGGAGATCATCTCGACCGGCCAGGCCCACAATGCCTACGTCGGCGTGAGCCTCGACCCGACCGTGTCCGGTGGAGCGGCGATCGCCAGGAACGCCTCAACCAACGGCTCCCAGCCGATCCAGCCGGGATCCCCGGCGGCCAAGGCGGGCCTCCAGGCCGGCGACATCATCACCGCGGTCGACGGCACCCACGTCGCCTCGGTCAACCAGTTCGTGGCCACCATCGCCAACTACGCGCCCGGCAACACGGTCACGCTGACCGTGAACCGGGGCGGGTCGTCGAAGTCGGTGAAGCTCACCCTCGGAGCCCAGCCCGCCAGCGCGAGCACGAGCACGAGTCAGGGTGGCGGCGGCCTGAACATCCCGTAGGCCGCTGTGCGTCGGGCCCGGCTACGTGGCCGGGCTCGACGCCTGCGCCACCGTGCGCTCCATGAGCTCGCGGTGCACACAGCGGGTGCGGCCATGGCGCCGGGTCCACACGCCGTCGGGGTCGAGCGTCCAGGCGAACGTGTCGTCGGCCAGGCAGCGCTCAAGAGTGTCCTCGAGCTCGGCCTGGAGCTCCGGATCCCCGACCGGCGCCAGCAGCTCGACGCGAGTGTCGAGATTGCGCGGCATCAGGTCGGCCGAGCCGATGTAGTAGACGTGCTCGTCGCCTCGGTGGAACGAATAGATCCGGGAGTGCTCGAGGAAGCGCCCGACCACCGAGACCACGTTGATCGTCTCGCTGACGCCCGGCACGCCTGGGATCAGGCAGCAGATGCCGCGGATGTTCAGATCGATTGGGACGCCGGCCTGTGAGGCGCGGTAGAGGGCCTCGATGCAACCCTGATCGACCAGCGAGTTCATCTTCATGACGATCCGCGCCGGCTCGCCCGCCTCGTGTGCGGCGGCGGTGCGCTCGATCTCCTCGATCAGCGGCTCGCGCATCCAATTCGGCGCCACCAGGACCTTGCGCTGGCGCTCCGGATGTCCGTAACCGGTCAACGTGTTGAACAGGTTGGCGACCTCCTGACCGAGCTCCCGATCGGTGGTGAACAGGCCGAAATCCTCGTACAGCCGGGCGTTCTTGGCGTGGAAGTTGCCGGTCCCGATCATCACGTAGTGGCGCACCCCACCGCGCTCGCGGCGGACCACGAGGATCGCCTTCGCGTGGGTCTTGAGACCCGGGATGCCGTGGACCACGTGCGCGCCGACTTCTTCAAGCGCGCGCGACCAGCCGATGTTCTGGCGCTCGTCGAAGCGGGCTTTGAGCTCGACCAGGGCGACGGCCTGCTTGCCCTTCTCGGCCGCCTCGATCAGCGACGGGACGAGGGCGGAGTCGTCGGAGGTCCGGTACACGGTCATCTTGATGGCCAGCACGTTCGGGTCGTCGACCGCCTGGCGGACGAACCGCTCGACGCTGGTCGAGAACGAGTGGTAGGGGTAGTGCACGAGCACGTCCCGCGTACGCATGGGGGCGAACACGTCAGGCTGCTCGTCGCGGTCGCCGGGGCGTGGGACGAAGGCCGGGTGGGTCAATGGCGTCCACGGGGTCTGGCGGATCTCGGACTGGCCGTCCAGCCCGGCGATCTGCCAGAGGTCGGAGAGGTCGAGCATGCCGTCCACGTCGTAGACCTGGATCTCGTCGACGTCCAGCCACTCGATCAGCCGGGTGCGCAGCGAGGGATCCATCGAGGCGCCGACCTCGAGTCGCACCACCTCGCCGAAGCGCCGGCGCCGGAGCTCGTCCTCGACCGCCTGCAGGAGGTCATCGGCCTCGTCGGAGACCTCGAAGTCCGCATCGCGGGTCACCCGGAACATGTCGTAGCTGAGGATCTCCAGCCCCGGGAACAGCGCGTCCAGGTGGTGGGCGATGATGTCCTCGAGCGGGATGAACGTGTTCGCCGAGATCTCCACGAAGCGCGGCAGGACTTCCTTGGGCACCTTCACGCGGGCGAACACCTCGTGGTCGACATCGGGATCGTGGAGGCGGACGATCAGGCTGAGCGACAGGTTCGAGATGTAGGGGAACGGCCGCCCGGGGCCAATGGCCAACGGCGTGAGCACCGGGAAGATCTGCTCACGGAAGTGGCGTTCCATGAGCTCGCCCGGCGCCTCGGACTCCTCGCAGCTGACGATCCGGATGCCGTGCTCGGCCAGCTCGGGTTGGACGACGTCGGAGAACTGGCGGGCGTGTCGGCGATCGAGGTCGGTCACTCGCTCGGCGATGCCGGCCAGCACCTGGGTCGGAGCCAGCCCGTCCGCGCCGCGGGCGTCGATCCGCGCATCGACCTGGTCGTGGACGCCGGCCACGCGCACCATGAAGAACTCGTCGAGGTTGGTCACGAAGATGGCCAGGAACTTCACCCGCTCCATCAACGGAAGCGAGTCGTCCTCGGCCAGCTGGAGCACGCGATCGTTGAAGTCGATCCATGACAGCTCGCGGTTGAGGTAGAGCGAGGACTCGGTCAGATCGGCGACCGCGCTGCCCGACGAGGCGAAGCCGTCCTGGCCCTCCGTCGCGGTGGTCGGGGTCGCCGGGTCGGTCGTCGCCGGGTCGCTCATGACACGGGCACGTGCGCCTTGGCGATCGCGCTGAGCTCGACCGGGCGCAGCAAGGCGACCAGCTCACCCTTCCAGATGCCGGCCAGGCCACCCTTCTTCATCCGCGACTGCGCGCCGGTCAGGTCGTGCAGGAGCAGGGAGAACGACGGGTCGTGTCCGACCAGGAGCACGTCGCCGAGGCCGGCGGTCAGGTCCCGCACGTCGAACGGCTCGCCGGCCAGCGCCGGCTCGATCGTGACCGTCACCCCGAGGGGCTCACATGCCCGCTCGGCGGTTTGCAGCGCGCGGAGCTTGGGGCTCGACAGACAGGCGTCGAGGTGGACCTCGAGCACGGCGAGGGCGCGCCCCACGGCGTCCGCCTGCATGGCGCCGCGTTCGGTGAGCGGACGCTCGTCATCCGGGAGGCCGTCCTCCGCCTCGGCGTGACGCAAAAGCCAGAGCATGTCCTGCAAAACTCTAGTGGCATCCGCCGCAGGGTTGCGCGGGGGTGTTAGCGAATTGTGACCGTGGTCAGGGAGGCGACAGACCGCGGCTGGCGGTGGCGCAGGCGATCGACGGCCACGCTACGGATCACGTAGCGCCCCGGCGCCAGGCTGATCCGGAGCTTCAGGCTCCAGCGCGCGGTTCCGCGCGCGACGAACTCGACCGGTCGCCGGCACGACCTCGGGCGGGTGAGGGCGCCGCTGCGGGTCACGAACCGGCAGCGCCCGTGGGCGGCCGTGCGGTAGATCATCACGTATACCCGGGCCAGTCGCTGGCGCCGGCGGCTGGCCGCGCTGGCGGTGGCGCAGCGGCGCTCTCCCGCGGTTCCGGACACGGTCAGGCCATGGCGCGAGCCGTGCGTGTGCCGGCGGGCGATCCGGGAGTAGGGCTGGGCCACGCACCCGTGCGGGTGGGCCTGCACCGCCGGGAGGGGAGTTCCGACGCCGGGGGCGCTCCCCGGGGCTTCGTGCACCGGGAGGCGGAGCTGCAAATCGGATACCGAGATCGTGAACTGGCCGTTGGAGGTCCGGACGTAGGGCGCGTCCTGACCGAGGAGCTCGAGCTTGGGGATATGACCGGCGGCGAAATGCCAGGCCCCGGGGTGGAGCTGGAATACCTGGAGACCGTCCGGTGCACTCGGATCGAGGCGGTACACGTTGCGCGCCACCAGCGTCTCGTTGCCGGTGCCGGGGTCTACGTCCCACAGCCGCGCGGCGATGATCGGGTACTGCCCGGTGACGTTCAGGTTGGCGATCACGGTCGGCGATCCGAGCAGCGTGTAGCCGGCCCCGCTGGCCGCGGGCAGCCGGTAGGTGGCGACGCCGGCACCCTGGTCGGCGGCGCTGACCGTCGCGCACGCGCCGCTTCCGGCGATCGGATCGATCGTCCGGGAGATCGTCGGGTTGCCCGCGGTCGAGGCGATCGTCTGGGCTTGGCTCGAGCTGAAGTCCACCTCGCCGGGGTGCAGGGCGCTCCAGCTCGCGGCGGTGTATGGCCCGCCCGACGCCGCACTCGAGGGGCAGGTCTCGATCGTCACAGTGGCGCTCGAGGACGGCTGGGAGCCTGATCCCTTCAGGTAATAGGCGAACAGTTTCTGGATCGCGGTGGAGAGGAGCGCGAGGTCGCCCGGCTTGTTGTTCGCGGGCTGGTGGCCGAAGTCGCCGTCGAGGAGCGAGATCGGATCCGACGGGTAGAGCGAATGCTCGAGGTTGTAATAGCGGACCGCCTCGTCGACCGGGAACAGGTCGTCGGTGAACCCGTTGGCGATCAGCAGCGGCGCCGGCGACTCCTGGCCGAACCCGTAGGCGCCGTCGAGCAGGTAGTAGGGCGAGTGGTACTGGGCGATCTGGGTGGCGATCGCCTCGTCCTGAGCGTTGCCGTCATAGGGCTCGCCGGCGCTCAGCTCGGAGTACCAGGTGGTCAGATCGGCCTGCGAGTTGGTCCCGGCGGGCGCGTAGTAGCCGCTCGCGTTGCCCTCGGCGAACAGGCCAGAGACGAACGATTGCTTCTCGACCCCGATCGGGCTCAGGTCGGTCGTCGGCCCGGTGACGGTGTAGTCGAGCGTGCGTCCGCTGGGCATCAGCGAGTAGGTCAGATCGCTCCACGGGATCACCGGGGCCGCCGCGGCGATGTGCAGGGCCGTGCCGGCGGGGCTCCTCCAGGGGCTGAGCGTCCCGTCGGCGTTCATCACCCGATCCTTCAGCGTGGCCAGCTCGAGCGACACACCGCCGCCGTAGGACTCGCCGGTGGCGCCGATCCGGTTCGGATCGGCGACGCCCTCGTCGACCAGTAGGCCGGTGGCGTACTGGGCGTCGCGGGCCTCGTAGCGCTCGTCGTCGAGGCGGATGTAGCCGTTCTGGCAGCCGGTTGGATCGGCCGCGCGCGACTGGGCGCTGCCGCACGAGTCGGCGAACCCGCGGGCGGTGAGCTGGAGCACCGCGTACCCGGCCTGGGCCCAGGCGTCGGCGGTCGGGCCGTAGTACTGGGTGTCGGTCGGGCCGGTCGGGGGCACGCCCCAGCCGTGGCTCTGGATGATCAGCGGATACGGGCCGTCACTTGATCCCGACGGCGGCGGGAGCGTCACGTAGAGGGCGAGCGGCTGGCCGTCGAAGCTCTCCAGGCGCTCATCGCTGCCGCCTGAGGAGCTGTAGGTGCCGTGGCAGACGCGCGTGCCGTCGGATTGGGCGGTGCAGGGGATCGCCGCGCCGGACACCGTCTGTCCGGCGAACACGCCGGTGATCGCGGCGGATGCGTGGGCGGGCGCGAGCAGAGCCGCAGCCAGTCCGATCAACGCCGCCATACCCCTGCTCCGTCTCATCCGGCTCGAGACCATAGGCAGCTTCGGTGAGCTATGCGCCGGTTGGTGCTATCCGATGAGCAGCCGGCGGCCGAACACGCGCTGGAATGCCTCGCCGTCGCCGTAGCGCTCGACGCTCCAGCGCGGCAGGGTGAGGTCGCCGCCGGCCTCCAGGTGCAGGTCGACGCCATGGCCGTTGGCGCGCAGGCGCGCTTCGCGCACCGACTGGTCGCGCCCGCGCTCGAGGTGCTCGGCCAGGCGCAGGATCACCGAGCAGCGATCGAGCAGGTCGTCATCGCCCTTGCGGGTCAGGCCGGCGATCTCGCCGAGCTTAGGCGCGCCCTTGCGGTGGTAGCGGGTCATCTGGGCGATCAGGGCGCGCTCGCGGGGGTCGAAGCCGGGCAGCTCGGCGCTGACGATCAGATAGTGGGAGTGCTTGTGGTGATCGTCGTAGGAGATCGTCATGCCGACGTCGTGGAGCATCGCGGCCGCCCACAGGAGCTCGCGCTCGCCCGGCGCAGCCTCGAACAGGCCCGCGCCGGCGAGCGAGTCGAACATCTGGAGCGAGAGCAGCGCGACGTGCTCCACGTGGGGGAGATCCGACTCGTACTGGACGGCCAGGTTGCGCACCGCGTCCTCGCGGACGTCGGGGAACAGCGGCTCGGGCTCCTCGGAAAGCAGCTCGCGGGCCAGGAATACCCCGTCGCGGAGGCTGGCCTCGGTCACCTCGATGCCGGCGAAGCCGCCGACGTCCACCACCGTCTCGATGGCCACGGCGGCGGCCAGGATGATGTCGCCGCGCCCGACTTTGATCCCGGGGACGTCGCCGCGCTCGGACACCGGCAGCGCGGCCAGGGTCTGGACGAGCTCGGCCAGCGCCTCGCGGGTGATCACGAAGCCCTGCACCCCGATGTCGGGCTGGTCGGTCAGGCGCTGGGCGGCGGCGGCGAGGTTGCGTGCCGCCCCGCCCAGGCCGACGATGCGATCGCCGGCGCGCTGCAGCGAGCGGACGCTCGAAAGCGCGCCGCGGACATAGGTCCGCAGGCGCTGGAGATCCTTCTTCTTGGCCGGGCCGGAGCCGGGCAGGAACTGCTCGGTCAGGCGCACCGCCCCGAGGGGGAAGGAGCGCAACGACTTGGCGTGGCGCCCGGCGACCTCGATCAGCTGGATGCTGCCGCCGCCGATCTCGAGCACGACCCCGTCGGTCAGGGTCGAGCTGTTGATCGCGGCCACGTAGCCGAAGCGCGCCTCGTCCTCATCGGAGATGATCTCCAGGCGCAGGCCGGTCGCCTCGCGGGCCCGGGCCAGGAACTCCTCGCCGTTGGCGGCGTCGCGTATCGCGCTGGTGGCCACCGCGTGGACATCATCGCGGCCCAGCCCGTGCGCCTCGCAGAAGCGCGCGAACACGCCGAGGGTCTCGAGTCCGCGATCCATCGCCTCCTCGCCGAGGCGGCCGGTCTCGGCCAGACCGGCGCCGATGCGGACGGTCTCGTAGATCTCGTCGGTGAGCTTCCACCACTCCCCCGGCGAGAACATGTAGACGACCAGGCGCCACGAGTTCGAGCCGAGGTCGATGACCCCGACGCGGCGGACGAGATCCTGGCCCGCACCCCCGGTGGCTCGAGTCGATCGCCAGCTCACGTGCGGTGAATGATCCGTCGGGGGGCGGACGAAACCCCGGGCCGCGAGTCGGGATGGCCGCGATGGATTCGGAGAAGGATCGGTGGCTCCGGGTCCGCTAGCCCGCGGGTGGCCCACGCCGAGCAGCGCGCCGCCGGGCCTGGTGGACCTTGAACGCCACCCCGATCGCTGCGCCGATGAGGGCCGCGCCGAGATAGAACGGGCTGATCAGCAGCATCGCGACAACGCCCAGCATGGCCAGCCAGATCGCCGGCCTGAAGTCGCGCCAATCGCCGGTCATGGCGGAAACGTAGCGGGCCTCAGCGTGTGCCGGCGCCGAGATGCGCCGCCACTCCCTTCTGGACCGAGGCGACGGCTCGGAAGGCCTCTCTCAGATAACTGCGGGTCAGCGCGCTGAGCTGCTGGGGGTCGACGTAGTCGTCGGGGGCTCGGCCGCCCCGCATCTGCTCGACCTGGTGCTCGAGCCGCAGCCCGGTGATCAGCACGAGCGCGTCCTCGAGCGTGCGGGCATCGGCGTCCGAAAGGGTCCCGGCGGCCGCGGCGGCGCGCAGCCGCTCGGTCGTCGAGGCGCTGGTCAGGCCGGCCGCCATGCCGGCCCAACGGGCCAGGTCGACGATCGGGAGGATGCCGCCGTGCTTGAGGTCGAGGCGGCCGCGGTGCTCGCCGGAGGACTCCACGACGAGCCCGCGCAGGAACCCGGTCGGAGGATGATGGGAGAGCGCGAACCGCGCGAGGAGCCGGAGCAGCGCCGGCTTGCTGGACGCCCCACGGAACACATCGGCCAGCGGCCGTTCGGCATGGACCCCCCAGACCGGGCGGCTGTCGATCAGCACCGAGACGAGGACCAGCGCCTTGTCCTGAGTCGGATCCTCGATCCACCCGCGCGCGGCGCGTCGCCAGGAGTCGAGCGAGCGGACGAACAACGGATCGGCGGCGGTAGCGCGGTGCGGATCGGGCTCGAGGCCGCATCTCCGTAGCCCGTCGACCACCCGGGCAGCGAGCGCGTGCAGCCGGGGCCTCGGGTCAGCCTCGCCCGGGGAGTCGAACCACACGATCGCGCTGTCGATGTCCGAGCCGGGCAGGGCTTCCCGGCGAGCCTGGCTGCCCAGCGCCAGCCAGGCGAACTCGGTGGTGGTCTCGGGGAGCGCGCCGTTGTCGGCGAGGGCGGTGGTCTCGGCGAGGGTGGTGGTCTCGGCGAGGGCGAGTTCGAGCAGCCGGCGGGTGAGCGCATCGACGACCACCGAGTACACGGCGGAGATGTTGATCGCCGCTACCCGAGCCTCGTGCATGGCGATCACCGACGGGCGCAGCTCGCGAGCCGCGTCGGCTAGCTCCTGGACCGATCCTGCCCTGGCGATCCTTCGCCTCAGGTAGAACGAGGAGCGGGTTTGCGCCGCGACGATGTCGGTGTCCTCGAGGATCCCGAGGATCTTCCCGGCCGGTGAGACGACCGGGAGGTGACGAAAGCCGCGGTCGAGCATGTCGAGAAGCACGTCGCCGCCGAGCCGATCGGGCACGCAGGTGTACGCCGGCGCCGACATCGCCGCCGAGACGGGCGTGTCGCCGGTCAGCCCCCGGGCGAGGACGCGAGT
>JAFAWR010000067.1 GCA_019241635.1 Solirubrobacterales bacterium
GGTGGTCGCGCCGAGTACGCCCGCGATGTTCGAGGCGAAGTTCTGGATCCCGCCAATCGAGGCCACGTGCCCCGGCGTCGGGGCGACGTCCGCGGGCAGCGACCAAACCGACGCCGCCGCGAAGGTGAGCGCCGCGTAGCAGACGCAGAGCAGCGCCAACGCCTCGGCGGCGGTGGGTACGAGCACGGCCAGCGCGATCACCGAGGACAGCGCCATGCCGCCGACGAGCGGAATCTTCCGCGCCACCGTGAGGCTCTTGCCGCGCCTGACCATACGGTCGGACACCAGTCCTCCGATCCAGCCGCCCGGGATCGCCACGAGGGCGGGGAGCACTCCGAACACGCCGAGCTTGAGGAGGCTGAAGTGGCGGGCGTCGACCAGGTAGGTCGGGAACCAGGTGATGAAGAAGTAGATGATGTAGTTCAGGCAGAAGAAGCCGAGCATCATCCCGAGCACGGTCCGGTAGCGGAACAGGTCGCGGTAGCGGACCGAGGCGGAGGCGCGATCCTCCTCCTCGGCCTCCTTCTCGGGGATGCGAGCGCCGCCTTCCTCGATGTACTCGAGCTCGCTCGCCGACACCGCGGGATCCTCACGCGGGCGGCGGTAGTAGATCAGCCAGAACACCACCCAGGCCACGCCGAGCGCGCCGGTCACGATGAACGAGCCCCGCCACCCGAGCCAGCCGATCAGGGCGGCCACGATCGGCAGCGCGACCGCGGTCCCGAACCGCGCGCCGCTGTCGTAGATCGAGGTGGCGAAGGCGCGCTCGCGGGTCGGGAACCACAGCGACACCGCCTTGGCGCTCGACGGATAGCCACCGGCCTCGCCGGCGCCGAGCCCGAGACGGGCCAGAATCAGCTGCCCGAAGTTCTGCGTCGCCGCGGTGAGCGCAGTGAATATCGACCACCACGCCACGGTGACCGCGTTGACGATCTTCTCGCCGAAGCGGTCGACCGCCTTGCCGGCGGGCAGTTGGAATACCGCGTAGGAGGCAAAGAACGCGGCGAGCACGACGCCCTCAGCGCCCGGGCCCAGATGCAGCGCGGTCTTCATCTTGGGCAGCGCCACACTGAGGTTCGAGCGATCGACGTAGTTGACGGTCAGCCCGAAAAAGCACATCGCGACCATGAACCACCGCCGGCGGCTTCGTGGCGCACCGCTGGTGTCGGCGCTCTGGCGGGGGTTGCGCGCCGGCGCGCGCGCCACCGAGGTTCCGGTCCGGGTCCTCTCGATTCCGGTCGCCATGGCGTCCTCCCTTCTCGAATCCGCCTGACCTGGTTAGTCTCACCTGAACGCGCGGGAGACAAACCGCTGCACTAGGCTCGACCTGTGGAAACTGACAAGTCCGCTCGAGCCGCTCGAGCCGCCTTGCGCGCCGGCGCCGGACGCGCGCCGGCCCGGTCTCACTTCCGCGCGATGGGCATCGACCCCGAACGGCTCGACGGGCCGATCGTGGGGATCGCTTCGACCTGGACGGAGACGATGCCGTGCAACCTCAACCTGCGGCGGCTGGCCGATCGAGCCGCGGCGGCGATCGGCGCCGCCGGCGGCGTGCCACTGATCTTCAACACGATCGCGGTCTCGGACAACCAGTCGCAGGCCACCCCGGGGATGCGGGCTTCGTTGGTCTCGCGCGAGGTGATCGCGGACTCGATCGAGGTGATGGTCGACGCCCACGACTTCGACGCGGTCCTGTGCCTGGTCGGCTGCGACAAGACCGTGCCGGCCGCGGTCATGGCCCTGGCCCGGGTCGACCGACCCGGCCTCGTGCTCTCGGGCGGCCCGATGCTCGCGGGGCGGGGGTCCAATGGCCGCGCCCTGACCATCCAGGACATGTGGGAGGCGGTCGGCGCACACGAGCGCGGGCGGATGGCGCGTGACGAGCTTGACCGGCTCGAGCGGACCGCCTGCCCGGGCCCGGGCTACTGCGCTGGGAACTTCACCGCGAACACGATGGCGATCGCCGTCGACTTCCTGGGGCTTGGCCTCGCCGGAGATGGGTTGATCCCGGCGGCCTACGTCGAGGACAAGGACGCGGCTGCGGCGCGGGCGGGCGAGCTCGCGGTGAAGCTGGCCAGGCGCGGAACCACCGCGCGGAGCTTCCTTACCCGACGGTCGATCGAGAACGCCATGGCGGGGGTGGTGGCCAGCGGCGGCTCGACCAACGGATTCCTCCACCTCCTGGCCATCGCCCACGAGGCCGGGGTGGAGATCTCCCTCGACGACCTGGCCGAGATCAGCGCGCGTACGCCGGTGATCGCGAATCTCGCCCCGGGCGGGCCGTGGGTGACCGAGGATCTGCACCGCACCGGAGGGACGGCGACGTTGATGCGGGAACTGATCGCGAATGGGCATCTCCACGAGGACGCACCCACGGTCGACGGCCGAACGCTGGCCGGGGTGGCGGCGGGCGCCCCCGCCGCCGATGGCGAGGTGATCGGCGCGTTCAAGCCCCGAGGCTCGCTGTACGCGCTGCGCGGCAACCTCGCCCCGGATGGGGCGGTCCTGAAGCTCGCCGGGACCGACCGACGGCGGCAGTCCGGCCCAGCGCGGGTGTTCGACGACGAGCGGTCCTGCATCGAGGCGGTGCGTGCCGGGCGCGTGAACGAGGGCGAGGTGCTCATCGTGCGCTACGAGGGGCCCGCGGGGGGTCCGGGTATGCGCGAGATGCTCGGACTCACTGCGTCCGTCGTGGGCGCCGGACTCGGGGAATCGGTGGCGCTGGTCACCGACGGCCGTTTCTCCGGCGCCACGCGCGGATTGATGGTCGGACACGTCTCCCCCGAGGCGGCGCACGGCGGACCGATCGCGGCGGTGAACGACGGCGATATGGTGACGATCGACCTGGACGCCGCCCGCCTCGACGTGGAGCTCACCGAGGGTGAGCTCACCCGCCGCCTCGACGCGCTCACCCGGCCCGCTCCACGCTTCACTCGCGGCGTCTACGCGCGGTACGCGGCTTCGGTGGGTTCGGCGTCGGAGGGGGCCGTCCTGAGCGTCACACGCGACCGCGTGGCCCAGCCCGCATAACCGCCGATGCCGGAGCTGCCCGAAGCGGAACGCGCCCGCCTCCTCCTCGAATCGGCGCTCGGCCGCCGGATCGCCGGCGTCGACGACCACGACTCCTACGTATGCCGGCCCCATGCCCCCGGCGAGATCGCCGATGCCCTGACCGGACACACGCTCGCCACCGCGCGCCGCCGCGGCAAGTTCATGTGGCTCGAGACCGAGGACGGCCCGGCCCTCGGGCTGCACCTCGGCATGGCCGGGCGGATCGTCGTCGACCCCGACGACACCACCCGCTGGGACCGGTTCACGCTGACCTTCGACGACGGCGGCCGGCTCGTGCTGCGCGACAAGCGCCGCCTCGGTCGCGCCGTGCTCAACCCCGACTTCTCGCACGTGGGGCCCGACGCGGCTGAGGTGGACCGGGTCGAGTTCCGTCGCCGGATCGGCGCCGGGCGCGCGCCGATCAAGGCGCGCCTGCTCGACCAGGGCGCGATCTCCGGTATCGGCAACCTGCTTGCCGACCAGATCCTCTGGCAGGCCCGCCTGTCACCGAAGCACCCCACCGGCGACCTTTCGATGGACGAGCTCGACCGGCTCCGGCGCGAGGTGCGAGCCGCGGTGCGCTCGGCCATCCGCAAGGGCGGCGCGCACACCGGCCGGTTCATCGAAGCGCGCGGGCGTGAGGGCGTCTGCCCGCGCGACGGCCATCACCTGGCCCGCGATCGGATCGGGGGTCGGACCACGTACTGGTGCCCGGCGTGCCAGAAGTGAGCGAGGCGCCGGAACTGCCAGACGGGTTCCGGGTCGGCCATTGGACCGACGCCGACGCCCGCACCGGCTGCACGGTCGTGATCCCCCCGCCCGGCACCCGCGGGAGCGTCGACGTGCGCGGCGGTGGCACCGGCACGCGCGAGCTCGAGGCACTCTCCCCCCTGGCCAACGCGGAAGGCCCGACGGCCGTCTTGCTCACCGGCGGCAGCGCGTTCGGCCTGGCCGCGGCCGACGGCGTCGCGCGCTGGCTCGAGGAACGCGACCTCGGCAGGCCGACCCGCTCGGGCGTGGTGCCGCTCGTCCCCGCCGCGGTCGTGTTCGACCTGATCGAGGGCGGTTCGGCCCGCCGGCCCGGGCCGGACGAGGGCTACGCCGCGAGCGAGGCGGCCGTGGCTGGAGTGCCCGAGCGCGGACCGGTCGGCGCCGGCACC
Organism: Solirubrobacterales bacterium; assembly: GCA_019241635.1. Lineage (GTDB taxonomy): Bacteria > Actinomycetota > Thermoleophilia > Solirubrobacterales > Solirubrobacteraceae > Palsa-465. The sequence goes on from JAFAWR010000067.1 coordinate 4,212, forward strand.
GGGACCGCGGTGGGCAAGCTGCTCGGCCGCGAGCGAGCCACCCGCGCCGGCATCGGCTATGCGGCCACGCGGCTGGAGGACGGGACGACGGTTGCCGCGCTCGCCGTGGCCAACGCCTTCGGCGACGTGATCGCGCTGGACGGTACGCTGCTCGGCGCGCCGCGGGGCGACGACGGCAGTCTCGTGCGGACGGCGGAGCGTCTGGCCACGCTCACCGAGCTGCCCGATTACCGCGACATCGCCCCGCGGGCCACCGGCAACACCACGCTCGCCTGTGTGTGCACCGACGCCTCGGTCGACAAACGCACGTGCGCGATCGTCGCGCGCATGGCCAGCGCCGGCATCGCCCGGGCCGTCGATCCCGCGTTCACCCCGCTCGACGGTGACGTCGTGTTCTGCCTGGCCTCGGGAGCCGATCCGCCGGCCGCCCCCGGGCTGGCCGCGTCGTGGTCGATCACCGTGCTCGGCGCGATGGCCGCCGCCGTGACCGCAGAGGCGATCCGGGACGCGGTGAGGCGCGCCGCCAACGAGTGAGCGTCCCGCCCCTGAGGGGCGGGACGCTCGTGGTACCTCGGTTTCGCTTGCCCTACGGGGCGGTTAGCGTGAGCGTGGTATCCGTACCGCTCTGGATGTTGCCCTGACCATCCACCGCGACGACGTTCACGGTGAAGCTCTCGCCGCTCTGGAGCTGGCTCAGGTCGTTGACGTACTCCTGCGCGTTGGTGACATCGGCACCGTTGATCTTGTAGACGATGATGAAGTCACCGGCGCCGGTGGCGTCGCTGAGCAGCTTCGTCATGCCCGCCTGATCCGCCGGGGTCCCCTGGGTCACCGAGGCGACGATCAGGCCGCCGTTGATTCCCCACTTGTTCGCCAGATCCGGCGAGATCGGGATGACCCCGAAGCCCGCCCAGTCGTTGGACTGTCCCTGCGCCAGCTGGGGCACGATCGAGTCGAGCTCGCCGACCGGGATGGCGTAACCCTGGGTGTGAGCCGACGAGTTCGCCGCACTGTTCATGCCGATCAGCTGACCCTTATCGTTGACCAGCGGGCCGCCCGAGTTACCCGGGTTGATCGCCGCGTCGGTCTGGATCAGACCCGATTCGAACAGGCCCGCGTTGTCGTTGGCCTCGTCGAGCGGATCGGCGTTCACGGTGATGCTGACTCCGGAGACCGCCGACACCGAGCCCGTGGTGAGCTGGAATGGGGCGTTCAGGAAATTCGAGTTCCCGTCGCCCTCGAAGCCCAGCGCGTACGCGGTCTCACCCTGCTCCACGGAGGACGGGTTTGCCCTCGGCAGCGTCCTCAGTCCGGCGAGGGCGTCCGGCGAGACCTTGACCACCGCGATGTCGTGCTTGAGGTCGACGCCCTCGATCGTCGCGTCGGTCAGCGTCGACTGGTTGAAGCCGACCTTGACGGTCTTGGCCTCGGCGACGACGTGCGCGTTGGTGACCAGCAGACCCTGACTGGCGTCGTACACCCACGCGCTCCCCGAGTCGAGGATCGTGCTGCTGCCGCCGTTCAGTTGGACCAATGGCGATCCGGGATCGCCGTAGGCGATCACGTTGAGCGTCGACTGCTTGCCGAGCGCCGCGATCTGGACGGGTGACAGGATCGCCGGCCCTGGCGCCACCGAGTGGTGATGTACGAGCGGCCGCGGCTTGTGGTGATGGTGGTGCGCCCCGAGGGTCAGCGCACCCACGCCCCCGGCGGCGGCGAGAACGGCCACTCCCCCGGCGATGAGACCGACAGTGGTTCGCGACGACCGTCGACGCGCCGGCGGCGGAGGCCCGACGGGCGGAACGGCCGTTTCGGCGAGCGCCGGCTCCGCCGCGCCGAGCTGCGGCGTTTCGGTGCCCACCGAGTTGTCACTTCCAAGCATGCAGTGCTCCTTCGTGTAGGTACGGTCGGGCACTGAGAGGACGCCAGAGCACTCGCTGATACGAGTGTCACTCAGATAAGGTGCGCAGCGGGGGCCGCCAGGTTCCGCCGACGACCGGCCGTGGTGCCTGGCGTGTGTGGCTTAGGTGCCGCTCGGCATGGCCTGGGAGAACCCGTTGAACGGGTCGTCGCTGGTGACGCCACCCGGCAGCGCGGCCACGGCCGCCTGGAACTTCGACCACGCGTTACTGGCGCTGTCGGCGGTGAGCTGCGCGTACAGCGCGGCCAGCGTGCCCGAGTCGCCGAGCCCGACCATCGCCTGAGCGATCTGCGGCAGGTGCTTGCCCTGGCTGAGCAGCCACGAGATGAACGCCATGCCGCAGCCGGTGCTCACCGCGTCCTGGTCGGTCTGCTCGGTCTGGTCGACCCAATTCGGCATTCCGGCCTGCGCCCACGCCGGAGCGGTGGCGAAGTCGGAAAGCGCGTTTGAGCTGACCACCGCGGCGCACCAGCGAGACAGCGCCTCGCCGGTGCTGTAGCCACAAAGGCTCCCGTTCATCGCGCATTCGCTCAGCTCCGCCTCGAACAGGGCAACCTCGCGGTTCGGGCTCCCGAACGAGGCATCGACCTCGATCGCGTTGCCGGTGGTGAAGTCGCAACCGCCGTGGTCGGCTCCCCCGGTGCCGTCCGTGGCGCCGCCGAGGGCATACACGACCACATCGACCGGACCGCCGGTGACCGCGAAGATCGAGTTGTTCTGAGCCACGACGCCATCGGCCGATGAGAGGAGCGACTGCGCGTCCTGCAGGCCCTGGGCGCCCAGTGCCTCATCGACATACACGGTGACTCCGCTCCCGCTCGTGCCGACCAGGGTGGCCGTCCCGGTGAATGTCGGCCAGGCCGGCGTGCCGGCCGCGGCGGCCGCGCGCGAGGGCCTGAGGGGGTGGGTGATGCCGGGAAATGACACTCGATTCTCCTCCTAGGGTTGGACCGCGTTTTCGAGCGCCTGCTCCACGGGGTGCTCTCCGCCGTTCACGTACAGGATCCGATGGCTGGCGCGCGGTTCGTGGAGCACGGCTTCGATGACCGCGGCGACATCCTCACGCGCGACCTCGCCGCGGAAGGGGTCGGTGTCGATGCGGGCCCTCCCCGTCCCCGGATCATCGGTGAGGCGCCCGGGGCGCAGGATCGTCCAATCGCGCTCGCTGGCCTTGACCGCGGCATCCGCCTCCGCCTTGGCCCGCAGGTAGACGCTGAACACGTCGTCGTCTTCCGGCGGCGGAGGGTTCTCGGCCCCCACCGAGCTGACGATGACGTACGGCACAGCGCGCTCGGCGGTCGCCTCGAGCAGCTTGACCGCGCCGTCCCGGTCCACGGTGAGCTTTCGCTCCGCGCCACTGCCCGGGCCGGCGCCCGCGGCGAACACCACGGCGTCGGCGCCCTGGACGGCCGCGGCCACCTCCTGCACCGTGTTCTTCTCCAGATCGCACAGCAAAGGCTCGGCGCCGACCGCCTTCACGTCCGCTGCATGGTCGGGGTTGCGGATCAGACCGATGACCTGATCACCCCGCGCGGTCAGCCGGGCGGCCAGCTTGACCGCGATCTTTCCGTGGGCTCCGGCGATGGCGACCAGCATTCCTGGACCTCCGATCAGAGACGGTCAAGCAGCGCCAGCTGGCGCTGCGCGTACTCGGCATGGGCAGGGGATACGGAGCGGCTCAGGCGCGCGAGCGCGCCCTGGAGCAGATCGACCCGCGGCTCGTAGCCATCCTGGCGTTGTGCCCGCACGTAGGCGACCACGGGCTTGGTCCGCCGCCGCTTGTTGCAGGCACGGCAGGCCACGGCGAGGTTCTCGGGCACCGTGCGCCCACGGCGCGAGCGCGGCAGGAGGTGCTCGGCGGTGAGGTCGGCCGGCCACGGCGCACCGCCGCACCACACGCACGTCCCACCGTCGCGCGTGATCAGGCTCTCGCGCGTCATGTCTCTTCCACGGTAGCGCCAGAGTGCCGCGTCTCGTGCGCCAGCCTCTGACACGAATCATTCACCAAAGCTGCACATGTTCTGCAATTCTGAGCGCTGCCGTTGCGAGGGGATAGCGTGGCCGCCGAGGGCATCTGAAGAAGGACGGGGTCGTGAAGAGCACATACGACGCGGTGGTCGTCGGCTCGGGATTCGGCGGTGGCGTGACCGCATGCCGGATGGCGGAGCGGGGCATGAAGGTTTGCGTGCTCGAGCGGGGGCGCCGATTCGGTCCTGGCGACTTCCCCGACCGGCCCGAACAGGCCCCGCTGGCGTTCTGGCATCCGACGCTGAACCCCGGCGGGATGCTCGACCTGCGGCTGATGAAGGACCTGTCGGTGATCACCGCGGCCGGGGTGGGAGGCGGCTCGCTCGTGTACGCCAACGTGCAGCTGCGCGCGCCCGCCGACGTGTTCGAGGAGGACCCCTGGCCCGAGGCGATCACGCGGGCCGAACTCGACCCCTACTACGACCGCACCGAGCTGGCGCTCGATCCGCACGAGACGCCCGCCTCGTCCGCGCTGGACAAGATCCGCGCGTTCGACGCGATGGCCGAGCTGGCGGGACGCACCGCCACGCGCCTCCCCCTGGCTGTGCACTTCGGCGAGAACCGAAGGCATCCGTTCAGCGACGTCTTCCAACAGGGCTGCCAGAACCTCGGGCGCTGCGACCTGGGGTGCCCGGTACTCGCCAAGAACACGGTCGACATCACCTATCTCGCTCGCGCCGAGGCGCACGGCGCCGAGGTCTACCCGTTGCACGAGGTGCTGCGGATCGAGCCGACCGTCGGGAGTCCTGGCGGTTGGCGGATCGGGTTTCGCGATCTCCAGTACCGGATCAGCGGCTCGGTCGAGGCGCCCCTGCTCGTGCTCGCCGCCGGCACGATCGGCTCAAGCCGCCTGCTCCTCAAGAACCAGAGCCGGCTCGGTGGACTCTCAGCGGCGCTGGGCAGCCGGTTCTCCGGCAACGGCGACGCGCTGGCGCTGGCCATCAATCCCAGCGCTCCCGGCGTGAGCGACGCGCACACCGAGTGCGGCCCGAGCATGACCAGCCGCATCGACTACACCGCGGAGCGGGGGTTCATGGTCGCCGACGGCGGCCTGCCGGGGAACTTCGGAGGCCTGCTCGCGGCCGTCCGCGAGGTAAACGCGCTCACCGGGTGGGGCCGGGTGGTGCTCCACGTCAAGAATGCGGCGACCAAGCTGGGGCTGACCGACCGCTACGTGACTCACCGCAACGTTCAGCTCAGGCGCGAGGAGCCGATCGGGGACACCCTGGTGTTCCTGATGATCGGTCGCGACGCGGCCGACGGTGAGATGCGACTCACGCCGGTGTTTCGCTGCTTCGACATCCGCTGGCGCAAGTCCGACAGCGCGCAGCTGTTCTCGGGCATGCGCGAGGTCGCCGGTGAGCTGGCTCGCGCCGCCGGGGCCAAGTCGTTCTTCGCGCTCGACGCCGGTCCGCTCGGGAAGTTCATCACCGTCCACCCGCTTGGCGGCTGCCCGATGTCCGACGATCCGGCACGCGGGGTCACCGACGACCAGGGTCGCGTCCACGGCTACGAGGGTCTGTACGTGCTCGACGGCTCGATCGTTCCCACAGCGCTCGGGGTGAACCCGTCCAAGACGATCGCCGCGCTCGCCGAGCGGGGGGTCGAGCATCTGTTGCGCCAGCGGGGACGGTGATGAGCGCCTTCGAGGTCCGCCAGACGTGGAAGAACCACCTCGGCAACCAGCAAATCGATCCGCTGCGGATCTACAAACCCGCTTCGATCGACGACGTGCAAGCGATCGTACGCGCGGCTGAGGATGCGGGCGTGACGGTTCGCGCGGTTGGATCGGGCCACTCGTGGTCGGACGTGGCGCTCACGCGCGGGTACCTGTTGAAGACCAACGGGCTCGCCCAGCCGGAGTCCGCCGAGCCGGACTTCCTGCGCCCGGAGTGGTCCGAGCGGCGCCTGGTTCGCTCCGACGGCGGCATCCGAATCAAAGAGCTGAACGCCTATCTCGATGCCCACGGGCTAGCGCTGTCCAACATGGGCGGCTACGACCACCAGACGATCGCCGGCGTGATCTCGACCTCCACGCACGGGTCCGGGATCACCTTCGGGCCGCTGAACGACTTCGTCCGCTCGATGGACATCGTCGCCGCCGGCGGCGCGGTTTACCGGATCGAGCCCGCGGATGGCCCCACTGACCCGGACGCCTACACCGCTCACTTCGGCGAGCACCGCACGCTCGTGCAGGACGATGATTGGTTCGACGCCGTCGCGGTCGGCATGGGCTGCATGGGCGTGATCTGCACGGTGATGCTCGAGGTGGAGCCGAAGTACTACCTGCGCGAGGTGCGGGAATTTCACCCTTGGGCGAAGGTCCGAGCTGATCTGATCGACGGCGCGGTCCTGCGGGAGAACCGTCACTACGAGGTGCTGTTCAGCCCGTACAGGCGCCAGCACGAGTACCCCTGCCTGGTCACCACGCGCAACTACACCCGCAACCCGTCGCGCAAGCCGTTCGACAAGCGCAGCCGCAACTGGCTGGTCGAGTTCGCCTCGGCGTTCCCGCTCACGCCACACCTCCTGAACCTGATGGTTGATGTCAAACCCAGCCTGTCGCCGTGGATGATGGAGAACGCGATCCGCGCCCTGATCAAGAAGGAGTACGACAACGTCTCCTACAAGGTGCTGAACATCGGCGCCGCCAACCTGCTGCCGGCGTACTCGGGGGAGGTCGGCGTGCCGATGGACGGTCGTCACATCGAGGCGGCCGACGCGCTCATCCGGGTGGCCACAGAAGCTCGCGAGCTCGGTGACGTGTATCAGAGCTCGCCGATCTCGTTCCGTTTTGTCAAGGCGTCAGGCGCCTACATGTCGATGATGCAGGGCCGCGACACGATGATGATCGAGCTGATCGAGCTCAGCCGCTGCGACGGCGGCTATGAGCTGATCGCTGCCTACGAGACCGAACTGCGCAAATTGGGCGGCCGGGTTCACTGGGGGCAGGTCAACTCGCTGAGCGCCTCCGAGGGATTGCTCGAGACCATGTATCCGCGCTATCCCGACTGGCTTCGGGTGTTTGGCCGGTTGAACTCGAGTGGGGTCTTCGACAGCCCGTTTACGGAGCGGGTGGGAATCTCCGCGCAGCGCTTCGCGCCATGACGGCCATCGACCGCGACCGTCGCGCCGACTGGCTCGAGGTGGTGGAGCTGCTGCTCGTGCTGGTCGCGGCGGTGGCCTACATCTACGTGATCGGCTGGGTGATCAGCTGGGTGCGGCTGCTCGCGGCCCGCGTCCCGGTCGAGGTGTCGCTCCCCGCGCTCGACCATCAGGTCGTGTTCCTGGCCGGACTGCGGCTGGTGATCGTCATGGCCATCGTGTTCGGCGCGATGTGCGTGGCGGCCTACGCCGTGCACGCGTTCACCTGGCAGCAGAGCGGACCCGAGTGGCACAGCGTGATCAAGCACGGACGCCCCGCGGCGGCGCAGCGTCACCGCGAACGCCCGGCCACCCACACCGACGCGCCGGTCGGCGATCGGTTCGTGCGGGTCATCGCCGGCTTCGACGTGGGGGTGATCGCCGCCACGTTCGCCCTGGCCATCGCCCGGGTGGTGAAGACGTTCATCGACCAGGCCTTCCCGCCGGGTCCTTGGTGGGACCTGCTCCTGCCCTGGGCCCTCTTGACCGCCCTGTTCGCCTTCGGGCTGGCCCGGCTGGGGCCGCTGTGGGGTAATCGTTTCTTCCACGCCGCGCTATGGCTCGTGGTGATCGTAGTGTCGCTCGTGTCCTCGGCGCCGATCGGCCTGCTGCTTCTCACCTGGGCGGGCGTCGCGTCGCTGGGCAGGACCTACGGGAAGATGCGCAGCCAGCGTGGGCAGGGCGCGCTGGCCAGCGGACACCCGCGACACCTCTCGTTCGTCCTCTCCCCCCTGCCGTGGATGCTCCTCACCGTGTACGCGCTGGTCGGGGTCGCCTACTACGGACTGCCGCCGGTGAGCTTCTCCCAGGCCACCGTGACCACTCCGACCGGCGTTCAGGTCGGTGGCTACCTCGCCCGGAACGGTTCCGGCGCCTACCTGGTCACCTGCACGCCCCTGGCCGACGCGACGTCGACCAACGAACGGGTGTCGGTCGTCCCGGCGTCGGACGTGCGGGCCATGACGACCTCGGCCACACCGTTCGTGGTCGACTCGGGCCTGCGTCCCTCGCTTCCCACCGTCCTACTGCACGCCTTCGGCCTCGACGCTTCGACGCCCGCCTGGATCCGGCCCGAGGTGCGGGCGATTCGCCCCACCTGCGCGGGCGATACGCTGCCGGCGTCCAGCGTGGGCTACGCGGCGCCGTCGCTCGGCGCCGGCGTTATCGCCGGCCCGGCGCCGACCGGCGGGCAGGCGGCCGACGGTGAGGCGCCGATCGAGCAGACGAGCCCGGGCATCGCCGCCCTGGCTCTCCGCTACCAGCCCACCGTGCTGGTCACCGTGGCCGACCCGTTCTGGCCGGTCTCGGTTGGCGCGGTGCTGGCCGATCGGGGTCCGGATGGGCAGGTGACATGCCTGCAGGGGTTTGGAGCGAGATGTCCGGCCTCCACACCCCGCGCCGCCCCGACCATGGCTGACCTGCGCCCGGCCGGCAGCGGGCCGGACGACTTCCTTCAATACCCGTCCTCCCCGGCGCTGAGCACCGGGCCCGAGCCCCAGCTCGACGCCTTCCTGCGCGGGCAGCAGACCCAGCCCGGCGCCCTCCCGACCCTGCGGGCGCGGCTGGCCGACCCAGGCCTCGTCGATCCCTGGCGGACGGCCCAGATCTACTTCTACTACGCCCGGAACACCAATCCAGCGACCTGGCCCGCGAAGCCCGGGAGCGCCGTCACCGGAAAGTTCATCGCGCTCCAGTACTGGTTCTTCTACGCCTACAACTACTACCCCACGGTGTTCGACGCCGGGCTGCTGGACGATGCCCCGGTCGCCGGCGATCTCGTCAACACCGACCTGCACCAGGGCGACTGGGAGCACGTCACCGTGCTGCTTAATGCCAAGACCCGGCAGCCGCTCTGGCTCTACACCGCGCGTCACTCCAACGAGGGCCAGTACTACGCCTGGAACAGCCCCCAGCTCACCTTCGACCAGGGTCATGTCGTCGTCCAAGCCGCGCTCGGCGGCCATCCCACCTACGACGCTCACTGCCGTGAGAGCCTGCGCTTCAACCCGGCGCTCGGCGTGATCCGCGGCCGGGTGGCCGACTGGGTCGTGTGCGGCTCCGGCCGCTACGCCTTCCGCTACCAGAGCACGCCCCTGGTCGACATCGCAAAGGCGCCCTGGGCGTGCTGGCAGGGGCACTTCGGCGTGGCCACGCCCACCGAGATCGGCAACGCCAAGCTGACCGAGAGCTCGATCCAGCGCACGATCGACTCCAACTACGAGGTCGCCGGCCCCCGCTCCCCCCTGTGGCAGGCCGAGAACGGCCGGCTGGCCGCCGACCAGACCGCACAGGCCGGCAAGCCGCCGCCGGTCGACAACGGTGTGTGCGCCGGTGGCGCGGATCCGGCCGCGCCGGAAGACGCCGCAATCGCACACGGTCTCTGAGGTTGCGCTGGTTCGTGGTCGATGTATCAACGAGCGTCCTCGCGCGTCCTATCAGCGTGTGGTTCTCAGACGTCGACTCGCTCTCCTCACCATCGTCGCCGGCCTCGAATGCGGGCCCGGGCCCGGCCTCGCGCTCGGGCGCAGGCGGGCGGCGGGTCAGCGATCGCACACGGCGCCGGCTGGTCGGCTCTCTGCGGCGCCTCGCGAACCGCACGCCACCCCGCGAGGGGACGCGGCGGCGTTTCGAGGTGCTGCTTTACGACCGCGTCGGTCCCGTGCGCTCCGATCTGCTTGAGATCGCCGCGCTGCTCGAGCGGGAGCTCCAGCCCGACCCTGACGGGGTCGCCGCGCTGCAGCGCCTGCTCACCGACGGATGCGAGAGCCCGCTCTATAACGCCGATGTCCACCCGTCAGGGTTGCGCGCGACGCTCCATTTCGTCCGCTCGCGACTCGCCGCGGGATACTGATGCGCGCCATGGAGGAGCTTCCCGAGCACGTTCGCCGCAACCGCACGGCCTGGGATCAGTGGGCGGCCGAATACGTCGCGATGGGCCGGCACGCCTGGCAGACCGAGCCCTCGTGGGGAATCTGGTCAGTGCCTGACACCGAGCTGAACGTGTTGCCGGAGGAGCTGACCGGTCTCGACGCCATCGAGCTCGGGTGCGGCACTGCCTACGTGTCGGCATGGCTGGCTCGGCGTGGCGCACGGCCGGTGGGGATCGACAACTCGGCCGAGCAGCTGCGCTCGGCGCGAGCCTTCCAGCGCGAGTTCGGGCTGGAGTTCCCGCTGTGGCATGGCAACGCGGAGGCGGTTCCGGCCGCCGAGGAGAGCTTTGACCTGGCGATCTCCGAATACGGCGCCAGCATCTGGTGCGACCCGTACCGGTGGATTCCCGAGGCGGCTCGCCTCCTGCGCCCTGGTGGGCAGCTCATCTTCCTGGTCAACGGCGTGATCGCCGTGCTCACCTTCCCGGACGATCCCGATGCCCCGGCCGGTGAGCGGCTCCTGCGACCGTACTTCGGCATGCACCACTTCGAATGGAACGGCGATGATTCGGTCGAGTTTCACCTGCCGCATGGCGAGATGATCGACCTGCTTGGGCGCTGCGGGTTTGTCGTCGAGAGGCTGATCGAGGTCCGCCCACCGGAGGGGTCGACCACGAGCTTCCCGCTCGTCACGCTCGAGTGGGCTCGTCAGTGGCCCTGCGAGGAGATCTGGGTCGCGCGCAAGCAGGGCTGAGGTTCGTCACCATTGGTGGCGTGGATGGCAAGGCGCTCAAGCGGCTCTGCCTCGGCCTCGCCGGCGCGGAGGAGACCTTCCCGTTCGGCGCCGAGACCTCGGTGTTCAAGGTCGCCGGGAAGATGTTCGCCCTCTCGCGGCTGGACGGCGACCCGCTCAGCGTCAGCCTGAAGTGCGATCCGGCCCTGGCCGAGGAGCTCCGCGCCGCCCACCCGGCGATCAGCCCCGGCTATCACCTCAACAAGCGCCATTGGAACACCGTGGTGCTCGACGGCTCGCTGCCCGAGCGGATGATCGCCGACCTGATCGAGGACTCCTACGACCTGGTGGTCAGCCAGCTGCCCCGCGTGCGGCGCCGTGCCCTCGGGGTGCCCGACTAAGCGCTCGATTAGGCTGGGGCGCTGGCCCACGAGCGGTCGGTCCCGATCACCCATGCAGAAGCTGCCACTCGACCCCCGGCGGGCGGGACCGTGGCATCGGAGGCATGTGGGACATGCAGGACCTGCCAACGTCCGGTTGCCGGCGCCTCGAGTGGCAGGTTCTGCCGGGCACGCCGACGTCCCCGCCCGGACGTGGATCACTGTTCACCTGAACTCGCGCGCCGGCGTGCGGCCTCCGCGGGACGAACTAAGCAGGCCGGCCGCCGTGGCCGGCGAGCGCCTGGACGAGCCGCTCGCCGGGCAGGGCGTGGGCGACGATCCCGTCGCGCCCCTCGAGCGTCGTCGCCCCCAGCACCGCGTTGACGATGGCCTCCTCGGTGGCCTCGACGACCGCGTCGAACAGGGGCGTGATGTACACGTCGGACAGCATCGAGAGCGGGAATGTCAGCGGCGCCTGCTCGTCGATGCCGCCCGCCGTCATGCCCCGGTTGCCGGTGGCGAAGCACAGGAAAAGGTCGCCGCTGGTGTGCTCGCCGACCCCTCCCACGCGGGCCACGCCGAGGCCGGCGCGCTGCGCCAGCCGCGTGCACTGATGGGGCAGCAGCGGCGCGTCGGTGGCCACGATCACGATGATCGAGCCGGCGCCATCGGCGGACCGGGGGCCGCCGGTATCGGACTCGGCGCCCGGAGCTCCCGGCAGCGGGATGTCCTCGAGCGCCCGAGCCACCGGCACACCGTTGACGGCGAAGCGCTCCCGGCGCCCGTGGTTGGCTTGCACCAGCACCCCGACGGTGTGACCGCCGTCGGCCTCGGCCAGCACTCGCGAGGCGGTGCCGATCCCACCCTTGAAGCCGTGGCAGATCATCCCGGTCCCGCTGCCCACCGTCCCCTCGTCCACCTGGCCCTCATTCGCCGCGGCGAACGCCTCGCGCACGTGCTCGGGCCGGACGTGAAAGCCGTTCAGGTCGTTGAGCAGGCCGTCCCAGGTCTCCGCCACCACGGGCAGTGACCACTCCGACCCCTGGCCGGGGTTGGCCGCGAGCATCTCAGCGAGTAACGCGTCGCGGACCACGCCGACGCTGTGGGTGTTGGTCAGCGCCACCGGCGTGGTCAACATCCCGGATTCCCGCACCCACTCGAGCCCGGTCATCTCACCGTTTCCGTTCAGGCGATGCGCACCGGCGAAGAACGGCCGCTCCCACACGCGCCCTGGAGGGACGATCACGGTCACCCCCGTGCGGACCGGCCCTTGCCCGACAACGAGCGGGCCGGAACCCTCGATCAGCGTCCGGTGCCCGACCCGCACCCCTGCCACGTCGGTGATCGCGTTCAGCGACCCCGGCGTCCCCTGCCCGATCCTTATCCCATACTCGCGTGCCCGCATCCCCTCCACCCTATATAGCTATAGACATATATATAGATCTATACATATTGGCAATAGGTGGCGGGTCAGGCGATCGAGCCTTCGGCCATGGCCCGGGCGATCGCCTCCTGGGCACGCAGGGTGTGGGGTCCGGGCGCCGCCGGCAGGATGACCTCCCCGATCGCGATGATCGGCTGACCCAGCCGCGCCGTGGAGGCCAGGAACGCCTCGTCGGCCCCCGCCACGTGCTCCAGCGAAAACCGCCCCTCCTCGACGGCCATGCTCTCGAGGATCACCCGCCGGGTGATCGAGGCAAGGATCCCGGTTTCGATGGCCGGGGTCTGTAGGCAACCGTCGCGCACCCAGAAGATCGAGCACGTCGGTCCCTCGAGCACGATTCCATCCGAGCGCACCAGCAGCGCCTCGTCGTAGCCCGCGCTCAGCGCCCGCCGCGACGCGAGCATGTTGGCGCCGTAGGAGAGCGACTTCACCCCGTTCAGGAGCACCGACGGGTCGTAGGTGATCGGGAGCAGGCGGACCGGCTTGGCCAGCTCGGCGGGATCGCCCCGCGACTCCAAGCGGCAGATCCGGTGCCCGCCCCGTGTGAGCACGACGCGGATCACCGCATAGCCCTCGGGCGCCCGCTCGAGCAGCAGATCGATGTCGGATTCGATCTGCTCGCGGGGACACGGCAGGTCGAGCGCCGAGCACGAGCGCTCGAGCCGATCCAGATGCGCGGCCCGCGCGAACGGGCGGCCGGCCAGCAGCGGGAAGGCGTCGAACGCGCCGTCGCCCCGGATCAGCCCGTCGTCGCCGGCGGGGATCATCGCCTCACCGGCGCGCATCAACTCGCCGTCCAGAACCACCGGCCAGTCAGCGGCGTCGGCCGGGCTGGAGTGAACGAGGGGATCGACGGTACTCATCATGGGTGGGCCCCGTACGTCGGCAGGTCCTCCCCGGCCTTCACCGGTTCGTCTCCGCCGCCACCGACAGCTCATGCTCGGGCACGGTCAGGTGAGACCAGTAGCGATCCGAGCGCGGAGCCAGGAAGACGAAGTAGTAAACGATCCCGCCGACGAAGATCGCCGCGCAGATGATCAGGTCGCTCCCCTTCTGCTGGCTGAGCGCGAGCCCCACGCCGACCAGGGCGATCACCGGCGGCAACGGCCACAACGGCATGCGGAAAGGCCGCTCGAGGTCGCGTTGCCGGACGCGACTGACCAGTGACGAGATCGCGATCAAGGCGTACAGGATGATGATCAGCACCGAGGTGAACGTGACGACGCTGATCAGACTCGACTGAGCGCACAGGATCGCGCCGAGCACGCCGACCAACATGGTGGCCACCCAGGGCATCCTGAACCGCGGGTGCACGTAGGCCAGCGCATTGGAGATCGGCATCGGCCACGCCTTGTCGCGCCCGCTGGCGTAGGTCACCCGCGCGAACTGGAGCGTGATGGCCAGCGAGGCGTTGAAGATGGCCAGGATCGCGCCCCAGGTGACGATGTCCACCGCGGTGTGCCCGAACGATGAGCGAACCACGTCGGTCAGCGGGGTGGAGGAGTGCAGGAAACCCGGTAGGTCGGCCGCCCCCAGGCTGACTCCGATGAACGGGATGACCTCGAACACGATCCCGATCGATGCGGCCAGCACCACCGCCTTGCCCACGGCGGAGGCCGATCCTTCGGTCTCCTCGGAGAAGTTGATCGCGCTGTCGTAGCCGTTGACCGAGAACAAGGCCGTGGCTAACGCCGCGATGATCGCACTCGCGCCTACCGGACCGATGCCCTTCGTCCCGGTGGCCATGTGCGGATGGGTGAACGTGCTGAGCGATTGATGGGTGTGCAGGAAGCCGGCCAGCGCGAGCATGATCACCACGCCGATCTCGAGCGCCAGGAAGAACGCGATCATCCAGGCGTTGAGGCGCACGTCCAGGCAGGCGATCAGCGCGACCACGATCATCATCGCCGCCGCCACCCACTTCGTGGAGAGGCTCGGGTAGAGCGAGTTGAGGTATGTCCCGACTCCGAACGCCACGCTGGCCGGCAGGAAGATCGCCTGACCGATGTAGTCGAGCAGGGCGAGGAAGCCGATCGGACGACCCAGCACGCGGGTGACGATCGAGTACAGGCCGCCCGCGACCGGGAACATCGAACCGAGCTCGCCCATGCACAGCGCGACGTTCACCGCGATGAACCCTCCGATCAGGTAGGCCCAAATCGAGCCGGTTCCGGCAGTGGCGATCACCGCCGTCCCGACGACCAACAACGACGCTGTGGGCGTGATGTCCGACAGGGTCAGGGCAAGGTTGCCGAGGATGTTCAACCCGCGCTGGAGCTGGGGCTGGTAGCCCATCTCCTCCAGCAGCAGCTCACTCTCGACGTCGTGCCCTTCCGGCTGAGGCGGGGCGGTTTGGCTCACTTCGCGGCTCCTTGGTCGGCGAATATCGACAGCGGCAGGGTGAATCCGACGTTCCACATTCCGGCGTCCACGACCTCGAGGATCTTGAGGTCACCGGCCAGGCTGCACAGCATGTAGGCGTCCTGACGCGTGAGCCCATGCTCGGTGACGATCCACTCGATCATCGCGAGCACCGACTTGCGGGTGCCCTCCATCAGATCCGGCGCGATTCCCATCGCGCCGTGGTGTCCGCCGGAGTCAACCTTGGGCGTGAGCGCGCCGGCGGTGCGAAAGTACGGCGCGGTGATCGTGCGCTGCTCGACGGAGAAGCGCAGGCTCGCCCGCATGTCGCACTCCATCGCCGCCACACACACCTCCCCGTCACCTTGCATCGCGTGGGGGTCGCCGCAGGAGAACAAGCCGCCCTCGCACCACACCGGCAGCCACAGCGTCGAGCCGACAGTCAGGTGACGGGTGTCGACGTTGCCGGCGCCCTTGTGCGGCGGAAACGCCGAAGCCGTCGCCGGCTCGTCCGGGTGATTTCCCATCGTGCCCAGAAACGGCGCGAACGGGATCCGGATGCCGGGCGAGTAATCCACATGCGTGCCGTTGCGCAGGTCGAACGTGCGCAGATAGGGGTCGGGGAAGTGATCCGGCAGCGTGCCCAGCTCGGGCAGTTGCACGCACCATCCCCAGTCGCCCGGAGTGAGCTCGAGGATCTCGATGCGCAGGGTGTCGCCCGGACTCGCGCCCTCGACGTACAGAGGGCCCAGCAGGTTGTAGAGCGTGTCGAAGTCGAAATTCGTCTGCTCGAACCTGTCGCCCTCCTGCACCTGACCGTACCCGGCCATGAGGATGTCGTAGTGCACCACATCGCCTGAGGCGACACGCAAGGTCGGTTCGAGCGTGTTGTCCCAGTTGTGGTGGATCCGCTTGGCGTCTATCTGGTGCTCCATGCCGGTCTCCTCTCTGCCTCGATCTCTCCCCATTCGCGGGTCGCCACCGGCCACACGTCGACGACGCTCCCGTCCTCCACGACAAGCATCTGGGAGTGCAGATTGGCGGCGGCGCACGCGTGGTTGGGCACGACGCGGACCCGCGCGCCCACCGGGATGTCGCACGGCTCATCGCTGCGCACGATCGCCTGCTCCTCGTAAAGCCGATCGACCGTGAGACCCGGGTGGCCCTCGATCGCGCCGAACCCCGGGGTGAGCGCGGTCAGGCGCTCGGCGGCGAGCGCTTTGGAGCCGGAGTCCAGGATGAGCCGGTCGGGGGCGGGCCGGGAAGTCACGGAGGCCAGGACCGACAGCGCGCAGCGCTCGAGCGGAACGATCCCGAGCGCGACCTGGGTCGCGTCGTAGAACACGTAGTTTCCGGGACGAATCTCGGTGATCCCCTGCGCGGAGTGCATGGCGTGCGCGGTCGGAGTGCTGCCCACGCTGCGCACCGAGACCTCGATCCCGCGATCGGCCAGCGCCGCCGCGGTTTCGATGATCGCCTCCTGTTCGTCGCGCGCGGCCGCCGCGATCCCCTCCGGCGTGCTCGCGCCATACGCATGGCCGCCGAACGTGAGGAGACCGTCGAACGAGGTATGGGTCGCGGATTCGAGCACGTCGGCGATGCGCTCGGCAGTGGCCGCGCCCGGCGGCGTTCCGAACCGACCGACCCCGCAGTCGACCTCCCACAGATAGCCAATCTCGACGTCACCCTTCCGGCAGGCTCGATCGAGAGCCGCGAGGGCATCAGCGCCGTCAAGCGCGACGCGGACGCGAACCCGGCGAGCGAGGGCCACGAGGCGATCGAGGCGCCAACCTCCCACCGGTGGAGCCGTGAGCACGAGGTCATCCGCGCCCTGGTCGGCGAAGCCCTCGGCCTCGGTGAGGGTGGCGATGGTCAGGCCGATGGCCCCATGCTCGCGCTGCAGGGCGGCGATCTCCGGCGACTTGTGGGTCTTGGCGTGCGGCCTGAGGGCAACCCCGAGCGACCGGGCGCGCTCGGCCATCTCTCGGATGTTCCTGACCAGCCGTTCGCGGTCGACGACCAGCGCCGGCGTGACGACCTCGTCGAGTTGATGCTGACCGCTCACCATGGCGGCGTCGCCGCCCCGATCACCGCCGCCACGCCCACGTGCGAAGCGTTGCGGAACGCGTGTCGGCGCTCGGTCCGAAAGCGGATCAGGTCGCCCTGGCCTAGCTCATGGCACTCATCCTCGATCAGCAGCTCGACCTGGCCGTGGAGCACGTAGGCGATCTCCTCGCCCGGGTGTCCGATCATGTCCCGGTCGTATCCGCCTCCCGGATCGAACGACAGCAGATAGGGCTGGATCGCGTGATCGCGGCCGCTTCCGAGCAACTGGTAGAGCACGCCGGTTCCCCGGCGGACACCCGGGACGGTCGCCGCGCAGTTGCGGATGATCTCCACCCCCTCGGCGGGCGATCCCGGGACCGGCTCGCCGAGAAGCTCGGTGATGTGCAGGCCGAAGTGCTCCGCGACCAATTGGAGTCGCTTGAGCGAGACGCCGCCGTTCCCGTTCTCGAGCGCCGACAGCGACGAGGGGGCGATCCCGATCTCGCGCGCCTGGGCCCGGAGCGTCTTGCCCGCCTGGGTGCGAAGCCGCCGAATCCGCTGCCCCATGACGGCTTCTGGCTGACCGTTTCCGTTCGAGGCGGCCGTTCGTGATGTTCGGACATTTGGCATCGATGTTCGCTCTTTGAGAACGCTACATCGGTGCGCGGCGTCGGCGCAAGGACCGACATCCCGTCGATCGGCGCTGGTAGCGTTCCCGGCGTGGGGGCCACGCTGGAGTTGGGGATGCTCGGGCCGATCGAGGTCCGGTCCGACCGTGCGCCTGTCTCCCTGGGCGGCCCTCGTCAACGCGCGCTGCTCGCGGACCTGGCTCTTCATCCAAACCAGGTCGTGTCGGTGGACCGCCTCGTCGATGACCTATGGGGGGAAGCCCCGCCGGCAACCGCAGTTCACACGATTCAGGTGTTCGTGTCACGCCTGCGCCGCGCGCTCGGCGCCGCCGGCGAACGCCTGCTTACCCGGCCGCCTGGCTACATGCTTGTCCTGCACGCCGACGAGGTCGATGCCGACCGCTTCGAACGGCTCTACGACTCCGCGCGGTCTGCGCTCGGCGGCGGCGACGCCGACCAGGCGCTCGGGCTGCTCGAGCAGGCGACGGCACTCTGGCGTGGACCGGCGCTGGACGAATTCACCTACGAGCCGTTCGCGCAAGCCGCCATCGCCCGGCTCGAGGAGCTCCGCGTGAGTGCCCGGGAGGACCTGATCGAAGCGCAGCTCGCGCTCGGCCGGCACGACGAGGTGGTCTCCGACCTCGAGGCGCTGATTCACGAGCACCCGTTTCGTGAACGCCCCCGAGCGCAGCTGATGCTCGCCCTGTACCGCTGCGGACGCCAGGCGCAGGCGCTTGATGCCTTCCGCCAGGCGCGCCACGCGCTGGTCGAGGAGCTGGGCGTTGAGCCCGGCGAAGCGCTGCGCGAACTCGAGCAAGCGATCCTCCGACAGGACCCGTCGCTTCGAGCCCCGGCGAGCGGGAGAGCTGCGGCAGTTGAGCCGGGCGCGAGCGCAGGGGAGGCGGCGCCGCACGCGGCCGAGCCGGAGCCGGACGGGACGAGTGTTACGGCCCCCACGGTTCGCCGGACCGTGACCGTTCTGGTGGCGAGGCTGTGCAGCGTGCGCGAGGCTGACCCCGAGACGACACGCAGCTCGATCGGGATCGCCCGCAAGCGCGCGGAGGATGTCGTGGCCCGGCACGGGGGCGCGTTCGTCGCCGGACTCGGCGACGAAGTGGCCTGGGTGTTCGGGCTCCCGCTCGTGCGCGAGGATGATGCGCTGCGGGCCCTCCATGCCGCCGATGAGCTCCGTGGCGGCGTCGAGAGCACCGAACTCCACGAGCCGCCCGGGTTGACCGTGCACATCGGTCTCGCCACCGGCGAGGTCATCGCGGATTCTCCCCGCGACGTGTTCGGCGATCCC
>JAFAWR010000110.1 GCA_019241635.1 Solirubrobacterales bacterium
CCCGTCGGCCGGACGCGAGCGGTCGAGATCCTCCGCGGCGGTCGCTCCAAGGTCATCGTCCAGTACGCCTACGACCGCCTCGCCGGCTACGGAGCCTTCGGTCACCTGCGCTCGAGCGAGGTCCTCGGCCGGGTCGACGAGCTGATCGCCGCGGGAACGCTGCGCTCCACGGGCGGGAAGTTCCCGAAGCTCCGCGCGGCATGAACGTGGCGGTCCTCGCCTCGGGGACGGGAACCAACCTCCAGGCGCTGCTCGATCGGGTGCATGGCCGCGACGGCGTGGAGATCGTGGCGGTGGCCTCCGACAAGCCGGACGCGCCGGCGCTCGACCGGGCCCGGCGGGCGGGTGTCGCCACGGCTTCCTTTCTCGCCGCGGACTACCCGCGCCGCCCGGCGCGCGACCGCGCCATGGCTGATTGGCTGATCGGTGGCGGGGTCGAGCTGGTCGTGCTGGCCGGCTACATGCAGCTGCTCTCCGCCGAGTTCCTGGAGCGGTTTCCGGACCGCGTGATCAACGTCCATCCGGCGCTCTTGCCGGCGTTCCCGGGACTGCGGCCGGTCGACGATGCGCTGGCCTACGGGGTCAAGGTGTTCGGCGTCACCGTCCACTTCGTCGACGGCGGGGTTGATTCCGGGCCGGTGATCCTGCAACGCGCGGTTGAGCTCCCCGACGCCCGGGACCCGGCTTCCGTGCTCGACCGCCTGCATCCGATCGAGCACGAATTGCTGCCTGAGGCGGTCCGTCTGCTCGCCCGAGGGGCGGTGAGCTTCGATCCGGCCAACCGGCGCCGTGTCGTGATCGAGCGATAGAGTCCGAGCCGTTATGGAGCGGGGTACCGAGCATCTGAGCCGGTTCGAGCCCGTTGCCCCCGGGGAGGTGCAGGTCACCCGCGCGCTGATCTCGGTCTCGGACAAGACCGGCCTGGTCGAGTTCGCCCGGGGTCTGGCCGAGCTGGGGATCGAGCTGGTCTCGACCGGCGGTACCGCCCGGGAGCTGACCGCGGCTGGCCTTCAGGTCCGCCAGGTATCCGAGCTGACCGGCTTTCCCGAGATCATGGACGGGCGGGTCAAGACGCTGCACCCCAAGCTCTACGGCGGCATCCTGGCCCTGCGCGACGACCACGCCCACATGCGTCAGGCCGAGGAGAACGACGTCGAGTTCGTCGACCTGGTGTGCGTGAACCTGTACCCCTTCGAGCGCACCGCCGCGCGCCGTGGGGTGGGCGACCCCGAGGTGATCGAGAACATCGATATCGGCGGGCCTTCGATGATCCGCGCCGCGGCCAAGAACTTCCAGTTCGTCGCTCCCGTGGTCACCCCCGAGAGCTACGACGCGGTGCTCGCCGAGCTACGCGAGTTCGACCGCCGCCTGTCCTCGACCACGCGCGAGTCGCTCGCCGCCGAGGCGTTCGCCTACACCGCCCGCTACGACACCGCGATCGCCCGCTGGTTCCAGGAGAAGGGGGCCGACTTCCCGGCGCTCATGGTCCGCGCGTTCGAGAAGGTGCTCGAGCTGCCCTACGGGGAGAACCCCCATCAGCGCGCCGCCTACTACTCCCAGGTCGGGACCCGCACCCACGTGCTCTCGATGATCTCGCAGCTCGGCGGCAAGGAGCTGTCCTACAACAACCTCCTGGATCTCGACGCCGGCCGGCTGACCATCAGCGAGTTCCAGATCCCCGCCTGCGCGATCATCAAGCACAACAACCCCTGCGGGGTCGCGGTGGGGAAGACCGCGTTGGAGGCGTATCAGAAGGCCTTCGAGTGCGACCCAATGTCGGCCTACGGTGGCGTCGTGTGCCTCAACCGCCGGGTCGATCGCGCAATGGCCGAGGCGATCGTCGCCCAGTTCGCCGAGGTGATCTTCGCCCGCGGCTACGACGAGGACGCCCTCGCGGTGCTGGAGTCAAAGCCCAACATGCGGATCCTGGACGACCGCGAGCGCCGCAACCCGGACATGATCGACCCCGCCCTGCGCCAAGTGGTCGGCGGCATGCTCGTCCAGGACCGCGACTACGACCTCGAGGAACGCTCCGAGATGCAGGTCGTGAGTCAGCGGGTGCCCACCGAAGCCGAGTGGGGCGAGCTCTCCTTCGCCTGGAAGGTCTGCAAGCACGTCCGGTCCAACGCCGTGATCCTGTGCCGCGATCTGAAGACCGTGGGCATCGGCGCCGGCCAGATGAGCCGGGTCGACTCCGTACGGTTGGCGATCGAAAAAGCACGGTCCCCTCTGCAGGGCGCCGTGCTCGCCAGCGACGCCTACTTCCCCTTCGCCGACGGCCCCCAGCTGGCCTTGCAGGCCGGCGCCATCGCGATCATCCAGCCCGGCGGCTCCATCCGCGACCCCGAGGTGGTCGAGGCCGTCGACGCCGCCGGCGCGGCCATGGTCTTCACCTCCCGCCGCCACTTCCGCCACTGAGCTGTCCGCGGCGGTCGCGCCGGCCCCGGACTTTGGCGATGCAGTTCGGTATACGTCACCTCCAGCGCCAAAGTTCGCGCGCCTGCGCGATCATGGCCCTCTCGCCGCCGTAGCTCAGTTGGCAGAGCAGCGGACTTTTAATCCGAGGGTCGCAGGTTCGAATCCTGCCGGCGGCATTGTGATGGCCCTGCTAGATGGGCGCCTTGGGGTCTTAGGACGTTTCCGCGGAAACGTTTGTGTCCACAACCTGTCCCGAGATCGGCGTACGAGTTGCGTGTGAGCGCGGTTCGTCCTCCCACTGGTCACGTCTTCCGGGTCGAGCGCGCGGGTCGGCGTGGTCTGGTACGCGAGGTACCGCCTGCCTGACGGCCGCCAGGTCCAGAAGAAGATCGGGCCAACGTGGACCGACCGAGGACGGCCGGCCGTTGGGTAGGGCCGCGTCCTCGGCGTGCGGTGCGTAGTGGAGGTAGCGCATCGTCGTCTGCAAGCGTCAAATGATCGAGGCGCTGCTTTACGCCGATGACCGGCTGCGCTACCCAGCGATGGGCATCGATCCGAAGGCGGCGGCCACGAGCGACGAGCGCCTCTCACCGATGCGACGCTTGGCTGGCGCGCCGCCGGCGGCCCCCGACGAGTAGCCAAGGCGTCATTTCGTCTCGACCGTGTAGTGGATCGTCTGGGCGACGATCCAGCCATCCTCGATGAGGAACGAATCGGCGCCGTCACGCACTCGTGCGTTCTCGGTCTCGGCTGTCCACTCCAGGAATGCGATGCGCCCCTCAATCAGCCGGTTGGCATAGGTGTAGGGCGCATCGGGCAGTTCCTCGCTCAGCAGCCGCGCGAGCTCGCGTGCGCCGTCTCGGCCGCGAAAGACCCCGCGGCGCTCGAGAATGACGCAATCCGGAGCGAGATTGCGCTCAAGATCCTCGTCGAAGCGATGCTCGCCCGCCAGCCGTAGGTGATCGTCGAAAACCTCTCGAGCTGAGCGCGCACGCAGATTCTCAGCCATCGACTGCTCCCATTGCCACACCGTAAAGCACCCGAAGGGCGTCGGCGCGGCGCGGCGCGCGCGGTTCGTCCTGGTTTGCCCCAGGAGCCGCAAGCCCAGCGTCCGCTGCCATGCTTTAGGGGCGGTGGACCGAGAGCGCCCTCACGAGACTTGGAGCGCTCCTTCGCACGCCACGGACGCGGAGGAGCTGCGCGCACGCTTTGACGAGGACCCAAGCGCGCTGGTGTCCTTCGTGACGACTGAGCACTTCACCCTGCAGACCGCGCGCGCGGCGACGGTCG
>JAFAWR010000154.1 GCA_019241635.1 Solirubrobacterales bacterium
GCGTTGCCGGCAGGTGCTCGAGGCGAGTTGGAGCACCGGTGAGCGAAATGGGGTGGCGTTCGCCTACACCCGCCCCAGTCCCGGGCGATATCGCTGGCAGTGGTATTGGGACTCGTGCTTTGCGGCGATGGCGTGGCGCCATTTCGACCCGGCGCGCTCTCGTGCCGAGCTCGAAACGCTGCTTGCGGCGGCGCGACCGGATGGATTCATCGGTCACACGATCTTCTGGGAGCACCCGGTCAGCGGGCCGCGAGCGCTCTTCTACAACGTGGTGCATCGCGACGACTTCATGACGTCGACGATCCAGCCGCCGGCATTGGCGCTCGCCTGGCAACTGGCGGTGGGCGACCCGGCGCTCGAGCCGCGGATCGTCGCCCATCATGCGGCGATCACGGCTGAGCGCGACTTGGAGGGCGATGGGCTGCTGTGGATCCTCCAGCCCGACGAATCCGGCCTCGATGCCTCGCCGCAGTTCGATCCCATCTGGGGCAGACGGGCGCAGGGCCTGCCGGATTTCGTGGAGCTGGTGAGGCGTAACCGCGAGCGCGAGTTTCGGATCGAGGCGGTGCGCGCCGACGGGGATCCAGTCGTCTGCGAGGTGTTGACGAATGTGCTTCACGGGCTCTCGCGGCTGGCGTTGGGCCTGCCGTCGATCACACCGGCGCTGATCTCGCGTTGCTATGACGAGCCAAGCGGGCTGTTCTTGCCGGCGGTGATGCCGGCAATCCGCTCGCGGATCCCGATCACGGTGGCGGCACTTTCCCCGCTCGCGCTGCCCGACCTGCCTGATGAGATCGGCCACCGGCTGGCGGCCTACCTGTTTGACGAGCATCGTTTCTGGACCCAGGTGCCCGCACCGTCGGTGGCGCTCGATGAGCCATCGTTCTCGTTGCAGGAGCACTTCGACGGACTGCGCCGGTACTGGCGAGGGCCGACCTGGATCAACAGCGCGTGGCTTCTATGGCGCGGGCTCGCGCGTCTCGGCTACGAGGAGCAGGCGGCCAGGCTGGCCGGGGCGATCTCCGCGACGGTGCTACGAGAGGGACTGCGGGAGTTCTACGATCCACATGACGGGCGTGGGATGGGCGCTGAGGACTTCGCCTGGTCCGCGCTGGCACTCGAGTTGCTCGATCCAGCCAACGCGAGCGCGGGCGTTCCCGCGGCCGTGTGATGGACAAGGGCTCGAAGCCCACCGTCGGAGCCCCAACCCGAGCCGAGCACGCCCGGCACCTACTGGCCGACGTTCGGAGTCACCTCAAACGCCGGGCGCTGGCCCTGGTGGGCTTCCTGGTGGTGGTCTATGCGGTTCTCAAGCTGATTCCGGCTCTCGAGCAGGCGCTGCACACGCTCGAGCATGCCTCCTGGGAGTGGGTGGTCGCGCTGATCGCCCTCGAGCTGCTCTCGGAAGCCGGGTTTGTGTTTGCCTGGGGCGGGGTTGTCGATCCGCAGAACGTGCTCGCCGGCAACGGGCGGGGGCGGCGGATGGACGAGCACGTCGCTTGGGCGCAGCTCGGAGGGGGCCTTCTCCTCCCCGGTGGGTCATGGGGAGGGGCGGGATTAGGCGGGGTGATTCTGCACCGGTTCGGGATGCCCACCAAGCTCATCGCCGAGCGTCAGCTCAACCTGAGCTTTCTCAACACGGGCATCGACGCGCTCGCGCTTGTCGTGTTCGGGCTCGGGCTGGCCACGGGTATCTTCGCCGGCGAGCACAAGCTCCTGTTGACCTTGCTGCCAGCGGTGGTGGCCGGGGCCGGGATCGTGGCCGCGGCGCTGGTCGCCCCGCATGCGGGCGCCGGCGCCAAGCGACTCGAGGCCACGCACGCGAAGATCGCGATCACGATCACGACGCTGGCGGCTGCCGTCGAGGACACCAAGCGCCTCTTGCTGCGACGCGACGGCTGGAAGAACGTCCTCGGTGTGGTGAGCTACCTGGTGTTCGATGTGCTCGTGCTGTGGTGCGCCTTCCGCGCGGTCAACGCCCATGCCGTTCCAGGCTTCCCGGTCGTGATCATGGCGTACATCATCGGCGCCTTGGGCGGGTCGCTGCCCCTCCCGGCGGCGGCCGGCACGATCGGCGGGATGGCCGGAATGCTCATTCTCTACGGCGTGGCGAGTCACACAGCGCTGGCCGCCGTACTGCTGCACCAGGCGATCGGGCTACTCGTTCCGTTGACCGGAGGCGCGGTCGCCTACGCGATCCTCCGCCACCGGTTTGGTCCGATCCGCCTCGGCGCCACGAGCGATCCTGTCGCCCCACGGACGCCCGCTCCCGGCGGCTGAGCGTCGCCGGCCCTAGACGGTCAGGACGGTGCGTAGTTCGGCCGGAACATCCGCAATCGAGGCCATCGGTTCTGTGGCCTCGGACTCGGGAACCTCTGTCTCCACGTGCGTTCGCCGGCTCGACGGCCGACATGGTCGGCCGTTGGCCAGGACCACGCCGTCGCTGCAGTGGGCCTCGACTACCCCGCTGCCGAACTGCTCCTCGTATAGCCGCGCGTACAGGCCACCCTGAGCGAGGAGCTCGTCATGGGTGCCGCGTTGGACGATCGTGCCGTGGTCGACGGCGAAGATGACGTCGGCGTTG
>JAFAWR010000204.1 GCA_019241635.1 Solirubrobacterales bacterium
CAGCTCTGAGAGCGGCAGCTCGCCGAACGCGGGGATCAGCGCGGACTCGACGACGTGGCGGTAGTCCACCATCGTGGTGGCGCGGCGGCGGCGGTCGTGCTGGACGTAGCGGAGCCATTCGCGGGCCGCGTCCTCGAACGTCACTCCCCTTCCCACCGCGCGGCGCGCCCCGGGCCCGACCCGCCGCGCCTGGACGAGCAGCTCGTCGAGCTGGCGCTGGGCCTCCTGCTTGGTCAGGTAGCCCTCGGCCGGTCGTCCCTTGCCCGTCCACACCCGGCCGAGCACCCGCAGGTGCTCGACGCCGGCGGCGTCGCGCCACTTCGCCCGCCAGCGATCGCCCGAGCGGCGCTTGACGCGCTGCAGGTGCCCGGACACCGGGCGTGGGCGCAGCTCGGCCAGGGTGATTGGGGTGGGACGGCGGCTCGCTCGCTCGGTGGTGCTCATCGCTCGGTACTCCTCAGCTAAGACGCGGACGCCAGTCGCCGGAGAGGCG
This sequence comes from Solirubrobacterales bacterium, assembly GCA_019241635.1. GTDB lineage: Bacteria > Actinomycetota > Thermoleophilia > Solirubrobacterales > Solirubrobacteraceae > Palsa-465. Next base: position 494 of record JAFAWR010000204.1, read on the forward strand.
ATCCCGAATGATCCCGAAACGGTGGTTTTCTGGGCGTTGCTCAGCGCTTCTGGGCGGTGTCGATCGGGACACGCGGATGGTGGATCCGCGTGTCGAAGGCGAAAAACGATCCCGAAATGATCCCGAACTCGTCCGATCGTACTCGACTTTACTCGACGCAAAACGGCCGAAATGCAGGTGTTTCGTGGTGTATGAGAAGCTCAACATGAGAATCATAATCCGCGTGTCGGGGGTTCGAGTCCCTCCTCCGGCATCGAGAAATGCCTGTAAGTAGGACGACTTCTCGAGTGGATCGTGCGTCAGTCGATGACCGCGCCGCCGGTTAGGTTGATTTCGGAGGCGGTAATTGTTCGTGCAGACTCAGACGCGAGGTAGGTGGCGATGTCGGCGACTTCTTCGAGGCTGGGCTGGTGACGAGGGATGAGGCCCTCGGTGCCGGGCGGCTCTTGGGTGGGTTCTGCGTCCTGAGGGTCGACGGTCGGTGATCCGGGTGAGAGCAGCCACGCAACTCGGATGCCGTGTGGTCCTAGGTCGGCGGCGAGTTGTCGGCAGAGCCCGGCGAGGGCAGCCCAGGCGACGTGTGAGCCGCCGAGGCGCGGTATGGCTTCGCGTCCTCCAGCCATGACGAGGATCGCGCCGCGCCCCCGGCGGGCCATGTGGGGGGCGACGGAGGTGGCGATCGTGTGGTGCGCGGTGAGCGCCTTGGTGACCGGCTGCATGAACTGGTCGAACGGCAGATCGAGGAGCGTTGTTCCTTGGATGTCGTCGTTGGAGGTGGCGTTGAAGCAAACGTCGATGCCGCCGCTCGTCTCGGTGACGTCGTTGGCATGACGCCGTACCGCGAGCTGGTCGAGAACGTCGAGCTGGGCGGCATGCGCGACGCCGCCAGCGCGGCGAATTACCGCAGCTACTGCTTGGAGACGCACGTGGGTGCGTCCCGCCAGGTGCACCTGGGCTCCCGCCCGGGCGTAGGCGCGGGCGACCTCGGCTCCGATTGACCCGGCCGCACCGTAGACGATCGCGGTCTTGTTCTCGAGCAGCACGGCGTTCCTCCTCGGCTTCGTGGTGGCGCGTGTAGAATGTTAGCCAAATGGCTAATGATCCGTTCAAGGCACTTGCTCACCCAATCCGCCGCGGAGTGATCGAGCGACTCGCGCAAGGACCAGCGACGGTCCGTGAGGCCACGAGCGCGTTCGACGTCTCCAAGCCGACCCTGTCCAAGCACCTGCGCGTGCTCGAAGAGGCCGGGCTGATCACGCGAGTCATCGACGGACGCGAGCACCGGCTGGCTCTCGCCGTGGAGCCCCTGCGGGAGGCGGGCACCTGGATCGATGAGCAGCGCGGGCGCTGGGAGGGCCTATTCGACGCCGTGGAGAGCTACCTGGAGAACCGAGCATGAACGAATCCGCTGAGCCGCCGAGCGCGACCATCCGAATCGAGAGGACGTTTCGGGCCCCAGCACACAAGGTGTTCGAGGCTTGGACCAGCGTGGAGGTGCTGCGGCGTTGGTGGCATGCCGAGCATGACTGGGAGACGCCGCACGCCGAGCTTGACCTCCGTGTCGGCGGCGCGATCCGGATCACGATGCACGACCCGTTCCGGGGGGAGGATCACGGTGGTGGGGGAGAGTTCACCGAGATCGACCCGCCGCGGCGGCTCGCGTTCACCTGGACGTGGGACGAGGATCCATCGAATCGGCAGCTGATCGAGGTCGATTTCACCGACCAGGGCGACCGCACGGCGGTCGTCTTCACCAACAGCGGCATCCCCGCGCAGGCCAAGGACGATCACATCTGCGGCTGGCGGAACTCGTTCGATAACCTCGACGCGGCGCTCGGCGCGTGAAAGCCGGCCGGCGCGAATGGGTCGGCCTCGGTGTGCTGGCCCTGCCGACCCTGCTCGTCACCGCGGATCTGTCGGTGCTGTTTCTTGCGGTCCCCAAGCTGACGCGCGATCTACGCCCAACCAGCTCTGAGCTGTTGTGGATCACAGACGTCTACGGACTGATGATCGCCGCGAGTCTGATCACGATGGGAACTGTTGGCGATCGCATCGGCCGGCGACGACTGTTGCTGATCGGTGGGGGTGGGTTTGCGCTCGCGTCGCTACTGGCCGCATTCTCGACAAGCCCAGGCATGCTGATCGCGGCGCGCGCAGTGTTGGGCGTCGCGGGCGCGACCCTGGCACCGTCCTCGCTGTCGCTGATCCGGAACATGTTCCATGACCCCGCCGAGCGACAGCGCGCGATCGCGATCTGGATCAGCTGCTTCGCGGCCGGCGCCGCGATTGGACCGTTGCTTGGCGGTCTCCTGCTACAGCACTTCTGGTGGGGCTCCGTGTTCCTCGTCAACGTCCCGGTGATGACGCTGCTGCTCTGGACCGGCCCGAGGCTGCTGCCCGAGTCACGCGACCCGAACCCAGGCACCATCGACCTGCGCAGCGTCGTGATCTCACTCGCGTCGTTACTTGCGATCGTTTACGGCGTCACTCGAATGGCCGAACATGGCATCGGCTCGGTCGCAGTCGCGCTCGTCGTCGGGGGGGTGCTGGTCGGCGCGGTGTTTCTCCGTCGCCAGCAGCGCCTCGATTACCCGCTCGTCGACGTCCGCCTGTTCGGCGTGGCGAGCTTCAGCTCCGCGTTCGCCGCGCTGCTCATCTCCGTGTTCATCATCGCGGGCACCGACCTGTTCATCGCCCAATACATCCAGCTCGTCCACGGGGTCACCCCGTTCATCACCGGGCTGTGGCTGCTGCCGGGCATCGTCGGCCTGATCGCCGGATCGATGCTCGCTCCAGCCGTCGCGGCTACTGTTCGGCCGGGCGTGGTGATCGCCGCCGGCCTCCTGCTCGCGGCGCTCGGCGGGTTCGTTCTCGCCCAGCTCAGCGATACCTCGAGCCTCGACGTGTTGGCCTTAGGCACGACGCTGCTCGGGCTCGGCTGCGGCCCGATCGGCGCGCTCGGCACCGACATCCTCGTCGCCACAGCCCCGGCAGAGCGCGCCGGCGCCGCCTCCGCGGTCTCGGAAACCGCCACCGAGCTCGGCGGCGCGCTCGGCATCGCCCTGCTCGGCAGCCTCGGAACCGCGGTGTACCGCTCCAGCCTTACAGGCAAGCTGCCCGCCACGATCAGCCCATCGACCACCGCCGCGTCCAAGAACACCCTCGGCGGCGCGGTGGACGCCGCCATGCATCTCCACCCCCAACTCGCCGACGGACTGCTTCACGCAGCCAAGCTCGCATTCACCCACGGGTTCGTCGCCGTCGCCGCAGCTGCCGCGGCGATCACCGCCGCGACCGCCACGATCGCCGCCATCACGCTCCGCAGAGCCCAACCCGAGCCGCTTGGTGAGGCGGGCGCGCCATGAGCATGTCCAACAACCCGCACCCGGGCCGCTCGCTCCGGCCGCGGCGATCAGCATTGCTTGGCTACCTGGTCACAAAGCGACCGCCATCGCAAGATGGCGCAACCAGCACGTTGCGTTTCCGCGGAAACGTTTCGGGCCGGTTCGATCGAGCAGTTGCGGGGTCAAGCGGCGGGTCGCCGGCGCGCGGGTCGCCGCCGTGATGGTGCGGCGGCGTCGCTTGGCGTCAGATAGGGTCCGGCCATGAGGATCTCCCGTCTGTCCATCCGTATCGGACTGGCCGGCGTGTCGGCGACCGCGCTGGTTCTGGTCCTGACCGGCGCGTTCTCTGCCCAAGCCCGAACCATCGCCAAGCCGACGGCCGCGTCGTCGCACACTGGATTCGCGGTCAAGGTCGCCAACACCGACTTCGGCTCTGACGGAGCCAGGGGTCACTTCTCGGCCAAGCTCTCAGCCGGCGCGCGCGACGTCGCGGCCGTGCTGGCCGCGGTCACCGGGGTGCCGTATCCGGAGATCGCCAGGGGTGGGACTTACGTGGCGAAGGTCACCGGTGACGGGGGCCTCGCCGTGGTCAGGTTCTCCGACCACGCGCTCGGCACCGCGTGCGTCAAGTACAGCGCGAAGGCGGGCACGTACAACCCATCGCTTGGGTACCTGAAGGTGACCGGCTCCATGACGATCGTCGGTGGAACCGGTCAGGCAGCCCACTGGACCGGAACGATCAAGTTCAGGCAGACCGGGCTCACCGGCAAGGACACGCTCGTGTTCGGCGGCACGGCCATCGGCTCGACCAGGGCCGCCCACGGTCTGACCGCCGCCTGCACATCGGCCGCCAAGCTCAAGGGCTGACGCCGCCGGAGGCTGCGACGGGGAGAGCGCAGACCGGTTAGGTTGTGGACGTGGCGAACGATGAGAAGCCGGATGTCGTGGTGCCGTCTGATGAGGCGCCGTCGTACCAGCTCGAGATCGAGGACATCGTCGTTGGAGGTGGTGATGAGGCCGTCTCGGGGCACGTCGTCGAAGTGCATTACGTCGGCGTCTCATGGAAGACCGGGCAGCAGTTCGACGCGTCATGGGATCGAGGCAGCACGTTCAAGTTCGGCCTGGGTAAGGGCCAGGTCATCGCTGGGTGGGATCAAGGTGTGGCCGGAATGAGAGTCGGGGGCCGTCGGCGCATCACGATCCCGCCGATGCTCGCCTACGGCAAGCGCGGAGCCGGCCGGGCGATCGGACCAGACGAGACCCTCGTCTTCGTCGTGGACCTAATCAGCGTGCAGTGACGCGGCGCTCCACGTGTCGTTGCTCGAGTAGTCGTGCGCGACATGTGCTGGCCAGCGCTTCCAAACCAGCCGGCCCCTCCCCATGCGCCCCGGGCGAAAGGTCGACCCTCAAGCTTCGACTTCGAACCCGCCCGTCGGTTGTGACATAGACCTCGTGAGACCCGGCCGTGGTTTTTCACCGTCAGCTTGGCGCCGGGTCGATGAGGTTCCAAACCGAGCCGCTGCCATGGCGCTACGAAAACGCAAATTACTATCCGCGCGCAGGGTGCCGCGCGCCATGACTATGAAAGGCGGTTGACTTGCCCGGAAGTGCCTCTGCGGAAATAGACGCGATCATCAAGAAGTCCGATGACTGGCGAGGCGAGACGCTGTCACGACTGCGCGGGATAGTCCTGGGCGCTGACCCAGCCTTGGTCGAGGAAGTCAAGTGGAAGAAGCCCTCCAAGCCGGAGGGAGTCCCGGTCTGGTCGCACGACGGAATCGTGTGCATCGGCGAGACGCTCAAGAACGCGGTGCGGCTGACGTTCCCGAAGGGGGCCAAGCTCAAGGACCCGAAGCAGCTCTTCAACGCGCGCATGGACAGCAACAGCGTCCGGGCCATCGATTTCCGTGAAGGCGAGAAGGTGCCCGAGGCAGCCTTGCGGGCGCTGATTCGTGAGGCGGTGAGACTGAAGCGGTAAGCGGCTAGCGAGCCGGCGACAGGCTCGACGCAGCTTGAGCTGTCGCTGGGTCGCGTCGTGGGTCCAGCTCACCGCGCGCCAACGCATAGGATTGGCGGGTGGTCCTTGGCCGTGAAGCCCCACCCGTCGATGACGCCGAACGCGCGCGGCGGCGAGCCTTCGTGGCCGAGCATCGTACGGCCGTGTTCGGCTATCCGCGACGGACCGACGGGCCATCGATGTCGGTCGTCTATTACGTCATGGATGGGGACGAGCGCATCCTGGTCTCGACGATGCGCGACCGCGGCAAGGCGAAGGCGGTCACGCGCAACCCCAAGGTGTCGCTGTGCGTGCTCGACGAGCAGTGGCCGCTGACCTACCTGTTGGTGTACGCCCATGTGGAGATCGATCCGGACCTGGGTCGGGCGACGGATCTGATGATGCGGATCTCCGAGGTGATGGCCGGTCACCCGATGCCCCCGGAAGCTCGTGCCGACGCCGAGGAGATGTGCCGGCGGGAGCACCGAGTGGTGCTGACCCTGTCGCCGTACGCCACCTTTCAAACGCCCCCGCGACACGTTCACGAGTCAGCTGACCTCAAGGGGCTCACGCACTGGACGAGCGAAAGCCTGCCCTGGTGAAGGCCTCCCGGTCCGGGTGGCCGAGCTAGGCAGCAACTCGAAACGAACCACATCGGGCGCAGCAGCCGCGGTGATAGCCTGGTCGCGTGGGATTCGTGCTCGTCTCGCTATCGATCGAGGCGATCCCGATTGGGGCTCTGATCAGTGCCGCGTTCGATCGCTCCCAGCGTCGGCGCTCTGGGTTCTGGCTACGGGTGGCAGCGATCGCGTTTGCGATGGTGCTTCCCACGCTGGTCGTGATCGTCGCGCCGTTGGGGGGGCAAGCAGTGGTGACGATGTTCTGGGCGGGCTTTGGCTGGGGCCTGCTGCTCGTCGCGCTCTCACAATTCGTGCTCTTCCAGGGAGGCGGTTTGGAGCCGGGATCGACCAATGACGATGATGGCGGCCCAGGGCCTGAGGACGACCGGCCCACGCCGCCTGCGCCGATCGGTGGGATCCCGCTACCCGACGCCGGACCGTGGAGGACCCGTGTGCGTGATCACCATCGCCCACCGCCGCCTGACCATCCTCGTCGGCCGGTGCGCGAGCGCGAGCCGCGTGTGCCGCATTTTCGGCAGCTGCGGTTGTCGCGCATGGTGAGCTGAGAGCGAGACTGCGTGTTGCTGCTAGTTACCGGCGCCAGCGGCGTCGGGAAGTCGACCGTGCGCGCGCTCGCCGCGCCCGAGCTCTCGCCCGAGGTTGAGTGCGTCGAGCTCCTGGATCTCACGCCACCGCCTGCGGCGGTAACCCGCGTGTGGCGCCAGCAGACGGCAGAGCTAGCCGTGCGCCGGGCGGTCGAGCTCCAGCCGCTCGGGCGACACTTGCTTCTCGCGGGCGATCCGGTTCCCGCTGCTGAGGTCGTCGCTGCGCCGTCCGCGTCAGGGCTTGAGGCGATCGCCGTGTGCCTGCTCGACGCCAGTCCGGACGCGCAGGCCGACCGTCTCACCGCCCGCGGGGATCCCGGAGCGCTGCTCCCACACCACCAGGCGTTTGCTCAGTGGATGCGCAGACAAGCCAGCGATCCGTTGTACATGACACATGTCGTCTCCGACCGGGGTTGGGGGAAGATGCGCTGGGAACGTCTGGAAGAGCTAGCTCCTGCTTGGCGCATGCACCTCGTTGACACGACGCACCTGACCAGGAGAGAGGTCGCGGACGCGGTCATTACGTGGTGCCGCGACGCCCTCGCCGGCGAGGCTCCCGTCATACGAGTCCCGGGCGTCTGAGCGCACGACGGTGGCCGCCCCGTCAACCTAGCGGGACAACGCCGGTTCGGCTCGAGCGCTTCGCGCGCGTCCGTCAAACCTGGGTGACGGCGTTGGCGGGCTCGCCGGCTTGCCCGGCGGGGGCCGACGACGGGGCGCCCATCTGGGCCTTCAGCTCATCGAGCGAGCTGCGCATGATCTGCCGGAGGTCCTCCCCCCCGGCCTCGTCATGCCAGCGGGCGAACGCGACCCGGAAAACCGCGATCGCCACCTCGGCAGTAAGGCTGGCGCCCGGGTCGGTCACGCCGCGGCCCCGCAGCGTGTCGGCGATGGCGTCAGACAGGGAGGCCAGCTTGATCAGCTCGCGTTCGCGCAATTCGGCATTGGCAGTGATGATCGCCTGGCGCCGGCGCGAGAACTCTCCCCGCTGCTCGAGCATCGCCGCCGCAGCATCCAGTCCCAGCCCGACCGCGTCAATCGGCGCCAGCGCAGCCGGCGCCGACTCGATTGCGGTCACGATCAGGTTCTCGAACTCCCCGCCGGTGGGGAACAGCACCTCGCGCTTGTCGGCGTAGTGGCGGAAGAACGTCCGCTCGGTGAGCCCGGCTCGCTCCGCGATCTCGGCCACCGTGGTGTTCTCGAACCCGCGCTCGGCAAATAGCTCGAGCGCCGCCTGCGCGAGCCTCCCGCGGCTGTCCGGCTCCCAGCGACCCATGCCGCGATTCTAGGTGATGACAGCCACTGTCATGGACCTGGTAGAGTGATGTCAGTCACTGTCGTTACCGCTACCCGCCAACCAGGAGGCATTGCCATGCGCATATTCGTTACCGGCGCGACCGGCTTCATCGGGTCCGCCGTCGTCACCGAGCTGATCGAGGCCGGGCACGAGGTCGTGGGCCTAACCCGCTCCGATCACGGCGCCGACCGGCTCGCCAGCGTCGGGGCCGAGGCCCATCGGGGCGACCTCGACGATCTCGACGGCCTGCGCCGGGGCGCCGCCGGGGCCGACGGCGTCATCCACACCGCCTACATCCACGACTTCTCGCAGATGCCGCTCGCCGCGCAGACTGACCGGCGGGCGATCGAAGCCCTCGGCGGTGAGCTCGAGGGGTCCGGCCGTCCCCTCGTCATCACCACCGGCACCGCTCTCATCAACCCGGGAAGCATCGCGACCGAGGACGACGCGGTCGATCCCGCCACCGCGGCTCATCCGCGGGCTCAGGCCGAGCCGCTGGCGATCGCGCTGTCCCAGCGGGGAGTGCGCTCGGCGATCGTGCGCCCCGGCGCCTCCGTGCACGGCGAGGGCGACCACGGCTTCGTCCCCTTCCTGATCGAGCTCGCCCGGACCAAGGGCGTGTCGGGCTACATCGCCGACGGCGCGAACCGCTGGCCTGCGGTCCACCGACTCGACGCCGCCCGGCTCTACCGTCTCGCCCTCGAGCAGGCGCCGGCCGGATCGGTGTTCCATGCCATTGGCGACGAGGGCGTGGCGACCCGCGAGATCGCCGAGATCATCGGTCGCCACCTGGACATCCCGGTCGTTTCGATCTCGCCGGAGGACGCGCCGGAGCACTTCGGTTGGATGTCCGCCTTCTGGGCGCTCGATGCACCCGCCTCGAGTGCGCTGACGCAAGCGCGCCTGGGATGGAAGCCGACCCACATCGGGCTGGTCGAAGATCTCGAGCAGGGCCACTACTTCCAGAGCACCGCGGTGGCCGTCAAGTGAGTATACCTATAGATATATATCTAGGTCTATAGGTATATCTACTGGGGCGGCCGGCGGGTCGGCGTGCGGGCGAGCCGGGTCAGGCAGCGACGCGACGCTGCTGGAGCCAGGCGCCGAGCTCGTCCGCCGGCACCGGCCGGCTCAGGTAGTAGCCCTGGGCCGCCGTGCAGCCGAGGGCGCGCAGGCGGTCCCAGACCTGCTCGTTCTCGACTCCCTCGGCGACCACGTCCAGGCCGAGGTTGCGACCGAGATCGATCGTCGAGCGCACGATCGTCGCGTCGTCCTCGTCCTCGTCCATGTTCATCACGAACGA
>JAFAWR010000133.1 GCA_019241635.1 Solirubrobacterales bacterium
GGGGTCTGGTGTGTGGGGTCTGGGGGGGAAGGTGGGCGGGGCGGCTTGATCAGCCGTCCGGCGCGGCGAGATTCCCGATCCCGCGCCGGCGCTGCGCCCCCCAGCCCTGCTTGCGGCGGGCCAGGTCGACGAGCGCCAGAACCCGCCACAGGTCGTTGAGCTGGCGATAGCCGAAGTTCTCGAGCACGCTGAACAGGACCATCGACACGACGTCGCGCGTTCGCGGATGGCGGCGGAAGTTGAACTCCTCCAGCGCCAGCGCGGCGATCGACAGGACGATGCCGACCAGGAAGGCCAGCAGGAGGAAGCCGACGAATGACGTGCCGGACAGGTCGCCGACGGCAAACGCGACCACGGTCAGGGCCGCCCCGAAGGTCTCGACCACGGGGCCCAGGAACTCGAACAGCACGAAATAGGGCAGCGCCACCAGCCCGAAGGCGCCGTAGCGCGGGCTGCCGATCGCCCGCCGGTGGCGCCAGAGCGTTTGGCCGAGACCGCGGTGCCAGCGCCGCCGCTGGCGCGAGAGGCTGCCGAGGTCCTCGGGCACTTCGGTCCAGCACACCGGGTCGGCCACGAACTCGATCCGGTAGGGCAGACCGCGGGCGCGGAAATGTCGGTGCAGCCGCACGACCAGCTCCATGTCCTCACCGACGGTGTCGGTGGCGAAGCCGCCTACCTCCTCGACCGCCTCGCGCTGAAACAGGCCGAACGCGCCCGAGATGATCAGCAGCGCGTTCATCCGCGTCCACCCCACGCGGCCGATCAGAAAGGCCCGGAAGTACTCGAGCACCTGGAGCACGGCGAGCGGGTTCCCGGGAAGCCGCACGCCGGTCACCCGCCCGTGGTCGATCGTCGAGCCGTTGGCGATCCGGACGATCCCCCCGGTGGCGATCACGTGCTCAGGATCGTCGAGGATCGGCTCGGCCACCCTGAGCAGCGCCTCGGTTTCGATCAGGGCGTCGGCGTCGAGCGCACAGAAGTACGGGTACTGCGCCGCCGACACGCCCGCGTTCAGCGCATCCGCCTTGCCGCCGTTGGCCTTGTCGAGGACCCACAGGTTCGGGCTGCGACGCGACACGAAGCTGGCGCCAATCGGTTGAGTGGGGATCGCGCGACGTACCGCGCGGTGGGCCGGAACCAGGTCGAAGGCGGACTCCAGCCGAGCCACCGTGTCATCGGTCGAGCCGTCGTTGACCACGACCACCTCGTAGCGCGGGTAGCGCAGCGCGAGCAGCGAATGCACGCTCTCGACGATCCCGGCCGACTCGTTGAAGGCGGGCAGGATCACGGTGATCCCCGGCGTGAACGGCGAGTCGAACGCTTCCTCGGCCGCGCTGTAAGCACGCCCGCGAAGGTGGCGGCCAAGCGAGCGCCAGGCGATCGCCGTGAAGGCCAGGTACAGCCCGTTGAGGATCGCGAAGTAGCCGATCGTGATCGCGCCGACCACGGCGAGCGCCAGGTTGAGCGTGCTCACCGGATCCCGGCCAGATCGACGGCTTCGCGCAGGTGCTCCGAGCCGCTGCCGCTCGCGCTGAGCGTGGCCGCGGGCAGGTCGATTCGCGCCGCGGCTCGCGCGGCCTCCCGAGCCACCTCGAAGAACGGATCGCGCTCGGCGTGCTCGGTCAGCGCGTCGAGCGCCCTCGGGTCGCGCAGGTAGCCCAGCGACGTCGCCGCGGCGCCCCGGACAGGCGGGATCCGGTCCTCCAGCGCACCCAGGAGCGCGGCCAGGTTGCGCTCCCCGCCCACGCGCCCAAGCGCCCGGGCGGCCTGAGTGCGGACCAGCGCCGAAGAGTCGCGCAGGCGGGCCTCGGCCTCGGCGGCGTCCGACGGACCGCCCAACAGCCCGATGAGCTGAAGCGCGGCGGCACGCTCGCGCTCGTTGGGGCTCGACAGCAACGCACGCAGCTCGGGCAGCGCCGGCGGACCGACCTGGAGCAGGGCCCACCGGACCAGGCCCGCGGGCGCCCGGCGCTGCGCGGCGGCAGCGACGAGCGCCGCTCCTGCGTCGGGCACGCGCAGCCGGCCCAGGCTCCGGGCGGCGGCAATCCGCACCGAGCGATCCGGGTCCTCGAGCGCGCGGACCAGGGCCGGGGCGGCATCGACCGAGCCGATGTCGCCGAGCCGGAACGCCGCGGTCGCGCGCCGCCAGCCCTTCCGCGCCTGGGCCAGGACGGCGAGCTCGCGGTCGAGCATGCCCTCACGCGCGAAGTACTCAACGATGTGGTCATGCGTAGGTCCGCGTACCGCCCGCGCGTAACGTCCGAGCAGATCCGCGAGCGCCTCCTTCTCCTCGACGCTCAGGTCGGCCGGTGGCTCGGTCCCCGCATGCAAAAGCTCGAGGGCCGCCGGCCTCAGTCGCGCCTCGACCTCTTCGCGGTGCCTCGCGCGCCTGGCCAGCTCCCATCGACGCGTGACGAGCACGGCGAGCATCACGATGCTGCACGCGGTCAGCGCAACCGCGGCTATCTCGAGGACACTCACGATGCCAGGCGGTCAACGTGGCTAGCGGCGGCCCAGCACCGCCCGCACGCGGGCCACCAACTCGTCGGGGTTGAACGGCTTCTTGAGGTAGTCGTCGGCCCCGACCTCGAAGCCCCGGTCCACGTCGGTCTCCTGGCTGCGCGCGGTGAGCAGGATGACCGGAATCGAGCGCAGCGAAGATTCCGCGCGCACCCGGCGGGTCAGCTCGTAGCCGTCGAGCTTGGGCATCATCACGTCGAGCACCATCAGATCCGGTGTGCGCTCCGTGGCGAGCTCGAACGCCTCCTGGCCGTCACCCGCGCCGATCACGTCGTAGCCGGAGCGCGTTAGCCGGTAGGTGACCAGTTCGCGCACGTCCTCCTCGTCGTCGGCCACGAGGATCGTCGGCGTTCTGTCTGGGTCAGTCACGAGTAGATCTCCTCCCGCGTTGTCAATGGCAACTCGACCACGAACGTGGTCCCGGGCCCGTCCCCGTCGGCGACCTCGATCGTCCCCTGGTGGCTCTCGGCAATCGCCTTGCTGATGGCCAGGCCGAGCCCCGTCCCGGTGATCCCCTGCTCCGTGGCGCTCGAAGCACGATAGAAGCGCTCGAACAGACGGTCGCGATCGGCCTTCGGGATCCCGATGCCGGTGTCGTGCACGGTGATCCGGCATGAGCCGTTGCGCCGGACCACGCGAACGTCGACCGCCCCATCCTCGGGCGTGAACTTGATCGCGTTGCCCACCAGGTTGGTCAGCAGCTGACCGAGCCGCTGCCGGTCGCCATGGACGACGATCGGTTCATCAGCGTGCACCTCCAGCGCGATCCGCTTGGCCTGCGCCGAGGATGCGACAAGCTCGGCGGTCTCCCGGGCCAGCTCGGCAACGTCGACGTCATCACGCTCGAGCTTGAGCTTGCCGGCCTCGATCTGTCCGGCCACGAGCAGGTCTCCGACCAGACGCATGAGCCGATCGCTGTTGCGCTTGACGATGGTCAGGAAACGCTGCTGCTCGTCGGTGAGCGGCCCGGGCTCCCCGCCCAGCAGCACGTGCACCCAGCCGTCGATCGCGGTCAGCGGTGTGCGCAGCTCGTGAGAGACGTTGGCCACGATCTGATCCTTCATCCGCTGCGCGTCCTCCTCGGCCTGCTGGCGCTCGACGAACTGCGCGACCTGACTGCCGATCACCCTTAGGGTGTCGAGGAGGCCGTCCTCGGTCCGCTGGCGGCTGCAGAAGAGCTCGGCCACGGCAACCAGATCTCCGCCCCGCGAGCGGACCGGCAACCCGACGGCCGTCTGCAGGCGCGAGTCGCCCAGAAACGATTCGCGCGGCGGGTCACGCTCGAGATCCGTGCAGATGACCGGCTCCGACCGCGCCGCGGCCAGTCCCGCGAGCGTCCCTCCCATGATCAGCTCGTCGCCTCCGAGCCGGGCGATCAGGTCCTCGAAGCCGGGGAGCGCATAACTCGACACCGGGCGCAGCGTCGTCTCGTCCTCGCTCGGCTCCCAGGTCAGGCCCAGCTCGAACCCGAGGCCCTCGCACACCGCGGCCAGCATCTGCGGCCGGGCCGCCGCCAGCGAGTCGACCTCGGCGAAGATCCGCGTGAGCGCGTGCTGGGTATCGCGCTGTCGCTGCAGTTGCCGGCGCGCGGTCCGGTCCAGGAAGGTGACCACGGCCCCGGTGATCTCGCCGTCGTGGAACACCGGGTAGGCCGAGTACTCCACCGGGAAGGAGGTGCCGTCGCGGCGCCAGAACACCTCGCCGGTGATCCGCACGCCTTCGCCATCCTCGAAGGACTGGAAGACCGGGCACTCCGCGTGCGGGTAGGGCGTGCCGTCCTCACGCGTGTGATGCAGCAACGTATGGGAGTTGTTGCCCATCATCTCCTCGCGTGAGAACCCGGTCATCTCGAGCGCGGCCCGGTTGATCAGCGTGATGTCGCCGATCGTGTCGATGCCGTAGACGCCCTCATCGGTCGTCTCCAGCACCGCGCCGAGCTCCTCGGCCGTCCGGCGCAGCCGTTCGGTGGCCGCCGCCTGTGCCCAGTCGACTCCGGCGCGTTCGGCCAGATCGCACATCAGGATGATCTCGGAGTCCGAGAACGCATGGTCGTGAAGGCGACCTAGGCTGATCACCCCGAGCGCGCGCTCGCCATGGAGGATCGGCAGGTGAAGCTCGTGCGCGGCCAGGCGGCGCTGGTCGAGTCCGGTGGTGTGCATCGCCGCCTCGCCGTAAGAGACGCTGACCCTCCGGCGCTCCGCGAGCGCACGGCCGGCCAAGCCCTCGCCGGACCTGACCGTAAGCGGCAGGTCGGCGCGGTGCAGCCCGCGCCAGGCCACCGGCACGAAGCAATCATTGTTGGCCTCGTCACGCAGATAGGCGGCACCGATGTCGCAGCCTCCGGCGTCGGCAATGCCTCGCAACGTCGCAGCGCTCACGGCGTGCGGCGACTCTTCCGCGGCCAGGCGGTCGCCGAACCGCCGCAGACGCTCGATCCGCTCGGTTCGCTCCTCGATCGACGTGATCGCCGCTTCGAGCTCGTCTCGCTGGGCCTCGACCTCGGCGCGCTGATCCTCGAGCTGATCGCGTCCGCGCTCGATGCCTTGCGCCATGCGGTTGAACCCGCGCTCGAGCTCGCCTACCTCGGCCGCCCCGCCCTCGGGCACGCGCACCGACAGCTCGCCGCGCCCGACCGCGCCGACCGCGCGCGCCAGACGGCGCAGCGGCGCCACCAGGCGCGTCTGCGTTCGCACCGCGACGTAGGCGATCAGCACGAGGAACACGACGATTCCCACGATCCCAGCGGTCAGGACCGTGCTGGCCAGAGAGTTCGACTGCGACACCTGACCGGCACGCAACGTGCGCTCGCGGCCCAGCAGCGTCGCGAACTGCGCCCGCATCGCGTCGACGCGCGCCTTGCCGCCGCCACCCGCCTCGCGGTTACGGGCAGCTCGCAGGTCGTGCTGAGCGAGCCGGATCACCGGCTCCGCCCAGCCGGTCACGTAGGCGCCGATCTGGCGCGTGATCGAAACGCTCAGCGAATGCGCGGTCTCATCACCGGACGTCGCGGCCTCCAGACTGCGCGCGGTCCCCAGGTAGGTCCGCAGCGAGGCCTGGTAGGGCTCCAGGAACTCCGACCGGCCGGCCAGAAGATACCCGCGGAGCCCGGTCTCGAGGTCGAGCACCGACTCCTCGAGGGCCGTCGCCGAGGTCAGCACGGCCGCCGACCGCCCCCGAGCGCGGTCGGCTGACTGGAGACTGCGTGCGGCGACCAGCATCACCGCGAAGCCGGCCAGCACCACCGCGCTCACCACGGCGAGCACCACCGTGAATTGGGCCGTGATCGAACGCCTCACCGTAACTCAGTAATGAGTAGGTACAGGAAGGGTTGTGACGGTTTAACCCCTGCGAAAACCATCCGAGGTGAATTCTCTCACGCGGGTGTGATTCCCAAGCACATCGCCGCTTGTTATGTGCCTCTGGGTTTCCCTTTCGCGGCTCGCGGGAAGTTCATCGGCGCCGTGCTCCACAAAGTCACCTCCACTCGCATTCGCCACCTGGTTACGTTCCTCGTGCTGACGATCACGGCCTGTGGCGTGCTGAGCGCGAGCACGGTGGCGAAGCCCCACAGCCGTCATCACTCGCCGCCCCGGGTCGGAGGACGAGTCCACAGGGCATGGCCCCACGCCCACGGTGGCAAGGCCCCCCGTTCGGCGCTGGCGCGCTGGCTGGCGCGCCAGGTGGGCCCGACGACGATCAAACCGTGCCGGCATCGCGTGCACGGGAGGATGGTGGCCTGCCATCGGCGCAAGCCGGCGCACCGCGGCGTGATCGTCCCGAAGTCGAGCCGTGACATCGCCCGGGCGGCGGATATCGGCTCGCCCGATCAGATCGCCAGCGCGGCGGCGGCCACCTCGACCGGCTCGAGCCCGCTACAGCTCGTCCGCTCTTACAGCATCCCGACCGACGACCCGTCCTACACCCGGCTTCTGAACTGGTCGTGGACATACGACTCGGCGATCACCGCCACCGCTTTCTCGGTGGCCGGCGACTCGTCTCAGGCCGAGCAGCTGCTCGATCAGCTGGCGGCACTCCAGCACACCGATGGATCGATCGAGATCGCCTTCAACGTCGCCGACGGCACGGCGGAGTCGGTGTTCCGCTCGGGGACGATCGCCTCGGTCGGCCTCGCCGGATCGCTCTATGACCAGGACTTCCACACGACGCGCTACGTGGCGATGGAAGAGCGCGCGGCGAACTATCTGCTCACGCTCCAGGGAACCGCCGGACTCATCCGCGGCGGCCCGGACGTGACCTGGTACTCGACGCAGCACAACCTGCTGGCCTACGCATTCTTCGAACTGCTCGGAACCGAGCTGACCGCCGACGGAAACCGGACGCTCGCCACCACCTACTTCACCGCCGCAAGCAAGATCGCAACCGGGATCGAGAGCAACCTGCTCGTCCACAGCGGTTCGACCGCGTATTTCATCGAAGGACTCGGCGACTCCGTGCAATCGCTCGACGCAGACGCGCTCGGCGTGATGTACCTCGAGAGCCGCGGCGAGACCAGCACGGCCCAGCAAGTGATGAGCTACGCACAGAGCGCCTTCGCGGTCAGCGGTCGCTCGATCGTCAAATCGACCAGCACCTCCAGCTACAACAACACATACTCCGCCAAGGGCCCGTTCTCCGGGTTCGCCCCTTACCTCGGCAGCGGAGCGCCCAACGTCCTGTGGACCGAAGGGTCAGCCGAGATGCTCGTCGCCGCGACCAGCCTCGGCCAGTCGTCCTCGACGCTGGCGGCGTCGCTGCTGTCGATCGCCGCGGTCACTCCGGGCGACGCGCCGGTCATGGCCGACCAGACGCTAACCAGCATTCCCTACGGCGCTGAGTACCACGTGTGGCCGTCGGCGGCCGCCGGCGCCTGGATGCTGATCGCGCTGGTCAACCCGGCCTGGCGGCTGTTCGGCTAGCCCGGCGGAAGGATCTCCGGCCCTCCGGGGTCTTCATGAGTGACCCGCACCGACTGACGGGTCGCCCGGAAACCTCGAACTGGGAGCGAGATCATGGCCGGTCGGAGAACAGCGAAATTCAGTGCCGGCGGCGTGGCCGCGCTGGTCATATCCGCACTGGTCCTCGCGGGGTGCGGCAGCGCGTCCAGCACCAGCTCGGCGTCCGCGACCGCCGCGGCCGCGCCCGCGGCTTCGTCCTCGACATCGTCGACGACGTCGAGCGCCTCCGCGGCCAGCGGCCAGCAGATCGGCATGACCAAAGGTGGCGACGGGACCTACCTGACCGGTGCCGGCGGGCGCGCGCTCTATCTCTGGGTGGCCGACTCAGGCGGCAAGTCAGCCTGCTCGGGAGCCTGCGCGCAGGCCTGGCCGCCGGTTGAGACGAAGGGCAAGCCGACCGCGGCAGCCGGCGTCAACACCGCGGACCTCGGCACGATCACGCGGTCTGACGGGAGCGAGCAGGTGACATACAAGAGCCATCCTCTTTACTACTTCATCGCCGACAAGTCCGCCGATGAGGTCAAGGGCCAGGGCAGCAACAGCTTCGGCGCCAAGTGGTGGTTGGTGACGCCTTCCGGCGACGCCATCACCAAGGGTGGACCCGCAGCCGGCGGATCCTCTGGCGGCGCCTCGAGCAGCTCGTCGAGCTCTTCCTCGGGCGGAGGCTCCGGCTGGGGCTAGTGGGACGGCCACCGGTCGCAGGCTCAATTGACTGGGGCCGAGGCACGATGCCGCAGATGACGGTCGGTGCCCGCGGTGACGCGGGCACCAACACTCTCCCGCCGGACACGAGCGCCACCGGCGTCGCGCGCCCGAGCGACGCGCCGCCGATCCGCGCGTGGGCCTTCGCCGGCTTCGCGGTTGCCTCGTTCGGCGGCCCGCTCGCGCTTGCCGCGCTGGCCGCACCGGGCCTGGTCGCCGACGCGTCCGGCTCGGCCGGCCTGGCGATGGTCGGCGGCGTCGTCGTGTTCGGGCTGCCGCTGGCCATCTGGCTGCGCTACTCGCGGGAGGTGGCCGGCTCCGGCGGATTGTTCGCGTTCGTCGAGGCGGCGGCCGGGCGCCGGGTGGCGCTCGTCCAGGCCGCCGTGTGGACGTTCAGTTACTTGCTCTACGTCGTTTATACGACGGTTCAGATCGTCTACGACCTGCTCCCCAGCGTGGTTCCCGGGGAAGTCCGCTACCAGAGCGTCCTCGCGCTGGCCATCCCGGTCGCCATCGCCGCGGTGATGATCGCGGGGCGCACCGCGGCGCTGCTCGTGATCGGCCTGATCGCCGCCGGCCAGGTTGCCCTGGCCGGCGTCCTCGACGGCGTGACCCTGGCCCATGTCTCGACGCCGATATCGAGCTTCGGAGCCGGAGCCGGCGCCGGCACCGGTGCCCTGGCCAAGGCCGGCGCCCAGACCTCGCTGCTCTATGTCTGCGGCAGTCTGCCGCTGTTCCTGGGCGGCGAGCTGGCCGCTCCGGCCCGGGCGATCCGGCGCGGCTTGAGCGGGGCTTTCCTGCTCACCGCCGGGCTGGTCGTCCTCGCGGTGGCGCCGCTGGCCGCCGCCCCGGGGGTGCTGAACACCGACGTCCCCGGAGTGCGCGTGGTCGAGCAGTACGCCGGCAGCGGGTTGGCCGAGGCGGTCGGGATCGGGGTGGCGGTGAGCACCGCCGGCGTGATCCTGTGCGAGTACTTCGCGCTGACGCGGCTCGCGCACGCCGTCGGCCGCGGCCGCTGGCCGATGCGGCGCATCGTCGCGGCGATCGGCGTCCTCGCCGTCGTCGCCGCGCCGCTCACGCTGATCGATCCCGCCGGTTTCTACAGCACGCTGCTGCAGCCTTCGCTGATCGCCCTGTGGCTCAGCCAGCTGATCGTGTTCGCCGTCTACCCGCTGTTCGCCGCCCGCCGCCGGCACCGTCTGTGGCCGGCCTGCGCGCTCAGCCTGGGCGCGAGCGCCTTCGCGCTCTACGGCCTGTGGACCGCGTTAGCCCCGGCCTCGAGCTGACCGCCGGCGACGGACCGCGCTCACGGCATCGCTCCGATCAGCCCGACGCTCCGCGCGGCGGCCTCGATCGCCAGCTCGGGACCGCCGACCAGGTACCCCGCCGCCAGCGCATCGCCCGCCCCGGTCGTGTCGACCGCCTCAGCCGGCGCGGCGGCGTAGAGCCCCTCCGGAAACCTGGCCCCTCGGACCCCGAGCTTGATCACCCACGTCGTGTCGAAGTCCGGCACCGCGGCCCGCTCGCTTTCGGTGGCGAACGCGAGATCGGGGCGCAGTGCCCGCAACCGGTCCGCAAACCGCCGCGCGCCGATGATTTCGATGTCGTGCGCGGAGGCCAGGTCGACCGTCACTCGCCGCGCCCACGCTGCCGCCACGATGGCCGCCTCGGCCATCGGCTCGCGCAACAGGCAGTAACCCGAGACGTGGAGCACGTCGCACGGCTCGATCCAGGCCGAGTCGAGTTCGGCCGCCTTAAGCAGCGAGGCCACCCCGCGGTCGGAGGCCATCGTCCGCCCGCCGGCGCCGTCGCGCGTCGAGACGACCACGCCGCCGCGGCCGGGCACCACC
This sequence comes from Solirubrobacterales bacterium, assembly GCA_019241635.1. GTDB lineage: Bacteria > Actinomycetota > Thermoleophilia > Solirubrobacterales > Solirubrobacteraceae > Palsa-465. Next base: position 10,028 of record JAFAWR010000133.1, read on the forward strand.
GGTCCGCATACCTCGACGCCGTGGCGGGCGAGCTGCGCGGCCGCCAGCTGGCTCGCCGGGTCGTCCCCCCGCTTGCAGATCAGCCGGCTCCTCGCGCCCAGCGCGCTCGCCCAGGCCGCCACGTTCGCCGCCTGGCCGCCCGCGAGAAGGCGGATCGTCGCCGGAGTGTCGGCGTCGGCGACCAGGTGGGTGTCGGGCAGCACGACCACATCGAGGATCAGGTCGCCGATCGTGCAGATCGCGGGCAGCTCGGTGGCGGCGTGCTCGGACCCCATGCTGACATGATCACGCGATGTCGCAAAGCGTGGTCGTGTCCGAGATAGTCGCGCGGGCGCTGGCCGCCGCGAAGCCGGTCGTCGCGCTCGAGTCGACGATCATCACGCACGGCCTGCCGCGCCCCGAGAACCTCGACGCCGCGCGCGAGTTCGAACGGACGGTGGCCGAGCGCGGGGCCGTCCCGGCGACCATCGCGATGCTCGATGGAGTCCCCCATGTCGGCCTCGAAGCCGACGAGCTCGAGCACCTCGTCGACACCGACGGGGCGCTCAAGCTGAGCGTTCGCGATCTTCCCGTGGCCATGGCCATGGGCGCGACCGGCGGCACCACCGTCGCCGCCACCGCGCTGCTCGCGGCACGCGCCGGGATCCGCGTGTTCGCCACCGGAGGGATCGGCGGAGTGCACCGGGGCGCCGGTGAGACATTCGACGAATCGGCCGACCTCGGGATTCTCGCCGAGTGCCCGATCACCGTGGTGTCGGGCGGGGTCAAGTCGATCCTCGACATCGGCGCCACCCTCGAGCGGCTGGAGACGCTGAGCGTGACCGTGCTCGTCTTCGGCACCGACCGCTTCCCCGCCTTCTGGCTGACCGACAGCGGCTACACGGTCGATACCCCGGTGAGCACGCCGGAGGAGATCGCCCGGATCATGCACGCCGCCGACGCGCTTCGCCGAACCAGCGGGATCCTGGTGGCCAACCCGTTGCCCGAGGCCGCGCAGCTCGATCCCGCCCTCCACGACCGCCTGCTCGCCGATGCGCTCACGGCGGCCGAGGCGGCTGGGGTCCGGGGCAAGGACATCACTCCGTTCCTGCTCGACTACATCCACCGGCACACCGAGCGGACCAGCGTGGCGGTCAACCTGGAAATCGTCCGGGGGAACTGCCGGCTCGGCGCCGACATCGCCTGCGCGTGGTCGGCGCTCGCGCCGGAGCGTGAGCGCGCCGTCGAGTAGCCTGCCAACCGTGAGCGAGCGCAACGCCCAGTGGCGCCTGGCGGCCCGGCCGGTGGGCCTCCCCAAGCCGTCGGACTGGGAATATCGAGAGGAGCCCGCGCCGGAGCCCGGCGAGGGTGAGTTCCGGGTCAAGCTCGAATACCTCTCGCTCGATCCGGCCATGCGCGGCTGGATGAACGAGGGTCGCTCCTACGTGCCGCCGGTGGGCATCGGCGAGGTGATGCGCGCCGGCGGGATCGGTCGCGTGACCGACTCGCGGCATCCGGAGTACGAGGTCGGCGCGCTTGTGTCGGGCATGTTCGGCGCGCAGCGCTACGCGGTGTCCGACGGCCGGGGCGCGAGGCTCCTCGACACAGCGCTGGCCCCGGCGCCGGTCCACCTCGGGCTGCTCGGGATGACCGGGCTGACCGCCTACTTCGGCCTGCTCGACATCGGCCGGCCGCAGCCCGGGCAGACCGTGGTCGTGTCCGGCGCGGCCGGCGCGGTGGGCAGCGTGGTTGGGCAGATCGCCCGCCTCAAAGGCTGCCGGACGATCGGCATCGCCGGAGGTCCCGAGAAGTGCCAGTGGCTGGTCGACGAGCTCGGGTTCGATGCGGCCATCGACTACAAGCGCGGCGAGCTGCGCGCCGAGCTCCGGCGTCACGCGCCCGACGGCGTCGACGTGTACTTCGACAACGTCGGCGGTGAGACGCTGGACGAGGTCCTGCGCCGGATCGCTCGAGGTGCCCGCGTCGTGATCTGCGGGGCGATCTCGCAATACAACGCGACGCAGCCGCACGGTCCGGCCAACTACATGCAGCTGCTCGTCGAGCGCGCGTCGATGACCGGGTTTCTCGTGTTCGACTACGCGGAGCGTTACCCCGAAGCGATCGCCGAGCTCGCACAGTGGCTCCAGGCCGGCGAGCTGCAGTCCCGCGAGGATGTCGTGCGCGGCGACCTCGACCAGTTCCCCGAGGTGCTCCTCCGGCTGTTCCGCGGCGAGAACACCGGCAAGTTGATCCTTAAGCTGGCCGACTCAACCTAGGAGGTGGCGGGCGGCAATGAGCACGGTCCGGCTCGCACATCCGCTCATCTCCCGCGCCCGCGCCACCGGCTGGATCCCGGTGTGGTCGACCCCGGCCGCGCTGCGCGCCGTTCGCGCCGTGGTCGTCGTCTGTGGGCTCTTCGCGCTCACCGACAAGGCGATCGGGAACCTGCAGATGGCCACGTTCGCCGCGTTCGGCGGCTTCGCCACCCTGGTTCTGGCGTCATTCGGCGGCACCCGGCGCGACAAGTTCCTCGCCCACATCGCGCTCGCGGTGGCCGGCAGCGCGCTGCTGACCATCGGCACCGTGGTCAGCTCCTCGACGGTGCTCGCCGCGCTGGTCACCGTGCCGGTCACCTTTGCGGTCTTCTTCGCCGGCATCGCGGGCCCGAACGCCGCCTCGGGCGCGACCGCCGCGTTGCTCGCCTACGTCCTCCCCGCCGCCTCCCGCGGAACCATCGGGATGGTCCCCGACCGCCTGGCGGGGTGGTGGCTGGCCTCGGTGGCGGGAACCGCGGCGGTCCTCCTCCTCTCGCCCCGGCTCGACGAGAACGCGCTGCGCCGCGAGGCCGCTGAGCTGGCCGGCGCGGTCGCCGACCAGATCGACGCCGCGCTGGCCGGGGGCGACGGCGAGGACGCGCTTGCCGCCGCCCTCGCGGCCAAGCACAGGCTGCTGGCCCGGTTCACCGCGACCCCGTACCGACCGACCGGCCTGGCCGCCGCCGACCAGGCCCTGGCCAATGCCGTCGAACTGCTCGAGTGGTGCGCGGCGCTGACCTCAGACGCCATCCGCGAGCGGGCCGATCTGAGCGAAGCCTCGCCGGTCGCGCAGCGGCTGCTCGCGACGACCGGCGGGATCCTCCGCGACTGCAGCACGCTGCTCGCCGGCGGTGACGCACGTCCCGATATCGACCTGCTCGAGCGTTGCCAGGCCGACGCCGTGACCGGCCTCGACCGCCGCCCGCCGCCCGTCGACGGCGCCCGCGCGTCGGCCCAGGCCGCGTTTCACGCCCACGCGATCGCCGTGGCGGTGCTGGCTCTGGCCACCGAGACCCTCGTCGCGGCGGGGCTCGCCGATCCGGCCTGGCTCGAGGATCGCCGGCAGCGCTGGTACGCCCGATCGAGCACGGCCGCGCGTGCCGCCGGCCGGGTCGGAAGCGTGTTGTCGGCGGCGCACACTCACGCCAGCGTCCGCTCGGTGTGGTTCGTCAACAGCCTCCGCGGAGCGGTGGCGCTGGCCGCCGCCGTGGCGGTGGCCGATGTCGGGAGCCTCCAGCACGGTTTCTGGGTCGTGCTAGGGACGCTCTCGGTGCTGCGCACCAGCGCCGCCTCGACCGGCGCGACGGCACTCCGCGCGCTGGCCGGCACCGCGCTCGGCTTCGTCGTCGGCGGAGCGCTGCTGCTGGCCATCGGCGGCGCCACGACGGCCCTGTGGGTGGTGTTGCCGGTCGCGGTCCTGGTGGCGGGGTATGCGCCGGGGACCGCGCCGTTCGTCGTCGGCCAGGCGGCGTTCACGGTGACCGTGGCGGTGCTCTTCAACCTGCTCGCGCCGGTCGGGTGGAAGGTCGGCGTGGTCCGGATCGAGGACGTGGCCATCGGATGCGCGGTGAGCGCCGCGGTCGGGACACTGTTCTGGCCCCGGGGCGTGGCCGCGGTGGTCGGCGATGACCTGGCCGACGCGTATCGCTCGGGCGCGGCCTATCTGAGGCAGGCCGTGGGTTGGGCAGCCGGAGTCCGTGGCGGCGAGCCCGACGCCGCACCGGCGGCCGGTGTGGCCGGTGCGCGCCTAGACGAGGCGCTGCGCGGGCTGCTGGCCGAGCAGGGCACCAAGCACATCGCCCGGCAGGACCTGTGGCGGCTGGTCGGCGGGACCCTCCGTCTGCGCCTGACCGCCCGGGCGATCGCCGAGCTCCCTGGCGACGCCGCGGCGATCGACGCGGTAAGAGAGCCGCTCGAGCGCCGCACCGACGTGTTGGCGGCCTGGTACGAGGAGCTGGCCACCCTGGTCAGTCGGCCGGGGCACATTGCGCCCCGCGAGCTCCATCCCCCCTCGCTGGCCCCGATTGGGGCCGATCGCGCCCCCAGCTCCTACTACGGGATCTGGCTCTGCGAGCACCTCAGCCACCTTGCGGAGCACCTTGGCGAGCTGGTGGCCCCGGCTGACCAGGTTGCCCAGATCCGCCGGCGCCCGTGGTGGCGGTGAACGCTGGTTGGTTGGCGGTCGGCCGGGTCTGGCCGGCGACGGTCCGTGATGTGACGGTGCGGCACGCCTGACCCGCCGCGAGCGCGCCGGCGGCCGGGCGGGCGACTCGCGCCGTGGGCGTCGCCGTCACCGTGTGCAGCGCGATCGGGACAGTCCTGCCGACAGCCGTCCGGGGGATGCCCAGGACCGCTCCGGTAATGGCCACGCGATGCGCCGGCACGCGGACTCGAACCGTCCGCGCATGTGCGATCGTCGTGCGCGCCGCGTGACTCGAAGCCCCCGTGGCGGCCGTCACCGGTAGCGGCGCGACCGCCACAACCGGCGCGGCCGACAGCACGATCGCGCTTGAGATCTTGGCCGCGAACGCGGCGCTGCCGGCGAGCGTTGCCCCGGCGGGGGCCGTCCCGCCCCCGACGCTCGCCCACCTGAAGAACGACTCCAACGGGATCAGCGTGGCGAGCCGCTCGCGGATCGAGATGCGGGCGCGGTTCAGAAGCTGGCGCACAGCGCCGTTACTGGCCTCCAGGTTGGACGCGATCTCTGCGTAGCTGCGGCCTTCGAGCTCTCGCATGACCAGGGCGCGCCGCTGCCGGGTGGGTAGCGCGAGCAGGGCCGAAACGAGTGCGTCGAGCCGTTCTCGCTCGGCTTGATCGGAAATCTCGCGGGAGGCCGATCCACCCTCGAACTCCTCTCGATATTCGGTCGCTGGGTGGCGGCGGCGGAGCATGCTCAGCGCGGAGTTGTGGGCGATCGCGTGCAGCCAGGCGCCCAGGCTGTAGATCGGTGTCCCCCGGGCCAGCGCCCGATGCGCTTTCAGGAGCGTGTCCTGCACCGCCTCGTCAGCGTCCTCGGGACCGACCAGCCGTGCGCAGTGGCGGATGAGAGCCGGTCGGTAGCGGTGGACGATCGCCTCGAACGCGGCCTCCGAGCCCAGCGAGTCCGAGCCCAGCGAGTCCGAGCCCAGCGCGACCAGCTCGGCCAGTCGCTCGTCGGGCTGCCCGCGCAGCGAGATCCTGCCCAGCCGGGCGGTCGATGGCGGTCGGGGGTTCACGGCGTGCCCGGAAGGATCCGCCGCGTGCGTGAGACGGACGTCGTGATTTCGTAAGAGCTGGCTGTCGGCCGGCTCGCTCGGGCGCCGGTGGGCGGCCGGGGAGGAACCGCGACATTCCTCCCCGGCCGGCCCGGTGGCGCCGCCACGCTTGGCGGCAGCGCTCACCCCTGGCTGGAGCGTCGAGTCCGGCGAGACGAGTGGCGACGGGTGTGCCGCGCCGTGGTCGTCGCGGTCGCGCCGCTCGGATCCGCGGTGGCCGACGTCGTCGTCGTGGTGCCGGTCGAGCCGGTTGTGCCGGTGGTACTGGTCGTACCCGTGGCGGTCGTGGTCCCGGTCGTCCCGGTGTAGCCCGGATCGCCGGTGCCACAGGCCAGTGCCACTCCGCCGCTTCCGGCCAGGCACAGGATGCTGGTGGCCACGGCCACCGCGTTGCGCTGCTTGCTCGTCATCGAGAGCCTCCTTTTGGTCGGGTGCTCTCTAGATCGAGGCGCCCGCGCGAGGCTCACGCTCGGAAGCTAAGAACTTCGTAAGCGAGGCGACGCAGAC
>JAFAWR010000345.1 GCA_019241635.1 Solirubrobacterales bacterium
CTGAGCTCGCACCCGATGGATCTGCGGCTCGGCCTCCTTCGCGAATCGCTCCTGCGAGACCGAGATGGCGACGAACAACAGCCCGATGAGTCCGCCGGCGGCACCCGCACCTGCCAAGAAGAAGTCGTGAAGGCTCGCTGGCGCCACCCGGGCATGTTTGCGCAGCCGGCTCGGGGGCGTGCTCTGCCCTCTGCCGACGCCAAGGAGCTCCAGCGCAGCCATCGCTATACAACCGCGCTGTTGCTGTGGTCCGCGCTCCCGCCATCCGCACGGAAGCAGAGAGACGAGCGAAGCGAGGTATGTCCGCAGGACAATCGACCATCGAAATCGCCGGCCCTCCAGCTCTGCGTGCTCGTCGACGATAGACAAGCACCACCCCGCAGGGAGCCTCCGAGCGGTCCGTCCAGACTCCCGCGGATGATCGCGATCGCCGAAGCCGACGGCTCCAGGGCTTAGAGAATGCCTCGGGCGAGCGGCCCGCAACGGCTTCAGGCGGACCGACCAGCGGATGGCGTGAGCCCCGGAGCGGACCGCCATGCCAGCGAGCGATCTCGATCAACCATTTCCTGGGTCGCTCTGTCGGTGCACATCGACATCACCGCCCGAAGCCCTGACCGAGCCGAGCAGCCGAGCAGCCATGTTGATCGTCAGGAGAATTACACAGGCCGTCGTCGTAACGAGGCCGTATCCGAGACTGACAGCAAGCGCAAGATCGAATCGCACATGTCTGGGTGGGTTCGTCTTCGACAAGACCACGCCCCACACGATCATCAGCATGCCAAGCGCAATCATTACGAGGAGGGCGATGCGTAGCGTGGTCTGTAGCTGCCGACCGCCTCCCGACCCCACAAGCGAAAAGGCATCACGGTCCACGATGACCGCGACAATGAGCACGGCGTCCACGGAAGCCACAGAGCTCAGAACGTCGAACGTGTGTGCAAATGGCAGCGATGCGAGCGCCGCGCAGGCGGGCGCTCCGACCGTCACAGCCCAGAAGCGCTTCCAATCAAGGCCCTCGTCTAGCCCGCATGCGCTGCTCAGGAAGTCATCGGCCCATTCTTGAAAGCTGGTTCCGAGACCGATGATCCATGCAAGTACGGGTGACGTCGCTGCAGCCCCGTTGAGGCCAACAATCACTGCCAACACGAGATCGTGCGCTGAGAAGAGGGAGTTCAGGACGGCAACGATCAGCAGGGCGACGACCCAGGCCACAACCCATGCACCGATGATCCACCACCATCGCAGGTACGGATTCCGGGCCGCTTGATACCACGGTGAACTTTTCATGTCGTCAGCATGCCGACTAGACGCAGGTCCGGGGTTCCGGCCCCACCCTCAGTAACGCCGACCACCGGTCGCGGCGAGAGACGGTCGACGAGAACCTTGTCCTGCGCTTTGATCGCAGAAGTCACGGAGGGCGTGGCGGCCTGCGCCGCGCCCACCGCCCCAACAGCAAGGAGACACACGGCGATGAGCAACACCGCGCGCGTTTTGAACCGAGGCATCCATCCTCCATCCAACAACCAGTGTGGGTGTCCCCGTAGCCCCGCCCATTCCCAAGCGGGCATCGCCACCGGACCACGCCTTACCCGTCGGTCAGCTCGAGCAAATCGCGGGGCCGTCGCAATCCAGCATGCCCTCAGCACCAGAGGCCTCCGCGGCTACTCGACCGCGCTTCGTCGGCCGCCGACTAGTGGTGTGCCATCACCGACAGGGAAAAGAACACGGCGACCGCGGCGGCAAGAAGCGCCAGCGGCGCGAGCTGCTCCTTGCGTTGGAACGCGCGAATGCTCAGCATCACGGGAAAGATCCCGAGCATGACGATCCCGGTTGTCTTCGCGAGGAGCAGGTACCCGACGACGACGGCCAGGGCGGTCAGGGTCGTGCGGTTACGCTCGAACACCGTCCGCTGCGGGGCGGCGGTGTAGCTCACCGTGTTGTTCGCGACGAACCCAGGCGTGGGGGGAGGCGCATCGTAGAAAGGGGAAGCGGTCTCCCCCGGGCGGGGGGACGCTGCCGGGCGACGCCGCGGTCGCATCGGCACGGGCAAAACCGTGCGAATCGTCGGGATTGATCATCGGGACACTCCTTGCCGTCAGTGGATGTCGCAGCGACGCCTGTTCGCCATGTTGAAGCCGCGCGAGAGTGCCCCGGTGCGAACCCGCGCATCCGCACCATCGACGACGCATGGAGCGAGCTTTAGCTCTGGCGTCGAGGGCTGGCCGCGCGGTTCAGGCCGAGGTCAGGGCGCGGTCGGCGAGGGAAGGGGCAGCGCGGCCAGGAGTTCCTCGGTGGGAGCCTCGGCGATCGCGCCGCGGTCGGTCTCGCTGGCCTCTGACGCCCTGACGATGTCGATCGCGATCGAGCGCACCTGACCCGCGATGTCGTTGAGCGCCATCGAGGGTTGACGGGTGGCGGTGGCGGTGGCGCGGCCGGCCGCTTGCAGCGCGATGCGCAGCACGTCGCCGCCGCGCCAGGGCTCCTCGAACTGGCCTGGTAGCTCCCAGGCCGCCAGGCCGAGATCCCGGATCGCGTCCGCGAGCTCGGGCTGTGGCGGACCGCCGCTACGGACGTACTGCCGGACGTTACGGACGAGCACGCGCGCACTGCGAGCGGCAAGGTCCGCGTGGTCCACGATGCGCGCGTAGCGCTCGAGCTCGCCCCGGGCGCCGCGGCGCAGCGGAGCCCAGCGAGCCGTGTCGGTGCCCACCAGGACCGCGTGCCTGAGCGCGGCGACATGGATCTCCACGCTCTCAGCCGCCTGCGCCGCGGCCTCGCCGCGAACCACGTCGCCTCCGGTCAAGATGCCGGCGGCGTCGCGCAGCACGGCTCCCAGCTCGCCGAAGACACCGTTGGTGGCGCGCGCGACGCCAACGATTGGGTCGGGCGGGAACACGAGCGTGTGGACGGCCAGCGCCACCCCACCACCGATCAAGACATCGAGCAGGCGCACCTCGGGAGTCGAGGACAGCGTCGCGACGAGGATCGCCGACACGGCCGCCTCGCTGACCAGCAACTCTCCTCCTCCGAGGATCACCGCGGCCAGCATCGCGAGCACCACCAGCACCCCAATTTGGGGCAACCCCGCTCCCATGACACGGACCAGCAGGTCGGCAAGCACAATCCCCAGCATCACGCCGGCGATCAGCTGCACCGCCCGCTGCCGTCGCTCGCCGAAGGCCGCGCCCAGAGAGACCACGGCGGCTATCGAGGCGAACGCCGGCCGATGCTCGACCCCCAGCAACACCGCGCAATACCACGCCCCGACCGCGGCCACACCGGTCTGCAGGATCGGCCACAGATGGCCATAGACCCGTCGACGAGCCAGGAGGACGAACTGCTGCATGCTAAGAACAACCCGCCCGCAGGCGGTCCGTTACACGCGCTCAGAGCGCGTTCACCGGACGGCAACAGCCGGGTACCCCGCCGCCTCCTGCTCCTGGGATCAGCCGACGATCGTGAACGTGGCGGCCTGCGGAGACCCCCCGGCCGGGGTCGCCGTGATCTCGTAGGTGCCCGGCCCGAGCTCGCGTCCGCCGATCGCCCCGTTCCAGACGAAGCGGTTGGCGCCAGCCTTCCCCACCTTGATCAGGCGGCCATGCAGCTTGATCAGCCGGGTGCATTGCTTGTCGCGCTTGTTCTTGCGCGTCGGGGCGACACACGAGCGGTTGACCTTGCGTCCCGCCACCTCGCGGTGAACGGTGAAGGTGACAGACCCGCCGGCGCTGAGACGGTAGGCGACCGCCAGGTGGATCGGCAACCGGCATTGCTTGTCGGTGGTGTTCTTAGGCGTCGGCGTCACGCATCTGCCACCGACTTTCCGACCCGCGACCGAGATCTTGTGCGCGGAGAGGCTCAGGCGAGACAGCGTGATCGCGTGAACCGGCGCGCTGGCGGAGACAACCGTTGAGGTCATACCAGCGCCGCAACCGCTGGTGGCGGGCTGATTGCCAGCATCACCGCTGTAGCTGGCATACCAGTAATAGGTGCCTGCGCTCGGTGGTACGTAGCCACCGGATGGTTGGTAGGCCCCGCTGCCGGAAACCGTCGCGGTCCCGACGGGTGTCCCGCCGGTGGTGCAATTCGTGGGCGCAGATGGCTGCGGGCCGAACACCGTGTAGGTGATCGCGCCGCTGGCGTTGCTGGTCGCGTCTGACAGGGTCGCGCCGATCGAGCCGGGCGCGATCGCCGTCGCGGCCGTGCCGGTCGCCGGCGCCGACACGCTGAGGCTCGGGGCCGAGAACTGGTACACGGTCGTCGTCGAGAGGCTCTGGTGTGCGTCGAGAATGGTGGAGGGGAAGCTCGACTCGTTCGGAGAGTCGGGGAAATGCTGGGTTTCGAATGCGTAGCCCGCGCCTTGCCGGTAGGTGTCGCCGCTGATGCCGGTAAGCGTGCCGTTCAGCAGGTTCGCCGTGTCGAACTGGACGCCCGGCTGATCGGTCCAGACCGACAGCTCGCGTCCGCTGCCCGGGTCGATCGCGCGGGCGGCGAGGTTCAGCCCGCCGGGTCCCGTGGTACCGGGCGTCCGTGGGTTCAGCGCCCAGTTGAAGTCATAGCCGTGGGCGAAGGCCAGCTGGTTGCCGGGGGCGTTGAAGTTCGCGCCGAAGTCGTCGATCCGTGATCCGATCGACTGCGGGGTGGTGAAGTCCAGCGGGGTGCCGAGCACCGAGGCCTCTTGACCCAGCGGAATCTGGTTGCCGTCTATCGGGGTGTAGTCGGCCCCGTTGATCGCAACCTCCTGGCCATACGCCGAGCCCGCCGGCGCATTCTCGCCGGCGAGATTGAAATAGCTGGCGTTGGTCAGGTTGACGATCGTGTTCAGGTTCGGCGACTGGTTCGTCGCCTGGTAGCTGACCGACAGCTCGTTCTGGTCGTTGAGCGTGTACGTGACGACCACCTGGAGGCTGGCCGGGTAGCCGGTGCACCCGTTGGGGCACCCGGGGGAGCCGGCCGGGCCGCCTTCATCACCGCTCGGGCTGTTCAGCGTCAACTGCACACCGACGTAGCCCGGTCCCTGAACCTCCTGATCGGCCCAGACGTGATTGCCGAAACCGACCAGGCCCCCGTTCAGGCTGCTTGTCCCGTCGTTGACCGGGAGCGTATAGGTGACCGGCCCCGCCCCCGGCTGATCGAGCGTGAACTTGCCGGCAGCGAGCCGGTTCGCGTAGCGGCCGAGCACCTCGCCGAAGTACGGTCCGCCATTCGCGGTGACCGGCGGGCTGTTATTGGCGACGTAATCCCCGAGGCTGTTGAATCCGAGCACCACGTCGGCGGGCTGCCCCAGGCGATCGGGGACGTCGATCGCGTGGATGATCGCGCCGTAGGTGAGGATCTGCACGCTCATGCCGGCGGCGTCGCTGAGCGTGTATTGGTAGACCGGGGTGTCCATGCCGGTGTATGGCTCCGTCGTATCGCCGACGAGCTGCTTGGACACCGACAGGCCCGCCTGCGAACCGACGAGCGAATCCCCGGCGCTCGCCGACGCGGCCCACGCCTGGCCTCCGCCGGGCGCGAGAAGCCAGAGCGCCGCGAACGTCGCTGCGACCACAGCCAACCCGGTTCGCCGACGCAGGCGGCCTCCCGTCTCGATTGTCCCCATCGTTTGCCCCTCTCGCCGACTGCCCGACCCCGGGGTCACAATAGCGAAGGGGTCGGCAAGCCCACAGCGAGCCTCAAGCCACGGAGACCTCGGCTACCGGCCAGTCGAGCCCGCGGCCAGCTCGTAGGCGATCTCGGCGATCAGGTCCTCCTGGCCGCCCACCAGTCCGCGGCGGCCGCACACGCGCAGGATCTCGGTACCGGACACGCCGTAATGCTCGGCGGCCCGCCGCGCGTGCTCGAGGAAGCTCGAGTACACGCCGGCATAGCCCATAGTCAGTGACATCCGATCGAGCGTGCAGTCGCGGCCCATGATCGGGCGCACGAGGTCCTCGGCGGCGTCGGCGATCGCGGCTGCGTCGATGCCAGTGGCGATGTCCATCTTCTCGAGCACCGCGACCAGCGCCTCGGTCGGCGTGTTGCCCGCCCCCGCGCCCATCCGGCGCGTGCTCGCATCGACCTGAACCGCCCCGGCCTCGATCGCCGCCAGCGTGTTCGCGACACCGCAGGCGAGGTTCTCGTGTCCATGGAACCCGACCTGGGCGCCCTCGGCAGACACCGCGTCCACCACCGCGGCCACGCGTTCCGCGGCGGTCGGCGGCACGAGCGCTCCGGCCGAGTCGACGACATACACGCACTGACAGCCCGCGCCGGCCATGATCTTCGCCTGTTCGGCGAGCACCCCGGGGGGCTGGGAGTGAGACATCATCAAGAAGCCGACCGTCTCCAGACCGAGCGATCGGGCGATCTGGAAGTGCTGGATCGAGATGTCCGCCTCGGTGCAGTGGGTGGCGATCCGGATGATCTGAACTCCGAGGTCGGCTACCGCCTGGATGTCCGCGGCGGTCCCGATGCCCGGCAGCAGCAGAGCGGCGATCCGCGCGCGCTTTGCGCTCGCCACCGCGGTCGCGATCAGCTTGCGCTCCGGGATACGGGACAGGCCGTAAGTGAACGAGCTGCCGCCGAGCCCGTCGCCGTGGCTGACCTCGAGCACCGGCACTCCCGCATCGTCGAGCGCGCCGACGACCGCCCGGACCTGCTCGGTCGTGAGCTGGTGGCGGACGGCGTGGGAGCCGTCGCGCAGGCAGCTGTCGGTGAGACGGACCGAGCGGGCGGCGCCGTACCGAAGCGCGCCGGGCGTGCTCTCGGCAGAACTCATCGGACCACCTCCGGCGTGCGAGCCCGCGCCAACTCCTCGCCGACCCGTACGGCCGCCGCGGTCATGATGTCGAGGTTGCCCGCGTAGGCGGGAAGGAAGTCCCCGCGGCCCTCGACCTCGATGAAGATCGAGACACGGCCGTCCTCGAACTGAGGCGGAACCCGCAGGCGGTAGCCCGGAACGTATTGGGCGACCTCGCTGGCCATCTGCTCGACCGACGCGGCGATTGCGTCGCAGTCGGCATCGGCGTCGAGCGAGCAGATCACCGTGTCGCGCATGAGCAGGGGCGGCTCGGCCGGGTTCAGGATGATGATCGCCTTGCCGCGACCGGCTCCACCGACCTGGGAAACGGCGCGCGCGGTGGTTTCGGTGAACTCGTCGATGTTTGCCCGGGTGCCGGGACCGGCCGAGCGCGAGGCGATGGAGGCGACGATCTCCGCGTAGTCGACCTGGGCGACGCGAGCGACCGCATGGACCATGGGCACCGTCGCCTGCCCGCCACAGGTGACCATATTGATGTTCGGCGCGTCGAGATGCGCGCCCAGGTTGACCGGCGGCACCACGTACGGGCCGACGGCGGCCGGGGTGAGGTCGATTGCCGGGATCCCCGCCGCCTCGTAGGCAGGGGCGTTGGCGGCGTGCACCGAGGCGGACGTCGCCTCGAAGATCAGGTCGGGCCGCTCGGACAGGTTCATCAGCCAGGTGACGCCCTCGGAGGTCGTCCGGAGTCCGGCCTCGCGCGCGCGGGCGAGTCCCGGGCTTGCCGGATCAATCCCGACCATCCAGCGAGGCTCGACGTGGTCGGAGCGCAGGAGCTTGACCATCAGGTCGGTTCCGATGTTGCCCGACCCCACGATCGCTACGGAGAGCGTCATCGCCTCACCGTCGCCCACGCAAGGGCGCTGGCGGGCTTGCCTGGAGCTCAGCGGACACCGTCTCATGTTCACCTCATGGCCCGGGTGCGACAATCCCGCGTCCCACTGAGTGAGATGAACTTGCCATGAGGAATTCGGTCGGCGGTGGCGTGCTGGAGCGGGCCGCCCGCCTGCTCGAGGCGTTCCGTGAGGGCGGCCCCGAGCTCACGCTCTCGGAGCTGGTCGCCCGGTCCGAGGTGCCGCGTGCGACGGCCCACCGGCTGGCCGGCCAGCTTGTCGCGCTCGGTTTCCTCGAGCGCTCGCGACGCGGGTGGCGGCTTGGAACGGCGCTGTTCGAGCTGGGTCAGATCGTCCCGCGCCAGCAGCGGCTGCGCGAGCTCGCGCTGCCTTACATGGAGGATCTCTACGAGGCGACCAAGGAGACGGTCCAGCTCGGCGTCCTCGATCAGGGCGAGGTCCTCTACGTCGAGATCATCGCGGGCCACCGCCGGGTCTCCACCCCATCGCGGCGAGGGGGCCGTATGCCCGCACATTGCACGGGGCTCGGTAAGGCGCTGCTCGCCTTCTCGCCTGACGTCGGGCGCGAGTGGCTGGCTGCCCAGCCGCCGCTCATGGCGAGGACGCCCTCGACGATCATCGATCCCGCTCGGCTGGCTCGCGAGCTCCAGGACGTCCGGCGCGCCGGGGTCGCCTTCGACCGCGAGGAGGCGAGAGTCGGCCTGGTGTGCCTCGCCGCGCCGATCCTCGGTCGTGACGGGGTCGCCCGGGCGGCGCTATCGGTCTCGATGCCGACGGGCGGGCGGATCTCGCCAGCGCAGGTGGCGCCAGCCGTGGTGACCGGGGCGCGGGCCGTGTCGCGCGAGCTGGCCAGGGCACCGGGACCCTAGGCACGGAGTGCTCGACGGAGCGCAAGGTCGAGAGCTCGGGCGAGCCGCGCTCACCCCAGTGCATCTGCCGCGGAGGAACTTGACAGCACCGGAGGAGCGGACTACGGTGTCCTCCATTGATCGGAGGACTCTTACACTGAATGAAAGAGTCCTACTCCACTGAGGAGAAGGGAGAGGTTGATGTTCGACGGGACCAAGGGCGACGACGCGCGGGATCTCGCGCGCTTCGGCTACAAGCAAGAACTCGTTCGGACGATCGGAAGCTTCACCGCGTTCTGCACCGGCTTCGCCTTCATCTCCGTGATGACCGGCATGTTCCTGCTGTTCGGCGAGAACTACGGGCTCGGCGGTCCCGCGGCGATCTGGGCGTGGATGGCTGCGTTCGGTGGTCAGCTCCTGTTTGCCTTTGTCTTTGCCGAGCTGGCGGTCCGCTACCCGCTGCAGGGGTCTGTCTACAACTGGACCAAGAACATCGCGCGTCACGACGCAACGGCGTGGCTGGCCGGCGCCTCGATGATCCTCGCGCTGATGGTCTCGACCGCCGCGGTCGCGATCACGATGCAGAACGTCCTGCCGTACATCTCGTCGGTGTTCTGGATCTACGGCAACGGTCACGGCGCCCACGACGCCACCGTCAACGGGATCATCCTCGGCTCGATCATGATCGCCCTGACCACCGCGATCTGCCTGTTGGGGGCGAGGGTGCGCTCGTTCGTCAATAACCTCGGTGTCACCGTCGAGCTACTCGGCTCGAGTTTTCTGATCATCTTCTTTCTCTTTCACGCTCACCGGGGCTTGGGCGTCGCGTTCCAAACCAACGGCACGGGACACGGCTACGGCGACGGTTACCTCGGCGCGCTGCTCGTGTGCGTCCTGCTCGGGGTGTTCACCATGTGGGGCTTCGACACGGCCGGATCGATCGGCGAGGAGACCATCAATCCGCGCAAGACGAGCCCCCACGCGATCATCCGCGCCCTGGTGGCCTCGGGTGTGTTCGGTGCGCTGCTGCTGCTCACCGCGGCGATGGCGGTGAAGAACAGTCACGACCCGAACATCGCGAGCGGCGGGCTCGCCTACGTGATCCAGTCGGTGTTGGGCAAGACCGGCGGTGATGTCATGCTCGGCTGCGCGGCCGTCGCGGTGTTCGTGTGTGGCCTGGCCAACCAGACCGGTGCGGTGAACATGATCTTCGCGATGTCGCGTGACAACGGCCTACCGGCGGCATCGCGTCTGGCCCGGGTCGGCAAGCGCTCGCGCACGCCGGTTATCCCACCGATCATCGTCGCGGTCGTCGCCGTGGCGATCCTCGCCTTCAACATCGACCAGCCGTCGATTTTCCTGGTGGTCAGCAGCACGACCGTGATCTTCGCCCTCTTCTCCTATCTGTTGATCGCCGGGTCGTTCGCAGCCGTGCGGCTCCGCGGCGAATGGCACCAGAACGACAGGCGCTATTTCACCCTCGGGCGGCTCGGGCTGCCGGTCAGCCTGGCCGCGGCGGGTTGGGCCGTGTTCACGATCGTCGACATCGCCTGGCCGAGAAATGCCATCTACAACCCGGCTTCCCCGTTCCATTGGTACCTGAAGTGGGGTGGCGTTCTGTTCCCGGTGGTGCTGCTGCTGATCTCCTTCGCGCTGTACTGGTTCAAGCAGCGCGGTGGCATCGGCATCCTGCCCGAGCACGCCGCCGAAAGGGCCGCTGCGCCCGACCTGCCCACAGGTACCGCGCTACCCGGGAGGGCGGCCGCGTCCGCCGTGCTTGACCCGACACCGTGATCGGCGCCGGGTGGCGGCCCGGCCGGCGCCACCCCTCGTGCTAGCGTCGTGACCACCGCCCGCCTCTCGCGGCGCGTGGAGGTTCTTTGAGCACGAGGGACATCAAGATGCGCCAGGGCGATCGGCGAGACGGGACCGAGCGGGCTTCGCTGGAAAGCGTCGATCGAGTCGTGCGGGTACTGCGGGCCGTCGACGCGGATGAGCCGATCACCCTGGCCGACGTCGCGCGGGGATGCGGGCTCAGCGAGGCAACCGCGCTTCGCTACCTCTCGAGCCTCGTCGTCCACGGACTGGTCGAGCGCACCTCCAGCGGCCGCTACCGCCTCGGATGGGAGCTGTTTCGCCTCGGCCAGCAAACCGTGGGCAGCCGCGCGCCGCGGAATGTGACGCTGCCGTTGATGGAGCAGCTTCGCGAGCAGTTCAACGAGACCGTCAACCTCGCGCTGCGCGAGCGCGACGAGGTGGTGATCGTCGAGGTGCTCGAGAGCAAGCGGACGCTGAAGCCGGTCAACCAGGTGGGGCAGCACGATCCGTGGCACGCCTCCGCTCTCGGCAAGGCCATGCTGGCCGAGCTGGCGGCTCCGGACCGGGACGCACTGCTCGACCGCGTCGGCCTCGCCCGTTTTACCGAGGCCACGATCGTCGATCGCCCGTCGCTCGAACGCGAGCTCGCGCTGACCCGCGAACGAGGCTTCGCGATCGATCGCCTCGA
Source organism: Solirubrobacterales bacterium (assembly GCA_019241635.1). GTDB lineage: Bacteria > Actinomycetota > Thermoleophilia > Solirubrobacterales > Solirubrobacteraceae > Palsa-465. The sequence goes on from JAFAWR010000345.1 coordinate 11,005, forward strand.
GGTCGAGTCCGAGCTCACCTGCGTCGCCGCCCCGATCACCGGCCCCAACGGGGCGCCGGTGTACGCGATCAGTCTGAGCTTTCCGACCTTCCGCGTCGAGGAAGAGATTCTTCAGCGCGCCGGCGAAGCCGCCAGGGTCGCCGCCACCGAGCTGCGCCGCCGGCTCGGCTACGACCGCTAGCCACCGAGCCGCCGGCTCGGCCTACGACAGCCAGCTGCCCGACCCACGGTTCCGGGTCAGGCCGACAACGCGGGCGCGCCGCGCGCCCGGTTGACACGGATGCCCCGGACCTCTAGGTTCTGTCATTGAACGTAAGGTCCTTTCAGTCATTGAAGGACTAACCGGAAACGCCGGAAAGGCATTTCCGCCTGAACGTCCACGACTTCGAGGAGAGCTGGCCCATGACCACCGGTAGCTTTGAAACCAATGGCGACCGGAGCAGCGCTCGCCGCGCCGGCGCGATTCTGGCGGCGCAGGGCCTGCCCGCCCAGGACGACTATGCCCTCGGCGACTCCCCGGGCCGTTTCGAGGACGGTGGCCATTTTCGCCTTGAAATTTCCGGAGTCGAGCGTCTCTCCACTCTCGAGGCGTTGATCGACGAGGCCGACAGGCGCGAACTCCACATCCATCGCGTGGTCGCGTTCGGGGCCGGCGCGACGCTGCTCGACCGGGGCGAGCTGCGGGCATTCGCCGAACTGGCCGCCGAACGCCAGATCGACGTGGTCGCGTGCCCCGGCCCCCGCGGCGGATGGGACACAGGACGTCAGTCACTCACCGACGAGGGAGCGCTCGCCGGTCGCCGGGTCCGCGGTGCGGACAACCTGCGATTCCTTATCGACGACTATCTGCGGCTGTTCGACTGCGGCCTGCACGGCGTGCTCGTCTGGGACGAGGGCGTGCTTGACATCCTCGCCAAGGCGCGCGCCTCCGCCGCGATCCCACCGGAGGCACGGTTCAAGGTCTCCGTCTATACCGGCCACGCCAACCCGGCGGCGATCCGCATCCTGGAGGAGCTCGGTGCCGACAGCCTGAACCCGGTCGGCGACCTGAGCCGGCCGATGCTCGCGGCGATCCGCTCGGTGGTGCGCATTCCGCTCGACATCTGGGCGATCACGTTCGACTCGTTTGGCGGCATGAACCGATTGTGGGAGGCCGGCGAGATCGCCGCGGTCGCGGCTCCCTGCTACTTCAAGATCGAGCCCGGCAACTCGGAGTCGGACATGTACACCGCTTGGGCGGACCCGGATTTCCATGCGCGCCTGGTGCGCCACAAGGTCCGCCACGCGTCAATCCTGCTCGAGCTCGGCGCGCAGACCTCGCCGCACATTCGCCCATCGTCACGACCGAGTCCACGCCCGGCGTCGATCACGCCCGCGATCTGAGGAGCCAGCCATGTCTACAGCAATCTCGCAGCACGCCATGTTCATCGACGGTGACTTTCGCCCAGCCCTTGACGGCGCGACGAGTGAGATCGTCGATCCGGCGACGGGCCAGAGCATCGCGGTGGTCCCTCAAGCGAGCGCCAAGGACGTCGATGAGGCGGTCGCGGCGGCGGACCGCGCGTTCACGAGCTGGTCTCAGACGGCACCGGCGGAGCGGGCGCTCGCGCTACTGCGCCTGGCCGACCGCGTCGAGAGCGCGGCCGAGGAGCTGGCCCGGATCGAATCCGGCAACGTCGGAAAGCCCATGGGCCTCGCGCGCGAGGAGATGGAGATGATCGCCGACCACCTGCGCTTCTTCGCGGGCGCGGGGCGAAGCCTCGAAGGCCGCGCCGCGGGCGAGTACATGACCGCACGCACGAGCATCATCCGTCGCGACCCCATCGGCGTGGTGGGTTCGGTCGCACCGTGGAACTACCCACTGCTGATGGCGACCTGGAAGCTCGGCCCGGCGCTGATGGCTGGGAACACGGTAGTCCTCAAGCCCTCGGAGCACACGCCGCTGACCGCGCTGCGGCTTGCCGAGCTCGCGGCCGACCTGCTGCCGGCCGGCGTGCTCAACATCATCACCGGAGATGGCGACCCAGTCGGGGTTGCCCTGGTCAGCCATCCGCGGGTTCGCATGTCATCCCTGACCGGCGACGTCGCGACCGGACGGGAGGTGATGCGCGCCGCCGCGAACAGCAATCTCAAGCGCCTTCATCTCGAACTCGGCGGCAAGGCGCCCGTGATCGTCCTTGATGACGCCGACCTGGAACTCACGGTGGCAAAGATCCGGGAGGGAGCGTTCTGTAACTCCGGCCAGGACTGTATGGCCGCCTCGCGCGTGTACGCCACCGAATCGGTCCACGACGAGCTCGTTTCCGCGCTCGTCCCCGCCGTCACCTCGCTGCAGGTCGGTTCCCCGCAATCCGACGAGGTGGAGATGGGACCGGTCGTATCGGCCGCGCAACGGGATCGCGTCAATAGCTTTGTCGAGCGGGCCGGCCAAACCGGCCACGCCGAGCTCGTCGTCGGCGAGCACGGCGGAGACGATGCCGGGTTCTTCGTGGCCCCAACCATCGTGCTCGGCGCCCAACAACGGGACGAGATCGTGCAGCGCGAGGTGTTCGGGCCGGTGATTTCCGTCACCCGCGCGAGCAACGACGACATCGTGGGCTGGGCCAACGACGTTGAATACGGGCTTGCCGCCTCGGTGTTCACATCGAACGTGACGCGCGCGCTCGACATCGCCCGGCGGCTGCAGTTCGGGACCGTGTGGATCAACGATCATCTCCCGGTAGTCGCGGAGATGCCGCACGGCGGCTTCAAGCAGTCGGGCAACGGCAAGGACATGTCGATCTACTCCATCGAGGAGTACACCGAGATCAAGCACGTCATGATCAACCTCGAGGCAGCGTGATGGCACTCTCGGTCAACGGGGCCGGTTCCTACGACGTCGTGATCATCGGCGCGGGGCACAACGGCCTCGTCGCAGCGAACTATCTCGCCCGCGCCGGCCGCCGCGTCATCGTCCTCGAGGCGCGCGACCTACCCGGTGGCGCCTGCACGACCGAGGAGTTGATCCCGGGCTCGCGCTGGTCCTCGTGCGCGTTCGTGGCCGGACTGCTCCGTCCGGAGATCATCCGCGAGCTCGAGCTCAAGCGATTCGGGCTCGAGCTCTACCAGGGCGACGCCCTGGGATTCAGCCTGTTCCGGGACGGTCGTCATCTATTCATGTGGAAAGAACTCGACCGGACCCTGCGCGAGATCGAGCGCTACAGCCCACGCGACGCGCGACGCTTCCTCGACTTCGGGATCCGGATGCAACGGTTCGCCTCGCTCGTGACACCGTGGCTGTTGCGGCCGGCGCCGACACGCGCGCGGCTGCTCGAGATCTTCGAGCGCGAGGGCGAGGAGGAGTTGTTCAACGAGTTCGTGCTCCTTTCGACGCGCGACCTGTTGGACCGGTACTTCGAGTCCGAGCACATCAAGGGCTTCCTCACGTTCTTCGGGATGGTTTCGGTCTGGGGCGGACCCTCGACGCCGGGGACGAGCTACGTGTACGGCCATCACGCCTGGGGAGAGTTCGAAGGCCAGTTCGGGCAGTTCGGATTCGTCCGGGGCGGCATGGGCGGAATCGCCAACGCGCTCGTCGCCGGGGCCCGGCATCACGGCGCCGAGATCCGGCTCGGCGCGCCCGTCGCGAAGGTTCTCGTGAACGACGGACGCGCGGTCGGGGTCGCGCTGGCCAGCGGCGAGGAGATCCACGCCGGGGTCGTCCTCTCCAACGCCGACCCCAAGCGGTCATTGCTCACGCTCGTCGATCCCCACGAGCTCGACGACGAGTTCCTCGGGGCGGTCCGCGCGATCGACCAGCGCGGTTCCATGGCGCGAATCCACCTGCTGATCGATCAGCTGCCGGCCTACCTGCCCTTCGATGGACCCGCCGAAGGCCCCCAGCACCACGGCCATCAGCTGCTCGGCGCCTCAGTCGACAATTTCGAACGGGCGTGGGAAGCCCAGCGCCGTGGGCGGCTCGTCGATCAGCCGGTCATCGAAGCGATCATCCAGTCGACCACCGACCCGACGCTCGCCTCGCCGGGACAGCACACGCTGACGCTCGGCGTCCAGCAGCTGCCCTTCGAGCTGGACGGGACGACTTGGGATGAGGCTAAGGAGGCGTGGGCCGACGGCGTCGTCGACGAGCTGTGCGCATACGCGCCTAACCTGAAAGACCACATCCTCGACCGACGGGTTATCACGCCGATGGACCTCGAGCGCGACTACATGATCACTGCGGGAAACATCTTCCACGCGGCGATGGGCTTCGATCAGCTGTTCGGCGCGCGGCCGCTCGCATCGCTCGCCTCCTACCGCACGCCGATTCAGGGCTATTACCTGTGCGGCGCCGGCACTCACCCGGGTGGCGGGGTGATGGGGGCGTCGGGGCACAACGCCGCGCGGGCGGTGCTCTCGGCCGGAACCGGTGCGTCGAGCTCCACTCCGGGGGCGCGCCCGACCCGTGTACGTCGTGGCGGCCTGCTCGACCGCGTGCTGGCCAGCGAGCGCGGACGAGACTTGTCTTACCGTCTGGCCAGACAACCCGCGTTGCGCCCGCTCACCCGTCTGGCGGCCCGGACGGGTGCCGACGGGCGCCGAGACTGAGATGGCCCTGCGCAGCGGCCGCTGGTTTGGCGGGCATGACCTCGCCGGCTTCGTTCACCGCTCCGCGCTGCGGGCCGAGGGCCTCTCGAGCGCCGCCTTCGACGGACGGCCGATCGTCGGAATCTGCAACTCCTGGTCAGAGCTCGTGAACTGCAACGTGCACTTCCAGGCGCTCGCCGGGGCGATCGCGCGCGGAGTCCTGCAGGCCGGTGGCCTCCCCCTGCAGTTCCCCACCATCTCGCTCGGCGAACAGTTGATGAAGCCGACGACGATGCTCTACCGCAACCTGATGGCCATGGACGTCGAGGAGTCCCTGCGCTCCTATCCGCTCGACGCGGTCGTGCTCCTGGCCGGGTGTGACAAGACGGTGCCCGCCCAGCTGATGGGAGCGGCCAGCGCCGATGTCCCGGCGATCATGGTCACCGGAGGACCGGCGAAACCCGCCGTCTTCCGAGGCCGCCAGCTCGGCGTCGGGACCGATCTGTGGCGCTACACCGATGATCTCCGGGCCGGCCGAATTACCCAGGCCGAGTACGACGAGCTTGAAGCGGCGGCCGGCTCATCGGTCGGACACTGTCCTGAGATGGGCACCGCGTCGACGATGGCCGCGATCGTCGAGGCGCTCGGCATGTCGCTGCCGGGATCGGCCGCGCCACCGGCGGGCGACGCCCGACGCTACGCCGCTGCCGAGGCGGCCGGACGGCGCGCGGTCGCCCTCGCGCATGAGGAGCTGCGGCCGTCGCGGATCCTCACCCCGACCGCGTTCGACAACGCGATCACCGCGCTGATCGCGACCGGCGGCTCGACCAACGCCGTCCCCCACCTGCTCGCACTGGCCGGTCGCGCGGGCGTCGAGCTGACCCTCGAACGCTTCGATGAGCTGGCCCGCCACACGCCGATGATCGTCAACGTCCGGCCCGCCGGCGAGCACCTCGTCGAGCAGCTGTTCCACGCCGGGGGGGTGCCCGCCGTTCTCCGCGAGCTGGCCCCGCTCCTCGATCTCACCGCGCTAACGGTCAGCGGGCGCACGCTCGGGGAAACCCTTCCCGATCAGCCGACGAGCGACCCTGACGTGATCGCATCTCTCGAGGATCCCGTCAAGCCGACGGGTGGCCTGGTGGTTTTGCGCGGATCGCTGGCCCCTCGGGGCGCGCTGCTCAAGCCAAGCGTGGCATCCGAGCGGCTGCTTCGCCACAGCGGCACCGCGCTCGTGTTCGACGACATCGACGATCTCGCCGCGCGAATCGACGATCCGGCTCTGGAGGTCGACGCGAACACCATTCTCGTCCTCCGTAACGCGGGGCCGATCGGCGCGCCGGGTATGCCCGAGTGGGGACAGCTCCCCATCCCAGAGAGACTCCTGCGGGCCGGGGTCGACGACATGGTGCGCGTATCGGATGCGCGCATGAGCGGAACCGCGTTCGGGACCACCGTCCTGCACGTCGCACCCGAAGGGGCGATCGCCGGCCCGCTGGCCGTGGCGGGGACCGGCGACCGGATCGAGCTCGACGTCGAGGCCCGACGGATCGACCTAGCCGTCGAGCCCGGCGAGATCGAGCGCCGGATCGCGGAATGGGCACCCCCAGCCCGCAAGTACGACCGGGGTTACGGGTCGCTGTTCCTCGATCACGTCCTCCAGGCCGACGAAGGGTGTGACTTCGACTTCCTGCGGGGACGCAGCGGTCAGGCGGCACGAGAGCCCTACGGGATCCTCCAGGGCACCATCGGCGGATGGTGAGAGCCGGGGGCGACCCGTCACTCCGCGAAGATCCGCCCGTTAGCCCACCAGAAAGGACCGAATGCACCTGCTGCTGCTCTACCGCCTGAGGGAAGGCGTGACGATCGAGGAGTACAGAGAGTGGTCTCTGGCCCGAGATCAGCCCGGGCTGCGCGAGACGCCCATCGTCAACCGCTTTCGGGTGTTCGAGGTGGTTGAAGACAGCGCAGATCGCCCGCCGCAGATCATCGAGTCGATCGAGATCTCCGACCTCGACGGCTGGCGGTCCGCGCTCAGAACCGATCGGCTCCGGGCTCTCGGTGAGGACTTCGAGCGGCTCGTGGACGGTTCGACCGTAATCGAGCTGCGCAGCGAAGAGATCGTCACGGTCTGAACCCGCACGAGAACATCAGGAGCCCGTACACCCCATCGACCCGCCTGCGCCGGGCTCGCCTGAGCGCGGCCGCGCTCTTCTTCGCGTTCGGAGTGGCACTCGCGACGTGGGTGTCACGCATCCCGGCGATCGAACATCGGCTCGGCCTGAGCAGTGCGCAGCTCGGCCTCGCGCTCCTCGGTCAGCCCGTCGGGCAGGTGCTGGCCACGTGGATCGTCCCGACGCTCGTGGAACGCTTCACGAGCGCGTCGGTGGGACGAGCCGGAGCAGTGGCGAGCGCCGGAGCGGTGGTGCTGCTCGGGCTGGCGGGCAGCTTTGTCGCACTGATCGGATGCATGCTGGTCTTCGGGCTCGCCCTCGGCGCCCTCGACATCACCATGAACATGCAGGGCGTCGCGGTCGAGCAGGCTTACGGACGCGCGATCATGTCGGGCCTGCACGGGCTCTACAGCGTCGGGGTGCTCGCCGGGGCGCTTCTCGGATCGATTGCCGCGGCACTTTCGATCAGCCCTGCCGCGCACTTTCTGGGCATGGCAGGTGCACTGGTTCTGTTCATCGGGCTCGGGACGCGGTGGCTGCTCGGCGCGGAGGCCGACGTGGCGACGAGTCCACACCCGGACGAGGAGCGCTCGGCGGTGAAACCTCTCCGTCTGCGCGCTCACCCCATGCTCGTCGCGGTTGGGATGATCGCCTTCTGTTCAATGTTTGCCGAGGGAGCGGTCGACAACTGGAGCGGGGTGTTCTTGCATCAGGTTCGGCACGCGTCGCTCGCGGTTGCGCCCCTGGGCACCGCCCTATGCGGAACCGGCATGGCGCTTGGGCGCTTCCTCGGAGACGGAGTGATCACGCGGCACGGCCGCCTGCGCACGCTGGTCGGCGCCTCGCTCCTCGCCTCGGGCGGGATGGCGCTCGCGCTCCTCGGCGGGACGGTCGTCACCGGGGTCGCGGGGTACGGGATCCTCGGCCTCGGGGTGGCGACGATCGTCCCGATCGCGTTCACTATCGCCGGAAGCACCCCCAGCCTCCCGCCTGCCTGGTCACTGTCGCGCGTCACCGCGATGTCGTACGTCGGTCAGGCGACCAGCCCAGCCCTCATCGGGCTGGTCGCGCAGGGCATCGGCCTCAGCTGGTCGCTCGCGATGCCGACTGTGCTGCTACTCGCCATCCTGCCTCTGACTCGTTACGCGGTTTCTTAACCACTCGCGGTGGAGCATCGCGTAGTCGATCTCGTCACTCCACGCGCCCTTGAACCACTCGTTCTCGACCAGGTGCGCCTCTTGCCGCATGCCGATGCGCTCGGCGAGGCGCAGGGAGGCGAGGTTGCGCGCGTCTATCCGAGCGGTGATCCGGCGGAAGCGATAGGTCCCGAACGCGATGTCGAGCAGCGCGCGCACGGCTTCGGTGGCGAATCCCTGCCCGCCGTAGTCGGGATGAAAGACGTAGCCGATCTCGGCGGTGGCGTGCTCGCGACTGCGCCACATCAGCACGACATCGCCGATCACAATCGCGCGCCGCGCAGGTCGACCGTCGAGCACGCCCGCCGGCGCGTGGGCGGCGGGCAGCTCGACGCCCACCGTCAGCGCCTGTCCCTCGTCGGTGAGCTGGCCAAGCGAACTCCGGATGCGATCCAATACTTCATCTCGTCCCAGGGGCGCAAAGGGCACCCAGCGACATACGTCCGAGCGGCTCCGGTAGGCGACAACATCCTCGGCGTCGTCTTCACGAAGCGGGCGTAGGAGCAGTCGAGCGGTGCGCACCGGGTAGACGACCGTGCCCGTCAACCTCCATTCGTCGCGATCCGCGGCCGGGCTCACCGCGACATCGTCCCAGAGCCGGCGCGCCGAAAGACGATCCGCGTGTGGGATAGTGAGGCTCGTGGGAGACGGCGCCGTCCGCGGCCGCGATCGCTCAGGGCTTCTGGGCACGATGATTTCCGGAGGCTTCGGTTTGGCCTGGGCGCAGTGGGGCGCGTCGGGCCTCAGCGGGGCTTCGGCGGTCATCGTTCGTGTCGCCGGCATCGTCCTCGGGCTGACGATCATCGGGGGCGCCGCGCGCCTGACGCGCTCGAGCGCCGATGCGCCCGACGATGATCGCGGTTCGATGTTCGCCTCGCGCGCCTACCGCGTGATCACCGGCGTGGAGGTCGTGGCGCTGTTCGGTGGCGCGGCCGTTCTCGGCGCGACCGGCAACTCGGCCTATACACCGGCGTGGTTCGCTGCGGTTGTCGGCGCGCACTTCGTCGCGTTCGGTCGTTTCTTCGCACCCTTCTTCGGTGTGCTGGGCCTCCTGCTCCTGGCGGGCGGCGTGGCCGGAACGGTCGTGGGGCTCGCCGGCGGCGGCCGCGACGGCATCACCGCAGTGGCCGCGCTTGTGGCTGCCGCGGGCCTGTTGGCCGCCGGGTTCTACGGTCTCGCTCGGGCTGGGTGAAGGCACGCCCGCTCAGCTGCGCGGGGTTCGCAGCCGGGGCTCCTCGCTTAGCGCTTGCGGCGGCCGACGTACATGATGCCGCGATCCACGTCGACGTCCAGGCACAGCGAAGCCGACGCGCACGCGACCAGCCCGACCGCGCCTGCGTGTTCGCGGCCCAGCCGTTGAGCGTGCCACGCGCGCGCGCCGCCGCCGGGGTTCGTCGAGGTGAGGGCAAACCCGTTCCCGTCGGCGATCACGCACAGCCGCGGGGAACCGCAAGAGACATTGCCGAGGCCCGCCGCGGCCCCGCGTGGGCGCACGGTTCGCCACGCACGCCTGGACGCCGGGTGCTTCGAGATCGCGAGCACCCCGGTGAACGCGCTGGCGACACACAGCGACCGCGACGGACAGTCGAGACCGTCGACACCCACATCGCGATGGGGAAAGCGGTACACGCGCCGCCAGGCTGGCGCGCCACCAGTCGGATCCGTGGAGACAACCACGCTGTAGCCACCCCCCGCGGCGCACAACGACACGTTCGGGCAAGCGATCCCGATCGCGCCGATGCCGTCCGGGTTGGCCAGCCGGCTGCTCGTCAGCCACGGCCCGCCGCCGAATGGGTTGGTCGACCACACAACGTGTCCCACCGGGTCAAGTGTCACGCACAGCCCGAGCGACGGACACGCGAAGGGGCCCAAATTGCCGACGTAGTCGGTCTGCTGCCAGGTCGCGGCGCCGGCCGCGGGATCGGTCGAGGTAACGATCGACTGTCCGTCGGCGTCGATCATGCACCACGACGGGCCGCCGCACGGGATCGTGAACAGCTCGCCACCAGTGGGCAGCACGAGAGCCGCGCGGTGCCAGCTGCGGGCGCCGCGCGCCGGGTCGGTCGAGGCGAGGATGTTTCCGCCTCGGTCGAGCGCGATGCACAGTCGCGCCGATGGGCACGAAAGGCTCAACACCCAGTCGAGCTTGTGGTGAGGGCGGTCGAACACCCGCCCCCGCGACCAGGCCATGTGGCTCGCGGATGCCGCCGCGGAGAACACGAGCATCAGCGTCAGCACCAACGCGCACGGCACGACCCGCCTCGCCATGGTTGGGTTATACCGCGCCGGGGCGCGACACCGCCCCGTCACGACCCGGGGCTAGACGGACCACAGAGCTCGAGTGGGTGACAGGCGTGCCGCGCGCACGGCGGGGATGAGCCCGGCGAGGGCGCCGATGAGAAGGGAGGCGGCGATCCCGCCGGCCCAGGCGTCGGTGGGGATGACCGTCGCCCAGTGCTTGGTGTGGGCATAGATGGAGGTGGCCGCGGCGCCGACGGCCACGCCGAGGACGCCGCCGAGCAGTCCGAGCAGGACGGCTTCGGAGAGGAACTGGGTGCGGATGTGGCCTTTGGTGGCGCCGAGGGCGCGGCGCAGTCCGATCTCGGAGCGGCGCTCGAGGACGGAGATGATCATGATGTTGGCGACGCCGACCGCGCCGACGAGCAGGGCGACGGCACCGAGGCCGAGGAACAGGCCGTCGAAGGCGCCCTTGGCGTCGGCCTGGGCGACCAGGGCGGCGGAGGGCTGGCTGATGTTGACGCCGCTGGGGTCCTCCGGGTTTGCCGTGCCGGCGAGGAGGTTGTCGACGGCGTCGACCCGCTCGTTCTGCGCCCGCAGGTACACCGTCGAGGGGTGGCCATCGAAGCTCAGGTATTTCTCTGCGGCGGGGTAGCCGACGAGGACGGACGTGTCGATGTCGGAGGCGAGCACGGCAGGGTTGAGGATGCCGGTGACGTAGAACCATTGGGTGCCCACCCAGATGCGTTCGCCGGGATAGATGCGGTCGATCCCGAGCAGCCTGGCGGTGGTGGCGCCGAGCACGGCGACGGGTTCCCGGGCGGTGGCGGCGTTCAGGTAATGGCCTTGAGCGACACCGGTGGCGAGTGCTTCAAGCAAGCCAACGGATGCGGCCTGGACGGTGAGACCGTTGGTCTCGGCCGTGGGGATGTGGGGGTTGCGGTAGGCACTTGCGCCATTGACGATCCCGATGCTCTGCACCTGCTGGACACCGCCGATCCGGCCGATCATCGCTGGCGCCGCAGTCGGCAACTCGACGACACCGCCGGTCACGCTCTGGCCGTCGGTCGCGGTGAGCAGGTTGGTACCGAGCTGATTGATCTCGGCGAGCAGGCCGGCCTGGGAAGAGGCCGACAGGCCGAGCACGGCGACGATGGCGGCCACACCGATGGCGATACCGAGGGCGGAGAGCGCGGCCCGCAGCTTCCGGGTGCGCAATCCGATGGTGGCGAGCCGGGTCAGGTCGGAAGCCGGGAGGCGTCTCCGGGCCGGGAGGCCGGTGGCGGTCATGATGGGTCCGGGCTGGCCGTGCGCGTGTCGGCGACGATGCGGCCGTCGAGGATCTCGATCTTGCGGGGCATGCGCTCGGCGATCGCGTGGTCGTGGGTGATGACCACGATCGTCGAGCCGGCCTGGTGAAGCTGGCCGACCAGGTCCAGGATGGACTGCCCGGTGGCCTGATCGAGGTTCCCGGTCGGCTCGTCGGCGAGCACGATGGCGGGCCGGCCGACCAGCGCCCGGGCGATCGCCACCCGTTGACGTTGCCCGCCCGAGAGCTGCGTGGGACGCGCATGCGGACGGTCGGCCAGGCCGACCAGCTGGAGGGCGTCGAGCGCGCGCTCGCGACGCTGGCCGACCGGGATCCCGGCGTAGAGGAGCCCGTCAGCCACGTTGTCCAAGGCCGTGGAGTGCTCGGCCAGGAAGAACTGCTGGAAGATGAACCCGATCCGGGTCGCGCGCAGGTAGGCCACGTCGTCGTCGGCCATCGTGGCCACGTCGAGCCCGGTGATTCGCACGCGGCCGCTGGTCGGCCGGTCGAGCGTTCCCATCAGTTGGAGCAGGGTGGTCTTGCCCGACCCGGAGGGCCCGACGATCCCGACCAGCTCCCCCGGGCCGATCGTGAGGCTCGCCTCGCGAAGCGCCTTGACGGGCGGCTCGCCGGGATAGGTCTTGGTTACGCGGTCCACGTCGAGGACTGGAGCCTCGGCATCGCCGAGCGCGGCGCCGTCTCGGGCGACGAGCGCCGCGCTTTCGGATATGGGTGGCGGGACGTGGCTCATGTTCCCGGCACCACCACTTGCTGGCCGGCGACCACCCCCGAGCCGGTGACCTGCACGAGGCCCTCGGCGTCGTCGAACATTCCGAGCGAGACCGGCGCCAGATAGTGGCGCCCGCGGGCGCCGACGACCTCGACGGCGTAGCCGCCCCCGGCTTGGGCCAGCAGCGCGGTCACCGGCACGACCAGCGCGTCGGGCACGCTGGCGGTGGTGATCCCGACCTGCACCGGGGCCTGATCCCACGTCCCGGTGGCCGCGGGGTGCGACGGGGTGACGTCCACCGTGATGGTCGGGGCACTGCTCGCCGAGCTGCCCGAGGAGCAGGTGTCGGCTCCCGGCGCGCCGGGAGCCGACCCCGAGCCGCCCGCCCCGGAGCTGGGTGGGCAGATGGCGACCGCCCCCACCGAGGAGACGACACCGGGCGTGGTGTCGTTGTTGGGCAGGGTGATGCTCACCTTGTCGCCGACCGCCATGCTGGTCTGTTGCGCGGCGTCGAGCGACACCTGGACCTGGCGAGTCGTCGAGGTGCCCTGCAGCACCGTCCCGCCGGGCTGGGCGCCGCCCCCCAGGACGGCCGACACGCTCGTCACGCGCACGGCGGTGGGTTCGAACACCGCCTGGCCGAGCGTCAGCGTGCCGGTGCAGGTCATGCCCAGCGCTGCCTGGAGCTTCTCCACAGCCGTGGTGGTGGCCCACCCGAAAGACGCGGACTTCGGGCTGAGCTGTGCGCGAGTGGCATACCCGCGCGCGACCAGATCGGCGTTGAGCTCGGCCACGTCGGGGCCGCTCGCGCCTACCGAGAGGGTCCGGTAGGCGGGTGTCGAGCCGTACAGCAACACCACCGGGCTGTCGTTCACCCGGTAGAGCACATGACCCTGAGCGATCACACGGCCGGGCGCGGGCAGCTGGGTGTATGTCCCATCAGCGTGGTTGATCACCGAGTACGGCGAGCCGCCCGGCTGCGCTCGATAGGTGAGGATCCCACCCTGGGAGACCATCGCCGAGAGCGTGCGCCGCTCCACGGTCGCGGTGTTCGCCGCCGGTGGCTGGGCGGCCGCGGCGGGCTGCCTGGCTCCGGCGGTGAGATAGACCCCACCCGCGGCCAGCGCACTCAGAGCGGCCGCTGCGGCCACCACCCACGTCTTGCGCCTCACCGGGTGACCCCCGCTGCGCCCGCCGCATCGCGGCACTTCTGCATCGCGGCGTGGAGAAGGGTCATACCGCCGGGCTGGTTGGAGGAGGGGATTCGATTCGTGTCGATCAGGGGCCCGTTGGGGAGGGGGTCGGGGAAGTCCTTGACACCGTTGTTGCGGATGCACTGGGCGAACCTGAGCCCAGCCGATTGCTGCGCGGGGCTCCGCTTGGTACCCGTGAACCCCGCCGGCTCCAAGGCCTTGCACGCGCTGAGGGCCTGCGTGAACGCCGGCGCGCTGGTGTCTACCGAGGAGCCGTTGGCTACTGCGTCGATGGTGAGCTTGCCCGACGCGTCCGGGTCGGGGAACTGGCTGACCCCGTTGCTGCGCATACATTCGGCGAACCTCACCGCCTGCTGTGCGCCGGCGGCGGTGTTGCCGGCGGCGCCGTTGCCGCTGGCGCTCTGGGCGGGTGCGCTCGAACCGCACCCGCTGATCAAGGCGACCGTGGCGATCAGGGCAAGTCCGGCACGCGGCCGTCGCGTTTGCTTCATGTGTTCTCCTGTGTGGCTCGTGACTGCGTTGACATCAGGTCTGCGCCGGGGCGGCGGACTCGACCAGCTGCATGGCCGCCTGGCCCGCGGCGGCGAGGAGCATGGATGTGTCGCTCCCCTCCCCCTGTCCCATCACCACGCCGACCGCGGTCAGCGGGCGCCCGCCGACCGTGACCTGGGTGAAGAAGGCCAGGCACCCGCCCGCCGCGGAATCCGACCCAGTCTTGCCGGCGTAACCCTGCCCGACCAGTGGGTCGTAATTGGTGACCGTGCCGGCGACCGGCAGGGTCACAAACGGCATCGAGACGATCTGGCGAAAGACCTCAAAGCGCATGGCCGCCCGGAAGGCGCGCAGCTGGTCGGCGGCGGTGGAGACCGTCCCAGGATCGAAGCCGCTGGGGTCGGTGTAGTTCGTGTGGTCCATCCCGAGCGCGCGGGCCTGAGCGTTCATCTCGGCCACGAAGCCCGTCTCGCTGCCCGCCACCTGAGCGGCGAGCATCCGGGCGATGTTGTTGCCGGACGGGATCAGCAGCGCCTCGAGCAGCTGGCGCTCGGTCAGCTGCTCGCCGGGCCGCACCGCCACGACCGACTGGTCCTCGGCCCCGTCCTGAGCCTCATCCTCGCTGACGGTGATCGTGAACCCGTCCTGCGCGCCGCTCAGCGGGTAGCGCTCGAGCGTCACATACGCGGTCATCACCTTGGCCAAACTGGCGATCGGGGCGGGCTGCTCGTTCGGACTCGCGGCCGGCCGGCCGGCGCCGAGCACCAGCGCCGCCTGTCCCTGCTGCGGCCAGGTGAGCGGCGTCAGCTGGACGCGAGGGTTGCCGGCCCACGCCTGCACCGGTTCGCCCAGAGGCTCCGCGTTGCCGCTCCGAGGCTGGCCGGCTTCGGCAAACGCCGTGGCGAGCACGAGAAGAGCGAGCCCCGCGCCGAGCAGTCCGCGCCGGCGGCGTACGCGGTACACAGTTGGCCGGGTCCGGCCGACTGCCGTCCGTGGTGGTTGCCGGGAGCGCACGCCGCCATTGAAGGCAGTGGCGTGTTGCCAGCCCGTATGGGTTTTTCAATATGCCGGCGATATGTTCGGGCTGGCAGCATCTGCGGGCATGCGCGTGTTGATCGTCGAGGACGAGCCCTACATGGCCGAAGCCATCCGCGATGGCCTGCGCCTGGAGGCGATCGCGGCCGACATCGCCGGTGACGGCGACACCGCGCTGGAGCTGCTCAACCTCAACGCCTACGACATCGCCGTGCTCGACCGCGACATCCCCGGGCCCTCAGGCGACGAGATCGCCAAGCGCGTCGTCGCCTCGGGCAGCGGCATGCCGATCCTGATGCTCACCGCAGCCGACCGGCTCGACGACAAGACGACCGGGTTCGAGCTCGGCGCCGACGACTACCTCACCAAGCCCTTCGAGCTCCGAGAGCTCGTGCTCCGCCTCAGAGCGCTTGACCGACGCCGCGGTCACAACCGGCCACCCGTGCGAGAGATCGCCGGGCTACGGCTGGATCCGTTCCGCCGCGAGGTCCACCGCGACGGCCGCTACGTCGCACTCACCCGCAAACAGTTCGCGCTGCTGGAGATACTCGTCGCCGCCGAGGGGGGTGTGGTCAGCGCCGAGGAGCTACTGGCCCGGGCGTGGGATCAAAACGCCGACCCGTTCACCAACGCCGTGCGCATAACCGTCTCCGCGCTGCGTAAGCGACTCGGCGAACCCCCGATCATCGCCACCGTGCCGGGGGCCGGGTACCGGATCCGGACCTGATCGATGCCGCGCCTCTCGCTCGCCACGCTCGTGCCACGCCGGATGCTTCGCCTGCCTCCGCGAACGGTTCGCCTGCGCCTGACTCTGCTCTACAGCGGCCTGTTCCTCGTCTCGGGAATGGTGCTGCTCGTGACCATCTACCTGATCTTTCGCGGCAACACCGGGGTCGACCTGATCGTCCCGGGCGGTCCTGCGCATCGGTCCGTCAACCAGGGCGCCCTCAACGAGGTGCGCCGCATGTACCTCGGGTCGCTCGAACGTGACACCCACGGTCTGCACGAGGGGCTCCTCCAGTCCGCGATCACGCTCGCGATCATGACCGTCGTCTCCGTCGGGCTCGGCTGGCTGGTCGCGGGCCGGGTCCTGCGCCCATTGCGGACGATGACGGCGACCACCCGGCAGATCTCCGAGCGCAACCTGAACGAGCGCCTCGCGCTCCCGGGGCCCCGCGACGAGCTGAAGGATCTCGCCGACACGGTTGACGGCCTCCTGGCTCGGCTCGAGGCGCACGTCGCCGAACAGCAGAGATTCGCCGCCAATGCATCCCACGAGCTGCGCACGCCGCTGGCGGTGACCCAGACAATTCTCGGTTCGGCCCGCAACGATCCGAACCGCGACAACGGTGAACTTGTCGAGCGCCTCCACGCGGTCAACACGCGCGCGATCGACCTCACCGAGGCGTTGCTCCTGCTCAGCCGCGCCGGCCAACGGTCCTTCACCTCGGAGCGCGTCGACCTGTCCCTGATCGCCGAGGAAG
Source organism: Solirubrobacterales bacterium (assembly GCA_019241635.1). Taxonomy (GTDB): domain Bacteria; phylum Actinomycetota; class Thermoleophilia; order Solirubrobacterales; family Solirubrobacteraceae; genus Palsa-465. The sequence continues at coordinate 27,440 of JAFAWR010000345.1, forward strand.
CCACCGAGACGCTCCTCCCCCTCGCAGAGAACCGCGGCGTCACGATCGACACCGCCGGCGAGACGACCGCCACCCTCGGCTCACCCGCGCTCCTGCTGCAGCTGGCCACAAACCTCGTGCACAACGCGATCGTCCACAACCTGCCTGAACAAGGCACCGTGTCAGTCACCACCGAAGTTCACCCTCAGGGCGCGGTGCTCACGGTCGAGAACACCGGCGAGAAGCTCGACCCGCAGCTGGTCTCGACGCTTGTCGAGCCGTTTCAGCGCGGGACCGAACGCATACGCACCGACCACGCCGGCGCCGGCCTTGGCCTGGCCATCGTGAACAGCATCGCCCAGGCACACGACGGAACCCTCACGCTGACCCCCCGGGCCACTGGTGGACTCTGCGTCTCGGTGCAACTACCCGCCGATCCCGCGCAGAACGGCGTGTGACGATCAGGCAAATCCGGCGTAACCGCGGTTGTGTGCTTATGTGTGCGCGGTGGAGGCGGACCCTGTCGGCGTCTACATCGCGGCGTTCCGGGCCAGGTGCGACCACATGCGTCGCCCCGGCCACTCCCTGATCGATGAGCCCGGAGTGCACGGCCTGCGCTCGGCGCGTGATGATTCGTTCGCTCGCCTGCTGGTGAGCGACGACCGGGCTCACGACACCCTGGAGGCGCTCCTGCCCGAAGCCTCGGCGGCGGGGATGATCTGCGTGTTCGCGGCGGCGGAGCGGTGCGCCGAGCTCGTCCGACGGCGACTCGCCTGGCGACCAGACCCGGCGATCGCGATGGCCTGCGACGACCTGCGCGCGGTGCCCGCGCTCCCGCTCTCGCATGAACTGACGCTCCGGCCCGTGCGCAGGCTCCCGGCCGACCCGCCCGACGGTGTGCCGCTCGAGGACGCCGCCGCGGCCGCCATGAAGGCGGCTCCCGGGATCAGCGATCCGCCAGATGCGTTCGCCGCATACCTGCGCTCGCTGCCGGCGCCGTTCCGATTCTTCGCCGCGGTCGATGCCGACGGCGCAGTGCGTGCGACGTCGGCGTCCGGCAGCTTCGGCGCGGAGGCGACCGTGATCTTCGTCAACACCGACCCCGGGTGGCGCCGCCGCGGGATCGCGCAGGCGATGACCGTCGCGGCCCTTTATGCCGCGCAGGACTCCGGCGCGCGCCGCGCCGGCCTGGACGCGAGCGAGGCCGGTCCGCGGATCTATCTGCGCCTTGGGTTCGAGGTGGTCACCCAGGTGACCCGATTCTTCCCCAACCGGGCGATGGCGTCGAGGTAGGCCTCGGCCAGCATCGCGATCGGCTCGGTGTCTCGGCGTTTACTCCCACGAGGAATCCTCGGCGGGTTTGGTGACCGTGGCCCAGCGCTCGGCGATCTTGTCGCCCTCGAAGCGCCACAGGACGAAGCCGCGGAAACCCATGTTCTTGCCGGAGCTCGGATCGGTGAAGCGCCAGTGGTTCTTGCACACCACCTTGTCACCCTCGGCGATCAGCGCTTCGATCGTGACGTGCAGGTCGGGCATCGCCGCGTACATCTGACGCATCATCTGCTCGTCACCCGAGACGTCCGTCGGCTCGGCCCCCGGCCCGTCGTGGTCGTAGAAGTCGTCGGTCATATTCGTGCGGATCACCTCGGGCCTACGGTTGTTCACGAAGTCCTCGAAGTGGGAGCGCACCTTCGCCTTCAGCTCGTCGGTGGTCAGGTTCGTGGGCATCGCAGCCTCCGCGTCGGTGGATCTCCGGGACGGTCATCGCCTGAGCCGGCCCTGGGGCCAAGCATCTGCGGGGCACCGGCGGAAGTCCAAGACAAACCGGCGCGGGTTCGATAGGCAGCGTCTATCGATGTGGCCCTGGCTCCAGCGGGAGTTTTTCGCCATTCGCGGACCCGCGCGGCGCGAGTGGTGAGCATTGCGTGCTATTCGGGGGTGATCTCGCCACTCGCGGACAGGCCGCTGCCCAGTGGCGAGTTCGTCCCTGCTGAAAACCAGTGCCCGCGGACGGGGGACTAGATTGCGTTCATCGAACGGTTAGACCTGCGACTCGTCCAGTACTTCGTCGCCGTCGCCGAGGAGCTTCACTTCGGCCGGGCCGCCGAGCGGCTGCACATCGCCCAGCCGTCGCTGAGTCAGCAGATTCGCCGGCTCGAGCAGCAGCTCGGGGTGACGCTGCTCGACCGGACCAGCCGGAACGTGGAGCTCACCGAGGCCGGGCGGGCGCTGCTCAGCGAGGGGCGTCGGCTGCTCGCGCATTCCGAGCGAACGACCCGCCTCGTCCGCTCGGTGTCGGCCGACCGGCTCACCGTCGGCTTCTTCGGGTCGGCCGCCAGCACGGTGCTGCCCGCGGTCCTGCGCAGCTTCGGCGAAGAGCAGCCTCGCGCCGAGGTCTCGGTGCGCGAGCTCCTGCTCGACCAGATCGACGAGCTGCTCACGGGCGGCGTGGACGTCGCGTTCACCCGGCTCCTCCCCGGGCAGGCGCACCTGGAGCTCGAGGTGATCGCGCGCGAGTCCCGGGTCGTGGCGCTGCCGGCCAGGCACCCACTCGCCGGGCGGATCACCCTTCAGTTCAACGAGCTTCGAAACGAGGGCTTCATCACCAATCCCGTGGTCGAAGCCTCGGCGCCGCCGAAAAGGTGGCTGGCGGAACAGGCACGCCACGGCCTGCCGGGACGAGTCGCCGCGGCGGCGGCGAGCGTTCAGGAGATCCTCACGCTCGTGGCCGCGGGAAAGGGTGTGTGCCTGGTGCCGGCGGCCGTCGCACAGCACTATCCGAGAGAAGATGTGGCCTACGTCGAGGTGAGCGATGCAGATCAGGCGGTCGTTTCGCTCGCCTGGGCGCCGGGCGGGGTACGCCCGATTGTCGCGGCGTTCATCGGGATCACCCGACAGCTGGCTGCGACATCCTTGTCGGGACCCGCCGTCCCATAGCCTTTGCTTCATGACCTGGGCTGTCGACGTGGCCGGGATTCCTCCGGGGACGGGGGTGGCGCTGCCGAGTGTGGCGGCGGCCGCGGTGAGCGAGGCGCTGGCACGGCCGGCGGCACAGCAGCCCGCGTGGCCGGACCCGGATCTGCTCGCGCACGTGCGCGGGATACTGGAGAGCGTGCCGCCGGTCGCGGTGCCGGCGGAGGTCGATCGGCTTCAGGAGCGGCTCGGGATGGTCGCGCGAGGGGAAGCGTTCCTGCTCCAGGGCGGGGATTGCGCGGAGACGTTCGTCGACAACACCGAGATGCATCTCCGGGGATCGATCCGGACGCTGCTGCAGATGGCCGTGGTGCTGACGTACGGGACCTCGATGCCCGTGGTCAAGGTGGGGCGAATCGCCGGCCAGTACGCCAAACCACGGAGCTCGGAGCTCGATGCGGCCGGGCTGCCGTCGTATCGCGGCGACATGGTCAACGGGTTGGAGCCGACGCCAGAGGCACGGCGGCCGGATCCGAGCCGCCTCGTGCGCGCGTATGCCAACGCAGCGGCGGCGATGAACCTGGCTCGGGCGATCACCGGCGCCGGCCTGGCGGATCTGCACCACCTGCACGAGTGGAACATGGACTTCGTGCGCAGCTCGAGCGCCGGCGAGCGCTATGAGCGGGTCGCCACCGAGATCGACCGCAGTCTCCGATTCATGTCGGCGTGCGGCGTCGAGGACAGCTCGCTGCGCACGGTCGAGCTGTACGCGAGCCACGAGATGCTCGTGCTCGACTACGAGCGAGCCCTGCTGCGCCCCCAGGATGACCGGATCTACCTGCTCTCCGGCCACCAGCTGTGGATCGGCGACCGCACCCGCCAGCGCGACGGCGCCCACGTCGCCCTCGGCGCGCTGATCGCCAACCCGATCGAGGTGAAGCTCGGCCCGACGGCTACGGCCGAGGAGGCGGTCGAGCTGGTCGAGCGGCTCGATCCGCACCGGGTCGACGGCCGGGTCACGCTCGTGTCACGGATGGGCAACGAGGCCGTACGAGCGCTGCTGCCTCCGATCATCGAGGCGGTGACCCGCTCGGGTCACCGCGTGGTGTGGCAGTGCGACCCGATGCACGGCAACACCGAGGAATCACCAACCGGCCACAAGACGCGGCATTTCGACCGGATCATGGACGAGGTCGAGGGGTTCTTCGAGGTCCACCAGCAGCTCGGCACGCACCCCGGCGGAATTCACATCGAGCACACCGGCGAGGACGTCACGGAGTGCCTCGGAGGCGCCCAGATGATCTCTCACAGCGAACTCTCCAACCGCTACGCCACGGCGTGCGACCCTCGTCTGAACACCCAGCAGGCGCTCGAGCTGGCGTTCCTCGTCGTGGAGATGCTCCGCCGGCCCGCGGGGTGACGCCCTCCCCAAGCCCAGCAAAGGAGTCCGATGACCTCCATCTTCACGCGCATCGTCAACCGGGAGATCCCGGCGCAGATCCTCCGCGAGGACGACGACTACCTGGCCTTCCTCGACGTGCGCCCGATCCGTGCCGGTCACAGCCTGGTGATCCCCAAGCAGGAGATCGACGACATGTTCGATCTGCCGGAGGCGCTCCTGTCAGGCCTGTTGACGTTCGCCCGGCCGGTCGCCCACGCCATTCGCGAGACGACCGGCGCGCAGCGGGTGGGCATCGCCGTGCTCGGACTCGAGGTGCCGCATGCCCATGTGCACCTGGTGCCGATCGACGCCATCGGCGATCTCGACTTTCGCAAGGCGCAGCCCGCCGACGACGCGGATCTCGCCGCGATGGCCGAGCGCATCCGGGCCGCGCTGAAAAGCTAGCTCGAGCCGGTCGGGCCGGTTGAGCCGGTTGAGCCGGTCGACGCCCCGAGAACCGTGAGGAGCAACCGTGATGGGTGCTCCGGATCGTGATAGAGCCGGTTGTCGGCAATGACCGCGTCGGTGGCCTCCGACTCGTCGCCGCCGCTCCCCAGGTTGACCGCGAACTTGGGATGTGCGGAGGAGGCGACCTCCAGGCGGATGCAGTGTCCGGGTCCGAACCGCTGCGCGGTGTCCCACATCACTACCTCGACCTCGTACACCGCGCCGGGCTCGACCGGCTGCGACTCCTCGTGGCCGGCGCGATGGCGCAACCGCACCACGCCGTCGCACAGCCGCTGGGCGAACCCGTTGGGATGCAGGTCGATGAGCTTCGCGGTCACATCGGTGTCGGCCGCTGAGGTCGACACGAAGGCGACGAGCCGGACCGGACCGACGACGTCGAGCGGCTCGGTCAGCGGGTCGCTGGTGTACACGAGCACGTCGCCACGGGTCTCGACCCCGGAGTAGTCGTCCGGCCCGCCGATCTGCACCGACGAGGCGGCGGTCAGGAACGGGACCGGGCGGTTGGGGTCGTGGACCCAGGCATCGGCCGGTGACCCGGTGGCCGCTGGCGTGTCGCTCAGGCGACCGTCGCCGTAGCGCGAGTTGGCGTGCCCGTCGCTGTCGAGGTGCCAGGTCTGCGAGTCGCTGCCGGGCGCTGGCCAGTCGGCCAGGTCAAGCCATTGGTTGGCGCCCATCAGGAAGATCCGCACCGGTGAGGAGCTACCGGCTCGGGGACGGCCACGAACCGTCTCGTCAAGGAACGTCGTCATGGCCGCGTCCAGATCGATGACCGCGTCCTGGCCGTAGTCGAGCTCACCCAGCATCCGTCCCGCATTGACCTGGTGCCCCCACGGACCCATGAGCAGCCGCTGCCCGGTTCGTCCGGCCCCGACCAGGCTGGCGAAGTTCGCCGGGGTGCCGATCTCCTCATCGTCATACCACCCCGAGATGTGGAGCACCGGAACATCGACCTCGTTCATGCGGTGCTGGTAGCGCACCGGCTCCCACCACGCGTCGAGTGTCTGGTGGCGGCACTGCTCGCGCCACAGCGGCGAGTGAAAGCCCGCCGCCTCGTCGAGTTCGATCAGCGGGCGGTGGCGATAGACCGCCATCCAGTCGACCGCCTCGGTGTACTGCATTGCGCGCCCATCGGTCATGCGGAACCAGTGAATGTGCATCGGTCCGGGCACGCCGGTGGGGTTCTCGACGAACGGGTCCGACGGGGGGCACACGACGATCATCGCCCTCAGCGCCGGTGGCTTGTGGAGCGCGGTCAGCCACTGGATACGACCGGAGTAACTCCCGCCCCAAGTGGCCACCGAGCCATCGCACCAGTCCTGGGAGGCAGCCCAGGCGATGACGTCCACGCCGTCGAGTCCGTCGTGGCGGTAGGGATCGAACCCGCCCTCGGAATCGCCACGTCCGCGGACGTCGACCCAGCAGGCGCAGTACCCAGCCTTGGCGAACGCATCAGCGCGTCTGGTCTGCGGCTCGCCCCCTCGGCCATAGGGCGTGCGCGCCACCACGGCGGGGGCGGGCAGTTCATCGGGCAGGACCAGGTCCGCGGACAGCGTGAGACCGTCTCGCATCGGGATCCGGACGTTGAACCGCCGTCTCATGCTCGAGTGGAGCACCGCTGGCAGCCTAGTGGGACGTGGCGCCGGCTGTCCGAGCGAAGCGGTGTTTGCGCCAGACGTAGGCAGTCCCCGGCTCAGCGTGTCGTCCGTTTCGCCGACCGGCCCATCGCCCGAACGGACGAGTAGGTATGACCGTTTGGCCGATAGGCATGGCGCGCTGCTCGTGATGCAATGCGCGCGTCACGCGATCCCGCGCCCGCCACCGTGGATGAGCCGGATCAGCGGGCCTAGGTAGCCAACTCGAGGAGAGGATGGTCAATGGTCGATTGGCGTCGTCGCATAACCGCGTCCCTGGTCGCAGCCTCCGTTGCCCTCCTAGTGGTCCTGGCGCTGGGGGCGGTCGCAGCCGGCCGTCCGGCCCGGCTGGCGCACGCCACGCCGACGAGGGTGGCTCTCGCGAAGGCGCGCCGGGTGCGCATCCACCCGGTGACCATGCGCCGAGCTGGCCGAGTGATCGATCTGAGGAACCGACTTCGGGTGATTCGCCGGGCTGGGGGGCTCACTGTTTCCGGCCCGCGCGTGCGTGGTAGGGGGCTGGTCATCGCCCGCGCCTCGACGATCAATTGCGGGAAATGCGTCATGATCAAGAACCGCACGACGGGTCTCTGCTTGAGCAGCGCTTCAGATAAGCAGGGACAGCCGGTCGGATTCTACACCTGTAATCCGGGTTCGCTCGCTCAGTACTGGCTGCGCACATCCTTCGACGCGAACATGCCGTACCTGGAAGCTGAGGCGAGCCCGCCCAGCCACCCGCTTTGTCTTAACACCTTTGGTGGAGGGCTACGGGACGACAGCGTCGAGGGGCTTTGGTCCTGCAACACAGAGAACGTGGACATGTGGTACGCGGGAACAGGCTCGGCCAACACGACAACATGGGACCATCTCACTCTCTACCAGGGGGCCGGTACGCCCAGCCATTTCTGTCTCACCTCGGGGCAGGATAAAAATCCATACGCACAGGGCGCAGAGCTCCAGACCTATACCTGCCAAGTAGCGAACTCGAACCAGGAGTTCAGTGGAACCTCGGCTTCAGGGGCAGACGCCACCCCCATCTTAAATATTGAACCTGCTGGAGACCTCATAACAGGCGTTGGTCCCGCCGCGTCGGTGAATCTGGGGACGGCCGCGGCGAGCGCTGCGGCTTTGCCATCTGGCGGATATGTCGTCGCATTCGGGGATGGGTCAGATCCGAATTACGATCTCATGCTGTACAGCTCAAATGGCGAGCTAATCGACACGCTTTACGGGATGCAGCCGGGTACGACGCCAAGCATCGTCGCGTTGCCATCCGGCGGGTTCGAGGTGGCGTTCGCGGGGAACTCCGCGGCTGGCTATGACTTGATGTTGTACAACTCGAATGGCGAACTGACCAACACCGAATACGGGATGCAGGTCGGGACCAGTCCGAGCATCACCGCGCTGTCCTCCGGCGGGTTCGAGGTGGCGTTCGCGGGCAACGCTGCCGCTTACAACGCCTTGATGCTGTACAGCTCGACCGGTTACCTGCTCAACACCGAATACGGGATGCAGGTCGGCACCAGCCCAAGCATCACCGCGCTGACCACCGGCGGGTTCTGGGCCGCCTTCGCGGGCAACTCTGCTGCTAACAACGCCTTGATGCTGTACAGCTCGACCGGTTACCTGCTCAACACCGAATACGGGATGCAGGTCGGCACCAGTCCGAGCATCACGGGCATGCCCACGGGTGGGTTCTGGGCCGCCTTCGCGGGGAACTCCGCCGCGAATTATGACCTCATGCTGTACAGCTCGAACGGGTACCTGGTCAACAGCGAGTATGGGATGCAGGTCGGCAGCAGCCCGAGCATCGCTGGTCTCTCCTCGGGCGACTTCGTGGCCCCGTTCGCTGGCAACGCCGCGGCCAACGGCGACCTGCTGTTGGACAACTCGAGCGGCGTGCTCACCGACGCTGACTTCGCGAGCGGGATCTGACACATACCCGTCCCCGGCTGCCCGCCGCCAGTCGCGAAACCCCGTATCCCGCGCCGTCGCCGCCGTGCGAGCCGGTGGGCTTCGTGGCGCGAGCAGGCTTGATGTCGGGGTGAGCTAGCTCACCTTGGCATGAGCTACTAGTGGGGCGTGCGTAGGCGCAGGACTTGCGGCCCGTCCACCTAGCTTGACGGTCGCGGGGATCCGGGCCCCTGCGCCCGGGTCCGTGTGTTAGGTTGCCCGGGCGTCGGCGAGCGCGTGGGGCCCGGCGCACAAGCCGAATGCGGCCGTCCCGCACGGCCGCCGACCCTGTGGGGAGGAACACATGCAGCGGATCGCGTCTCGCTTGATCGGGACTTTCGTGTGCGTAGGCCTGTTGGCGTTGGGCGGAGCCGCCACCGCGTCGGCCCGGAACAACGTCCGCGGCGCCGCGGCGAGGCAGCAGAAGCTGCATTCCCTGCTCGCCTCGGGCGCGGTTCAGTCGCAGCCCACCTCGGACAATCACATCCCCGACAACAACGAGGCGGCTGAATCGGGGGCCTATGACTTCGAGCGCACCGCCCCCGCTCAGACCGTGTCCGGTCAGGCGCTAATCAGCGCCCAGCAAGGAGGCCGAGGGCCTCGGCCAGTTCGGCCGGTCGTGGCAGGAGTTCACCACCCAGCCTTACAACGCCGAGCCGGCCGGCTATAACGACCCGCTCGAGTCCAACGCCGGGACCGGTTTCAGCCTGGTCGGTGGTCGCATCACCTCGCTGGTCCAGTCCCCGGACGGGAGCTGGTTCGCCGGCGCCGCGGACGGAGGCGTGTGGCGCTCGCGCAATCAGGGCCAGACCTGGACCCCGCTGTTCGACTCGATGCCCTCGCTGTCGATCGGCGCCCTGGCCATCGACCCGGCCGACGGCTCGGTGTGGGTCGGCACCGGCGAGGCCAACCTGTCCTCGGACTCCTACGCCGGCACCGGCATCTACCGCTCGACCAACGACGGCGCGAGCTGGCAGCGCGTCGGCGACTCGCGCGCCGGCAACCCGATCGTGTCGACCACGGTGTTCAAGATCATCTTCGACCCGGCCGGAGACGCGCTGGCGGCGACCGACAACGGCCTGTTCCGCCTCGCGGCGCACTCGAACACCTGGACCCCGGTCCTTCAGCCCGCGGGCCCCAACGACAACCCGCCGTATGACCAGCAGGTCACCAGCATCGCGTTCGTGCCGGGCACGAACTCCCGCCAGGTGATCGCGGCGATCGGCTGGCACGGTCCGGGCAACACCGAATACAACGGCTTCTACCAGTCGACCAACGGCGGGCTCAGCTTCGCAAAGGTCACGACCACGGGAGCCATCGACCAAGCCGACCAGGGGCGCACGACGTTTGCCTACTCGGCCGACGGCACGCGGCTGGACGCGATCGTGCAGTCGATCTCGGAACTGGCCGCCGGCGATGAGACCTCACTGCAGGGCATCTTCGTCAGCACGGGCTCGCCGGCGAGCGTGGCCGGCCCATGGACGCTGATCGGCAACGAGGCCAAACTCGCGGCTTCGGGCTCGGCCCTGGCCGTCGGCTCGGGCTACGGCGTCGGCATCCAGTCCTGGTACAACCAGGACCTCGCGGTCGACCCGAGCAATCCCAACCACGTGTACGCGGGACTCGAGGAGGTGTTCGAGTCGACCGACGGCGGGAACACCTGGAACACCGCGAGCCCATACTGGAACTACGGGCTGGCGTGCAATCCGAACTGCCCGAACACGACGCATCCGGATCAGCACGCGATGATGATCAGCGACGGGAAGATCGTCATCGGTAACGACGGCGGGGTGTACAGCCGCCCGCTGTCGGACAATCAGCAGTACGGCGACTGGAGTGACCTCAACTCCACGCTGCGCAACTGGCAGTACTACGACGCGCGGGCCGGACTGCTCGGCAACTGGGGCCGCGGCGACGTCGGCGTGTGGGGTGGCCTGCAGGACAACGGCACGTCGTTCGACTACCGCGGTGCCAACCAGATGATCGAGCCGGCCGGAGGCGACGGCTTCGACGTGATCGTCCCGCCGACCAACGCCGCCACCACGATGGTCGGCGAGTACGCCTATGGGCTCATGTACTCGACGACCGACGGTGGTCATACGTTCGACAGTTACATCACGCCGATGTGCATCGGGCAGGAGGAAGCGGGGCTCCCGGGCGGCCCGCGTCCGGACTGCGATCCGAACTCGCGGTTCCTGACCCCGATCGCCGCCGACCCGTACAACCCGAACACCTGGGTGGCCGGAGGCCAGTACGTGTGGATCACCAAGGCAGGCTGGAACACCACCTGCACGGACAGCTCCTGCTCATGGCAGAAGCTGTATGACACGGGCGCCGGCAACGTGACCACCGCGATCACCTCGACCCACAACGGCCAGGTCATCTACGACGCGTGGGTGACCAACGGCAATCCGGGCGCGACGTTCAATCGCGGAATCGCCACCAACTACGGCGGCACCTGGCACCAGCTGGATGTCTCGAGCCTGCCCGACCGCTACATCGCGGGAATCACGGTCGATCGCCGAGATCCCGCACGGGCCTGGGTCGTGTTCAACGGCTACTCGCGCCGCTGGATTCCCGGCGGTGGCGTCGGCCATGTGTTCGAGACCGACAACGGCGGCCAGTCCTGGACGGACATCTCCGGGAACCTGCCCGACATCGCGTCCGACGCGCTCGTGGAGCTGCACGGCCGGCTCGCCCTGGCCACCGACAGCGGGGCGTACACCGCCCGCGCGGGCGAGGGGGCGTGGACGCACTGGGAGCGCCTCGGTAGCGGGCTCCCGAACGCGTCGCTGAACAACATCACGATCGGACCCGACGGCTATCTGTATGCCGCCACGCACGGCCGGGGGGTCTGGCGGATCCCGTTCGGCGAGTCGCGCGGCCGCGACTGAGCCCGGTCGCGAACGACGGCCACACCTGCCCCGAGCGCTCGATCGCTCGGGGCAGGCGTGGGGTTCACACGGTCCCGGCTGGGCGCTCCACCCAGCTCGCGATGTCGGAGACCACGACCGGGTCGACGTGCTGCGCCGGCTCGTACTCGGCCGGGCTCGATGGCCCGCTCCCGGGCGCGAACAGGTGGTTGAGCCGTGGATACACGCGGATCGTCACATCGGCGCGGTCGGCCAGCGCGGCCTGCCACCGGGCCAGATCGTCGGCGACGGTGACCTGGTAGTCACGCGCGCCCTGGAGGATCAGCATCGGCTTGTTCAGCGTGGCGGCGAGAGCGGCCGGGTCGTAGTCGCGCAGGTCGAGCCAGTAGGAGGCGGGGGCGCCGAGGGGCAGCTCCGCGGCGGGGGTCGAGGTCGAAAGGTCGGGCCCGTCGATCCGCCGCGCCTGCTCGGTCAGCGTGTCGATCACCTGCCGCGACGCGGCCTCGCCCTCAGGGCTCAGCGAGGCCAGGTAGCGGAACTGCCGGACCAGCACCCAGTGAAGTGGCTGGGCGCCCCCGGCCAGCATGACGAGGCCGGCGACCGACGGGTCGGCGGCGGCGATGCGCGGAGCGACCGTGCCGCCCAGGCTGTGGCCGAGCAGGAAGATCCTCGCGCCGTCGATCACCGGATCGCCTCGAAGCAGCTCGATCGCGGCGAGCGCGTGTGGCATGTACTCGTCGTTCACCGTGAAGCGCTCGGCGCGGGCCAGCTCGCGCGCGTGGGCGAAGGTCACCTTGTCGAACCTGAGCACCGCGATGCCACGCGTGGCCAGGCCCCACCCGATGTCCTTGAGCGGCTTGCTGCGCCCGATCGTCTCGTCGCGATCGAGCGACCCGGAACCCGCGAGGAGCACGACCGCCGGCAGCGGCCCCGCCCGATGGGGCACGGTCAGGATGCCCTCAACCGCGAGCGCCCCTGAACCGAGCGTGACCTCGTGCTCGTCGAAGCTCGCCGGGTCGGCGTAGCCGGGTGGCTCCCACGGCGCGATCGGCTCGGCTGCCGCGAGCGGCGCGAGCTGAAGTCCGGCGAGCTGCCCCTGCTCGGTCACCGGCGCCACCAGGGCAAAGCCGCCGCGCTCGCAGGTGACCGGCACCTTGACCACGACCACTCCGGTCGGCGTGGGCTCGGTGAGCGGAGCGCCGACCGAGACGATCGGGCCCTGCCGGCCCAGCTCGGCATTCCACCCGGTCTCGAGCGCCTCGGATGTGATCAGCGGTCGCAACGGCGCCGCGAACAGCTCCAAGATGTCGGCAAACCGTCCCGACCGCGCCATATCGAGCGCGCTGAGCGCCACCTCGGCCGGCGCGCCCAGCATCACGCGTCGCTCCCGGTCTCGGGTGCGGGGAGGAGCACGGTGTAGACCATCCGCCGCTTGCGCCCCGGCCCGGGCGGGTTGGCCAGGCGCGGCTGGAAGACGATCGACAGGTCGTGCAACAGCTCGGCGAACTCGGCGTCGGTCAGCCACAGGGCACCGACCTGATAGCTCGCGCCATCGCGGGCCGGATCGGGCTGACCGGCGGCCAGGTAGCGGTCGGCGTCGGCCAGCATCCCGGCGACGTACACCATGAACGCCTGTGCGTGCTCCTCGGCGCTCATCCGTTTTGCCTCGTCCGGGCCGATGCGCGCGGTGAACAGGCGCAGGGTGTAGGTGCGCTCGACGGCGCCGCGCACGCGCCGCTCCGCGACGACCTGCAGCACGCCGGCCTTGGCCAGCAGCGCGACATGGCGATACAGGCTGCCGGGGGGAACGTCGTCGAGCTCCTCGGCGAGCTGGCTGGTGGTCAGGGCGCGATCGCCGAGGAACGCCTTGACGATCCTCAACCGGACCGGATGGAGCAGAAGATCGGCGCTGGCCATGTTTCGAAGCCTAGCCGACCGTTCACAATATTGCTAATGGTGTCCGGCGTTCGGGCGGGCTCCGTCCGGGTCGCCGCTCGGGCACAATGCCGCCCGATGAATCACGACATCCTGATGGCCGCCCGCGAGCAGGTGCTCGAGCGCGGCCTTGGGCTGGACGAGGCTCAGGCGCTGGCGGTCCTGCAACTTCCCGATGCCCGGGTGCCGGAGGCGCTGGCGCTGGCCCACGAGGTGCGGATGCGCTGGTGCGGCCCGGCGGTCGAGGTCGAGGGGATTGTCTCGATCAAGACCGGCGGCTGCCCCGAGGACTGCCACTTCTGCTCGCAGTCGGGTCGCTTCCAGACGCCGGTCCGGGCCGTGCGTCTGGACATCCCGTCACTGGTCGAGGCGGCCACGCAGACGGCGGCGACCGGAGCGACCGAGTTCTGCCTGGTTGCCGCGGTGCGTGGCCCCGACGAACGGCTCATGGCCCAGGTTCGCGACGCGGTGGCGGCGATCCAGTCCGAGGTGCAGATCAACATCGCCTGCTCGCTGGGGATCCTCACTCGTGCCCAGGCCGAGGAGCTCGCCGATCTCGGGGTACACCGCTACAACCACAATCTGGAGACGGCTCGTTCGCACTTCCCGAGCGTGGTCAGCACCCACACCTGGGAGGAGCGGATGGAGACGCTCGAGCTCGTGCGCGAGCTGGGCATGGAGGTGTGCTGCGGCGGCATCGTCGGGATGGGCGAGACGCTCGCCCAGCGGGCGGAGTTCGCCGCCCAGCTCTCCGCGATCGCCCCCGACGAGGTGCCGCTGAACTTCCTCGATCCGCGCCCGGGGACCCCGTTCGCCGATCTGCCCGTGCCCGACGCGCAGGACGCGCTGCGGGCGATTGCCGCGTTCCGCCTGGCCCTTCCCCGCACCGTCCTGCGCTACGCGGGCGGTCGTGAGCTGACCCTCGGAGACCTGGGTACGCGGGACGGCATGCTCGGGGGGATCAACGCGATGATCGTCGGCAACTACCTGACCACGCTCGGCCGCTCGCCCGAGCAGGACCTCGCGCTGCTCACCGAGCTCTCGATGCCGGTCAAGGCGCTTTCGGAGACGCTCTGAGGTACTGCGATGCGTGCGGGCGTCCCGATGGCGCGGGCAGTCACGAGCGCTGCCGACGCCGGCGGGAGCTGACCGATCCCCCGCGGTACTGCACACGGTGCGGGCGCAAGCTCGCGGTTCAGGTGCTGCCGCTCGGATGGACCGCGCGGTGCGTGCACTGCGGGCCGATCCGCTAACCCACGCTCACGAGGATCTTCAGCTCGCTTCCCGACGGATCGATCAGCGCTTCGATCCCGTCGGCGACGGTCGCGTCCATCGAGATCCGTGACGTGATCACGCGCTGCACCGGAAATGCGCCGCTCTGAATCAGCGCCGCGATCCGCTGCCAGTCGTAGACGCGGTAGCACCATGTCCCGACGATCGTCAGGTCGTTCTGGGACCACAGCATCGGGTGGACCTCGGCCGGCCCGACGTGCAGTCCGGTCTGCACCACGGTCCCCGCGCGGCGTGTGGCGGCCAGGCAGTCGGAGAGCGCGCGGGGGTTCCCGGCGCACTCGATCGCGACATCGACGCCGATGCCCCCGGTGCGCTCGAACAGCTCCTCAGGAACCGATGTCTCGGCCGGGTTGAGAATCGCCGTGGCCCCAAGCCCCTCCGCGGCCGAGGCGCGTACCGCGTTGGGCTCGGACAGATACACCGCGCCGGCGCCGGCGGCCTGCGCAGCCAGCACGGCCAGCGCCCCGATTGGACCTGCGCCCGCCACCAGCACGGAGTCCCCGGGACGGACACCGCCGCGCTGGACGCCGTACTCGGCCACCGCGGCGGGCTCGATCAACGCGCCCTGCTCATAGGAGAGATCGTCGGGGAGCACCGCGACCTGGTATTCGGCCACTACGGCGAGCTCGCCAAGTCCGCCCCAATCCCAGCTGAGCCCGACGCAGGCCATGCGGGTGCACAGGTGGTTGAGGCCGCGCAGGCAGAAGTAGCACTGCCCGCAGAAGATCAGCGGCATGATCGCGACGCGGTCGCCCGGGCGGGCGGCCACGACCGAAGAGCCGACCTCGAGCACGTCGGCGGCGAACTCGTGGCCGAGGATCTGCGGGTTCTGGGCTCCGGTGAGCGGGTGGGGCTCGACCGGCGTGACGATCGGGCCGGCCACGTACTCGTGAAGGTCGGTGCCGCAGATGCCGCAGTAACGGGGGCGGACGAGGAGCTCGTGGGGGCGCAGGCCGTCGGGCTCGGGAACGTCCTCGACCCGGACGTCGCGAGCAGCGTGGTAGCGAACCGCGCGCATGGATCAACCCTGCCCGCGGTCCTGCTCCTGAGTGATGTAGCCGGCCTCCTCGAGGTTGGCGGCGCCGGCGTAGCACCAGATCATCACCGCGGTCTCGGTCTCGGAGGTGTTACGAAACCCGTGGTAGTCGTTGCGGGGGACGAACACCGCGTCGCCCACTCCCATGGCCACGTCGTCCTCGCCCACGCGCGCGACGCCCTCGCCGGCGATCAGGTATTCCACCTCCTCGGCGTGTTCGTGCCGGTGAATCTCATGGCGCGAGCCGGGCGGGAAATAGGTGACGCCGAACACGGTGTCGTCCGCGCCCACCGTCTGGCGGGTGACCAGCCAGCGCACGTCCATGTCGATCCAACCGGGCTTGCCGGCCTCGGGCTGGCCCGGCTGATCGCCGCCGACCTGGTCGACGTGGACCTTGCGGGAATGCTCGCGGACGACCGGACGGTCGGTTTCGATGCTCACGGATGACGCTCCTATGCGGTCGAGTTGACGGGGGTGGAGTTCAGGTGCTTGCGGACGCTGGTCACGATCCGCTCGGCCGAGGGCAGGAAGGCGTCCTCGAGCGGCGGGCTGTAGGGAATGGGTGCGTCGGCGGTGGTCAGGCGCCACACGTCGTCGAGGTACTCGAGCCCGTCCTCGGCGACGTCGGCCAGGATCCCGCCCGCCCATCCGCCGGTCCGCGGTCCCTCCTCCACGACGAGCAATCGGTTGGTGCGACGCACCGACTCGAGCACGGTGTCGCGGTCGAGCGGCCGCAGCGTGCGCAGGTCGATGACTTCGACGTCGATCCCCTCGGTGGCGAGCTCCTCGGCGGCGGCGAGGGCATCGTGGACACCCTTCATCGCGGTGACCAGCGTCAGGTCGCTGCCGGGTCGCACGATCGCCGCGCGGCCGAGTGGCGCCACCTCGTCGGAACTGCCGGGCTCTCCCTTGACCGAATAGAGCCGTTTGTGCTCGAGGAACAAGACCGGGTTGTCGTCGCGGATCGCGCCCTTGAGCAACGCCTTGGCGTCACGCGGGGTCGAGGGGGCGACGATCTTCAGGCCGGGGATACCCTGGAACCACGGCACCGGCGTCTGGGAGTGGATCGCGCCGAACCGGCCGCCGGCGCCGACGGCCGAGCGGACGACCAGCGGAACGCTCGCCTGCTCCTCGGAGATGAACCAGTATTTGGCCGCCTGGTTGGCGAGGCTGTCCATGGCCAGGAACAGGAAGTCGCCGAACATGATCTCGATAACCGGCCGCAGCCCGGTGATCGCCGCGCCGAACGCGGCGCCGGCGATGGCCAGCTCGGAGATCGGGGTGTCGAACACGCGGCGATCACCGTGGCGCTCCTGCAGACCGCCGGTGACCGCGAACACTCCGCCCGGCTTGCCGACGTCCTCGCCGAAGAACACCACCGACTCGTCACGGGCCAGCTCCTCGTCGAGCGCGTCCCGCACGGCATCGCGAAACTCGAGCTCGGCCACGCTCACACCAGCAGGCCGATCGGGGACTCGAGGCGATCGCGGACCTCGCCCAGGAACGCCGCGGCATCGGCCCCATAGAGGATCCGGTGGTCGCTGGCCAGCGTGGCGCTCATCGTCCGCCCGATCGCCAGCGCTCCGTCGCATACCACCGGCTTGGCCCGGACCGCGCCCACGGCCAGGATCGCCGCCTGCGGTGGATTGATCACCGCGGTGAAGCGGGTGATCCCGTACATGCCGAGGTTCGACACCGTGAACGTGGCCCCCGAGAGCTCGGGCGGGGCGATCTTGCCCTCGCGCGCTCGCAGGGCCAGCGCCCGGCTTTCGCGCGCGATCTCGGCCACGCTCTTGCGATTGGCATCACGGATCACCGGAACGAGCAGCGCGTCCGGCGCGGCGACCGCGAAGCCGACGTTCACCTCATCGTGGAGCTCGAAGCCGCCGTCGCGGTAGCTGCCATTCGCGCGGGGATGCCTGGTCAGAGCCAGCGCGCAAGCCTTGACGACCATGTCGTTGATCGAAGGGGCGGGGTCGGCGTGCGCGGCCAGCTCCTCCCGCAGGCCCATGCAGTCGTCCATGTCGATTTCGACCTCGACCTCGAAGTCCGGGACGGTGGCGCGCGACTCAGCCATCCTCGATGCGATCCGCTGCTGGATCCGGGTCAGCTCGTGGCGGCGTGCGCGGGTGGGCGTGGGCGGGGGCGTGGGTGTGGGCGTCGGCGATGGCGGCGTGGCCTCACTGCCGTTCGGGGCGAGCGCCTCGACGTCCGCCTTGACGATGTGTCCACGCCGGCCGGACCCGGACACGGCAGCCAGATCGATGCCGTGCTCAGCGGCGAGGCGGCGCGCGATCGGGGTGGCGCGCGGCCGCGCAGGCGGTGCGGACGACGGCCGGGGCTCCGGCGGCGGCGGGGTCTCGGAGGCCCCCACCGGCACGATCCGCGCGATCGGCTCTCCCAGCGCCACCGTGGTCCCCTCCTCGGCCACGATCTCGAGCACGCCCGCCGCCTCGGCCTCGTACTCCATCGTGGCCTTGTCGGTCTCGATCTCGACGATCGGCTCCCCCGCCGCCACCGAGTCGCCGGCGGGCTTCAGCCAGCGGACGATCGTTCCCTCCTCCATGGAATCCGACAGCCGCGGCATGCTGACGGCGATCGGGCTCGCGACGCTCATCCCTTGTACTCCTGGAACTCGGCTTCGGGGTCAGGGAAGGGGGCCTCGAGCGCGCGGGCGGCGACCTCGTCGATGTAGGCGGCCACGCGTGCCTCGAGGCCGTCGAGCTCGGCCTCGTCGGCGGCGCCGTCCTCGATCAGCCGCGCACGCTCGACCGCGAGCGGATCGCGACGGCGCATCTCGTCGAGCTCCCCGGGCTTGCGGTACGCGCCGGGGTCGCTGCGCGAATGCCCGACGAAGCGGTAGGTGAGCGTCTGGAGGAACGCGGGCCCCGCCCCCGACCTGGCGTGGGCCACCGCCTCGGAGGCGCCGGCGCGAACCGCCTGGACGTCCATGCCGTCGACGGTCCGGTTCCACAGGCCGAGTGCCTCGACGCGGGCGGGGATCTCGCCGGCCGTGACGTCTTCGATCGGCGTGAACTCCATGTAGCGGTTGTTCTCACACACGAACACCACGGGCAGCCGCAACACCTGCGCGAAGTTGAGGCACTCGGCGAAGTAGGCCTGATTCGACGTCCCCTCGCCGAAGAAGGCCACGGCCACGTTCTCGAGGCCACGGCGCTGAAAGCCGAGGGCCACGCCGGTGGCAGCGGCGATCGAGCCGCCGACGATCCCGAAGCAGCCCACCAGCCCGTGCCGAAGGTCGACGACGTTCATCGATCCGGCCCGGCCGCCGCACACGCCGCTGGCGCGCCCGAGGAGCTCGTCCATCAGCCCCTGCGGATCGACGCCGAGCGCGAGCGCGTGCCCGTGCCCGCGGTAGGTGCCGGCCGCGCGGTCGCCGGGCGCAAGCGCCGCGCATACGCCGACCGCGCCCGCCTCCTGGCCGGAGTACAGGTGGGTGGTGCCGTGCACCTCGCCGCGCTGAAACAGTCGCTGGACCGCATCCTCGAAGCGCCGGATCAGCAGCATCCGCTCGAGCAGGGCGCTGTCCCCGGTCAGCTCGTAGACCGGGCCTTCCGCGGCCAGACGCTGCGTGCCGCTCACCGCACGCTCCCGGCGGCCGGCGCCGCCGGGACCTCGGCCATGAACCGGGCCTGGCTCTCGGCGGCCACCGACGGCTCGACGGTCGGCATGGCGAACTGGAGCATCAGGTCCGTGGTCCCGAGCGCTCCGTAGCGCTCGACCGACTCGCGGCAATGCGACGGATCCCCCACGATCACCAGCTCGTCGAGGAGGTCCCAGTCGCCGAGTGTCCGGCTGAAGTCCACCGGGAGCCCCCAGGACTGATAGGTCTCGAACATGGCCCGGATGCCGGGCAGGGCACGCCGGCGCGCCTCCTCGGTCGAGTCGGCCACCAGCGCCAGCCGCGGCAGGACGAGCTCGCGGGGCCCTTGGGCACCGAGCTCGGAGCGCAGCTGGTCGTAGGCCTGCATGCGCGCGGTCACGACGCCGATGTCGTCGGTGGCGCCGGGAAAGCACGGGGCGCCGTATTCGACGACGCGACGCAGGGCGACCGGCGTGGTACCACCAAGCCACAGCGGAATCCCCGGCCGCTGGATCGGGACCGGGCGGACGACGATCTCCGGGAACTGGAAGATCTCGCCGGTGTAGGAGAACGGCTCACCTCGCCAGGCGAGCTCCAACAGCTCCAATGACTCGCGAAAGCGCCGGCCGCGCGTGCGGTAGTCGACCTGCATGACCGCGAACTCGACCTCGCGGTAGCCCGCGGCCACACCGAGGGTCAGCCGGCCGCCGGACAGGATGTCGACCACGGCCGCCTCCTCGGCGATCCGGATCGGGTTGTGGAGAGTCAGGATGAGCATGCCGGTTGACAGGCGGATCCGCTCGGTCCGGACGGCCATGGCGGCAAGCAGCACGAACATGGCCGGCAGATAGCCGTCGGCGGCCACGTGGTGCTCGGTGATGTTCACCCACTCGTAGCCCTGCGCCTCGGCGGCCACGACCTGCTCGAGCGCCGCCGCGTACACGGCGGGATGCCCGATCGGCGAGCCGGGCGGGTCCTGGCAGCTGAACAGGACGCCGTACTTCACGCGCGCGTCTCCAGATACGTGCGGATCCCGACGGCGCGCTCCTCGGGCCGCGTATAGGCGATCTCGACCAACTCGAGCGCGTTGCCGTCCGGATCGGAGAAATACACCCATCGCCAGCCGGCCAGGACACCCTCGTCGACCGCGTTGACGTCGCTGTAGAAGCGAACGCCCTTCGCCTCCAGCTCCGTTTTCACGGCACCGATGTCGTCGACCAGGAACGCCACGTGCTGGGCGCCGAGCGCGTTCTGGGCCAGCGGTGCGTCGATTGGTGACGCGGGGCGGGTGTACTCGAGCAGTTCGAGGATCCCGTCTGCGAGCGCGAGCGACACCTGCCGGAGCGCGGCACCCGGGACGCCGACCGCAGGCCCGAGCGCCGGGTCGTCGAACACTGGGCTCGGCTCGGCTGCGAAGCCCAGGCCGAGCACCCCGTGGTAGAAGTCGATCCCGCGCTCGAGATCGGAGACCGTGATGCCGACGTGGTGCATCGCCTTCATCACGGCGCCACCACGATCTTGCCCCGGGCCGATCCCTCGGCCAGCGGGCGGATCCCGTCCGCCACCAGGTCTTCAAGCGCGATCACCCGATCGAGCACGGCCTCGGCCAGGTCGCTCGAGTCGAGCAGCGCGAGCGCATGCGGCAGGTCGGCGTCGCACACGTGGGCGAGCGTGGTGACCAGGTCGACCTCGCGCACGGTGAACGAGAACAGGTCGAGCTCGCGCGGCGCCGACTGGAGCCCGACGATCAGCACCCGGCCACCGCGACGGGCCGCGCGGAGCGCCGCGGCCGGGCCGCCTGCCGTGCCCGAGGCCTCGATCACGACGTGAGCCCCCTCGCCGTCGGTTTGCTCGAGGATCGCATCCGGCAGCGAGCGCTCTCTGACGTTCACGGTGACCGTCGCGCCGAGACGCCGGGCGGTCGCGAGTCGCGCATCGTCGATGTCGAGAGCGATCAGCGGAGCGGCGCCACGGGCCGCCGCCCCGGCGACGATGAACGCGCCGATCCCACCCACGCCGATCACCGCGCACGCCTGCCCAGGCTCGAGCCCGCTGCGCCGCACGGCGTGGAGCGCCACCGCCAGCGGCTGCGCCATCGCCGCCGCGTCGTCGCCCACCCCGTCGGGCACGCGCCGGCACACGAATCCGGGCGAGCGCACATACTCGGCCAGACCACCGTCGAGATGCAGCCCGAGCGTCTCGTAGGACGCGCACAGGTTAGTGCGCCCGGTCAGGCACCACTCGCACCGCCCGCAGGAGATGCCGGCGCCGCTCACCACGCGGTCGCCGACGCTGAAGCCACCCGCCTCAGACCCGACCTCGACCACCCGGCCGACGAACTCGTGCCCGAGGACCACCGGAGGCCGAGCCAGCAGCGGCCCGTGGACCCATTCCGAGGAGTCCGTGCCGCAGATCGCGGCCCGCGCCACCTCGATGATCAGATCGCCGCTGCGGGCGGGAGGCGGATCGGGCAACGATTCGATCCGGACGTCGCCCGGGCCGTGGTAGACCGCTGCTCTCATCCGATCTGGATGTGGACCTTGACGTTGCGGGCAGTGTCCTGGGCGGCCTCGAGCGCGTCGAGGGCGCCATCCAGAGGGAACTGCGCCGTGACGATCATGCTCGGGTCGACCACCCCGCTGGCCAGGAAGCGAATGGTCTTCGGCCACAGTCCGGCCGACCCGATGATCCCGCGGATGCGCAGCGCCTTGGACTGGATCAGGCCGAGCTGGGCGGGCGCCGAGGAGCCGACGTCGATGCCGATGAAGACGATGCGCGCGCTGGGCCCGGCAAGCTCGAGCGCGGAGGCCATCGCCGCCGGAGCGCCCGCGGCCTCGAGTACGACGTCGAAGCCCGCGCCGCCGGTCAGCTCGGCGACCGCCTCCGCGAAGTCATGGGCACCAGGATCGAGGGCGTGCCGAGCGCCGAGGTCGAGCGCCTTGGCGCGCCGCGGTTGCTGGGGCTCGACCAGCGTCACCGTGGCGTTGTGGGCCGCCGCCGCGGCCACGCACAGCAATCCGATCGGGCCGCCGCCGATCACCGCGACGCGGTCGCTCGGGTCGAGACCGCCGGCGGCGTGGGTGGCGCTGTAGGCGACCGAGAAGGGCTCGACCAGCGCACCGGCGGTGTAGGACAGCTCCTCGGGCAGGACGTGCAGCCACTCCGCCCGGGCGCGGAAGTACTCGGCGTTGGCGCCGCTGATCGAGAAGCCAAAGTGATCGCGTCCGCCCGGACCGACCACGCACTCGCCGACCACGCGATCGCCGGGAGAGAGGCCGGCCACCGCGCTGCCCACCTCGGTCACCTCACCCGCCCACTCGTGGCCCGGGATGATCGGATACGAGACCGGGATGATGTAGTGACCCGCGAGGAGCTCGAAATCGGAGTGACAGATACCGACCGCGTGCGAGCGCACAAGCACCTCGTCGGGGCCGATCTGCGGCTCCTCCACTTCGGTCACCACGGCTCGTTCCGGTTCCTCGAACACCAGCGCCTTCACTTTCGATCTCCTTTCTGCCGGTGTCAATGGAGCTGCATCCCACCGGTGACGTTGATGCCCTGACCGGTCATGTTGCGGGCACGCTCGGAGGCCAGGAAAGCCACCGCCTCGCCGATGTCCTCGGGCTCCTGGGGGCGGCCGAGCGGGATCCCGTCGACGAACTCCTGCCACGCCTCCCCGCGCGTGATCCCCTTGGCGGCGGACAGCTGCTTAAGCAGCGGCTCCCACAGCGGCGTGCGCACCACGCCGGGGCACACCGCGTTCACTCGGACGTCATAGGGAGCCATCTCCTTGGCCAGGCCCTGGGTGAGGCCGATGACCGCGAACTTCGACGCGCTGTAGTGGACGAACAGCGGTATCGCCTCCTTGCCAACCATCGAGGAGATGCTGATGATCGATCCACCTCTCCGCTCCATCATGTGCGGCACGACGGCACGTGTGGTGAGGAACACGCCCTTGACGTTGACATTGTGAACTCGGTCCCACTCGGCCTCGTCGAGCTCATGGAACGGCACGCTGCGCGACACGCCGGCGTTATTGACGAGCACGTCGATGCGCCCATGCGAATCGAGCACACGCCCTACGACCTCCTGGCACGAGGTCCAGCTCGTCACGTCATGGGGCAGCGCCGTGCCGCCCAGATCACTCGCCGCCTCTCTCACCTTGGCCTCGTCGAGATCGGTGAGCACGAGCTCGGCGCCCCGGCGTCCGAGCACCGTGGCGATCCCGCGACCGATCCCGCTGCCGGCCCCGGTGATCAGAGCGACCTTGCCCGCCAGCTCGTTCTCGCTCACCGCGCCACCAGCTTCCCGCGCCTGCGGATCAGGGTGTAGGCGACCGCGGCGACCAGCACGAAGATGCCCTGGAACCAGTACTGCCAGGCCTGGCTGAGGTTGAGGAACGTTGTCGCGTTGATCGTCTCCTCGAGCAGCGCCGCGCCGAGCAGCGTGGCGATGAACGATCCCCGCCCGCCGAACAGGCTGGCGCCGCCCAGGACCACGGCGGTGATGCTGGCCAAGGTGTAGGTGACTCCCTGGGTGGGATCGCCCACCCCGATCTGGGCCATCAGCATCACCCCGCCCAGGAAGGTTAAGGCCGCGCTGGCGACGTAGGCCCCGACGATCGTTCGCCCGACGGGCACCCCGAGCCGGTGAGCCGACTCCTCGCGCGAGCCGGCGGCGCGCAGTGAAAGCCCCCACCGCGTGTAGCGCAGGCACAGCTCGAGTACCACGGCGAGCACGACCGCGACGATGAACGCCACCGGGATCGTGCCCAGGTTGGTCGAGATGAAGTTGATGACGCTCGAGGAGATGATCCCGCCCTGGAACGGTCTGAGCAGCAAGGAGATCCCCTGCAGGCCGATATAGGTGACCAGCGTGGCGGCCACCGGGGTGAACCGCCCCAGCCGAACCATCGTGCCGTTGATCAGGCCGGTGGCGATCGACGCTCCGAAC